>CAYMSH010000081.1:0-18780 GCA_964392945.1 uncultured Planctomycetaceae bacterium | reverse complement strand
CGCAAGGCCGAATTTGTGGCCAGACACGGCCCGGCCGCTCTCGTGCAGCTCGCACGCAGCGGTAGAAACCCCCGACGCCGTTAGCACAAGGCTTCGCGGCGTTCGGAACTGAATTACTAGAACTACGAAAAGGAAACAAGCATGACTACTGAATTTGGCGCACCTACGGATATGGTTTACAAGGACACGCTGCGTGCCGAGGAGTATCGGCGGACCGTCGAACAGGTCGATCTGTTCAACGCCGCTTCCGGCGGGGCGATTGTCCTGGAAAGCGATCCGGCCAGGCAGATGGCCCTGGGCGGAGACTTCACCGACACGGCGAGATGGAAACCCGTGACATCGCTGATCAGCCATCGCGATAACGACAGTCCCGGAACGACGGTGGACATAAAGAAGCTGGAAATGACCGGCGGCAAGCTGGTCAGGCAGACCCTGGGCTGCGGGCCGGTTTCCGTGACAGACATCCAGGCTCGAAAGGCCGGACGCGAGTTCGACATGAACTCGGCGATGATCAATCTCGGTCAGCAGTTCGCCGACGCCAAGGTCCTGGCGATTCGCAACAACCTGATCGCCGCCGGTGTCGCAGGCGTGTCGAACATCTCGTCGCACGTGCTGAGCATGGCCCGCGGCAAGACCGCCGGCGCCAAGGTCAACGCATCGTTCGCCAACATCAACACGCTGCTGGCCAAGATGGGCGACGCTCGCGAAGAGATCGTCGCGTTCCTGATGCCGTCAGCGGTGTTCGCCGACTTAGTCGGCGATTCGATCTCCAACTACCAGTTCGATCGCGTCGCCGGCGTGACGATCTACCAGGACGTCGTGCAGGCGTTCGGTCGCGTCGTGATCGTGGCCGACGTTCCGGCGCTGATCTCGGCGCAGACTTCCAGCTACTACACGCAGTACGGTCTGCTGGGGCTGGGCAAGGGCGCCCTGCGCGGCACCGTGATCTACGATCAGGGCATCGAACTGCAGCGCGATATCCTCCGCGAATCAAGCGTGACGTACGTTCGCGAGGACTTCGACGTCGAGTACGAGGCCTACGGTCTGAAGTGGACCTCGGCGACTGACAACCCGACTGACGCCGAACTGGCGACTGCCGGCAACTGGGCCGCCGACTACACCGATCATCGTTCGCTGAAGATCGTTCACGGCGTGTTCAACGCCTCGATCTAGTCGCAAACGATTGAGCAACCCTTCCGGTTGACAGGTTCGAGCCCGACCGGCGGCGTGTGCGGTTTTCCGCGCCGTCGGCGGGCTCGCCCCGTCGGCCTGACCTCTGTGACGTGAGTAACCCAATGACAGAATCCCAGGAAGAAATCCAAAACGAAGAACCCCAACCCAGCCAAGAGCCCCAGGATGTGCTCGAGGCGCTGCGAGCGGAAAACGAAGGACTCAAAGCCCAACTGCTTGAGGCCCAGGCGGCCGGTGAGGCTCGCCAAGACAATGATGCCCGGCTCCAGGAAGCACAGACGGAGAACCAGCAGCTTCGCAGGCGTCTGACGGCATCGGCTGCAGATGCAGCAGTTGCGGGGGCCGCAGAGCAGTTGGGCATCCCGACGGCCTTGGCGAAAATGCACTCGCACAAATTCATGTGCCGGCTCGATTCCGACGCCCAGGTGACGATCACTCCGGATCCAGTCGAGTTCTTCGAGTCCGAGCTGGAGCGGGATCCCACGCTTCGCGCCGCGGTCGATAGTTTGTCTGTCAACAGGCGATCGATCGCTGCGGCCGCTGGAGCGGTCGATATCGAAAAAGCCGATCCGATAGAACTGCTAAGCTCGCTGGACCGCAATCCCGCCAGGAAGACGCGCTTCATCGCCCGGCACGGCGTCAAAGCGTATCTCGAACTGTGCGATCGCGCACGACGATGTTAGCCCGATTCGCAGTCATAATCGCCAACGGTTCGAGCGTCGATTCGATGGGCTCGGAATTCTGGCGGCGTTGCCAGTGCGACGATGTGCTCTTAGTCGGAACGAACAGGGCGCTGTGCTTTGAATCGCTTCAAGGCGTCAGACTGAACGCCATGGTGATCAGGGATACGTATCGCGATCTCTGGAGAGATCAGAGGTTCGGCGAAACGTACCACTGGGATTTCTGGAAGCCGGCGAGCTGCCGGAAGATCGGGCCGTCCGACAGGCGCGTGACGCATTGTGATCAATACGTTCGCCAGACGCCCGGTTGGCAGCTGGCTCCGATCGCGGACCGCAACGGCGAACTGGCAGTGATGACGAATTCGAGCGTCGCGATCATGGCCGCCAATTGGGCCTGGCTTCAGGGCGCAAGAACTATCGGACTGGTCGGCGTGGATTACCGCGGGGCTCATGCAGCGATGATAGAACCGTTTAGTGACGCCTCACCCGGATGGCAAGGGCAATACGACAAGCCCGTTCGGTCCGGGACCCGGCGTCAGTTCGCCGGAGCCGCAGCGGCGATTGAAGCAGGCCGCGGGGCGTTTGTGAACTTTTCGGCCGGCAGCCGGTTAACTGAAGTGAAGCCCGCCGATTGGCGGACAGTGTTAGGGACGCAGAACCGATGAGAGCCGCAATAATCTGCACAAACAGAACCTGGACCGATCCGGACCTGCCGGTTCGCCGAATCGCGGCCGGGCTGGAGCGTATCGGCTGCGACGTGAGGCCCGTTGCATTTGGCGACTGGCCGATCTTCTCGAAACTTCCGGACGTTGCGTTCATCTGGAACGGTGTTCACGGGCCAAGAGAAATGATTGTCAGCCGGCTCCGCAAACGCGGCGTAGTCGTCATGGTGATGGAGCGGGGTTTTCTGGATCGTTTCAACCACACGCAGATCGATCACGCCGGATTCAATCACACCGCATCATGGGCGATCGGGCTGTGCGGCCCGGCTCCGGCAGCCGGCGTTGGGAGGTTTCGGCGACTTGCCGACACGATCGGATCAGCGCGGCCGACAAGGGCTCGCCGCGACGGACACATACTGATCCTGGGCCAGGTTTCCGGAGATGCACAACTTCGCGACTCGGAAATCCGGCATGCCGCAGATCTGGCGGGTGCTGTCGAAGACGCAGCCGGTTCCGGCGTGGAGCTTCGCTTTCGCCCTCACCCGCTGGACCCCTGGCGGTCCGACGGCGTCAGGACGCTCGACGGCGAACTTGACGATGCGCTCGACTCGGCCCGATTTGCGATAACGGTAAACTCAAACAGCGCCAACGACGCGCTGTTGCGGGGTTGTCCGGCCCTGTGCCTGGGGCCATCTCTGCCGGGTATTGCCGGGGTTGCGATTCAAACTTCGCTGGCCGGGCTCCGGCGGAATATGGAGCTTATGCGGGCCGGTTGGGCGCCCGATTCGCGTCGTGTCTTGTCGTACCTGCATTGGCTGGCGGCCCGCCAGTGGACTATCGATGAACTTGCCGACGCCGACTCAGGCGTGCTGAGCGGCCTGCTGAGAGACGCCGGACTTGAATTGGAGTAACACATGAGTTTTGACTACGCATTCGCATACGAAGATCGCAACTATATGCACACCTCACGCTGGTCGCTTTCCGGCGTTGACACTCGAGCTGGCGGAACCACGACGTCCGGGCGACTCTGGCTGCTGGCCAGCGCCATCGGCCAGACGGTGACCGCTGAACTGTACAAGAGCCCGGATTGCGACGCCGGCGATCTCGTCGCCTCGGGCTCTGCGGATATTTCAGACATAGAGACAGCGGCCGCCGGATGCACGCTGTCGCAGGAAAACGCAAGCGGACTGTCGGGCCAGTTCTGGTTCGAGTCGTACGAGGCGGACTGCGGGTATCCCGTCGAACTGCTCGTGACGCTGTGCAGCGACGAGGACCTGGCGATTGAGTACTGCAGCCTGGGTGATCTCCCCGAGGATGTTCATTCGAGTACGCTCGGAATGTCGCGTTACTGCTCTGCGGCCACGGAGAAAGTGCTCCTGCTGGTCTCGGGTCTCTACTCCGGGCAACTCGGCGGCTTCGGCGCTCCGGAGCACAAGTATCACACCGCGGCCGGTCGGACACTGCCGGACTATCGACGGCTTGCAAATCCCGACCAGCTCAAATCCGCCGCGGTGCACTGGGCGCTTCAGACGGCGTTTGGCAGCTGCCACGAACTCGGATCGGCGACTATGTACTCCCAGCTCCGCGACTACCACGAAAGCAAACGCATCGAGGCGATCGAGGGCTGGGGCCTGACGCTGAATCTGGACCCGGACTCCGACGAGGACGCCGACACCAGCAAATCAGGCGCGATGGTTCGCACGACCAGGCTGTAAAGGGAGCTTCCAGATGAGCGAAATTACAATAAGCAACACCGACTGGTCCATTTGCGATGCGATCAACACCGCGATCAGCGAGGCCACTGTCGGCGGCGAGGCGATCTTCGCATCTGTGGACATCACCACGTCGATCAAGCATTTGCGGCAGGCCCAGCTTGCCGGAAAGACTCCCCGAGCGGTCATACTCTACAGGGGCTCAGACGAGCATAACGGGACCGACGACGCGCGTTTCTGCTGGGTGTCGATGGAGTTGATCCTGTCGGCCAGAGTCGCCGCCGGTTCGGATGCCTCGGCGCGGATCCAGGAGATACTGCGGCTCAAGAACGCCGCTATCAACGCTGTAGAGACAGATCGTCCTGCAGAGGCTGTCGGGGCCGCAACGGCGGATTTGTATCGCCCGGCTATCATCTGGCGGCCTGCTGATATCGAATTGAGCCAGCCCGACGTCGATCCCTGGGTGCTCTGCCGCCTCGGTCTCGAAGTAACCTATGCGCTGCCGGACGGGGCGTCGCACTAATTGGGAGCCAAACTCATGGGATCCGTACATAACCCGCAAAACGTGACTATCGGGGCAGTGGAATTGAGCGGCGTTCTAGCCGTTGGGTGGCGTCAGCAGCGAAAAGAGATCATTTCTCCCCCAGGCGATGGTGAAACCTATCACAGCAGTGTCGGATACGGTTCGACGATCGCCGGCGGAGAGCTTGTTTTCGCCGATCCGGCTCAGGCGGCCGCGGCGACGGGCCTGTTCGGCACGCTGACAGCCTCACTCGAAGGCGTTGCCGGCGGAGCGAACCGCACGCTGACGATAGCAAACATCCGCACCGGCGGATCGGAGAACCTCGCCGCACACAATCGCGCCGCGAAATGTGTCGTGCGATTCCTGGCCGCCAGCAGCGACGAGAGCACCGCACCGATAACGCTGACCTGAAGCAAGATACGCAGAGGAGAGACCAGATGAGCGAGTCGAGCATCTACATAGAACCCGAAGAACCCGCCGAGCAGACGCCGGAAGATGTCCCTGTGGCCGACGATATCACAGGCCCCGGCCCGACGATCGTGCACATCACAAACTACTACGCAGGCTCCGACAAGCAGAAGGTTCACAACGACTTCGTTCGCGGTGGAACCGACGGTTCGGTGCTTTACTGATTTACCCGGGAAGAAACAATGAGCAATCCTACTTTTAACTCGCAATTGCTGTGCGATCGAAGCGCCGTTGAGACGCCTGGATCGCCAGAGGCCAGAGTCCGCCTGGAGAAACTGCCTGGAGTGAACGGAGATTTTCTACAACTTCACGGACGCGGCGGGCGAAGGATAATGCTGCGCGGCGAACTTACCGCCGACGGCGCCACTCCCGCAGCAGCGCACCAGGCGCTCAAGACGCTCATCCGGCAACTACAGCAACTGGTCGGGACTTCCGGCGGATATGTCGGCACCGACGGCCAGGCTTACGTTGACTGCGTCTTGATGTCCTATCAACCCGGAGCATCCGGCGTGAGGGCCTCTGGACAGGACTACACCGCCTCGGCTCCGATCACCGCGGCAATTCATCAGGCGGCGACATGAGTTACTGGACCGACGGAATAACAATCGCCGACGATCGGGCCTTCCACGGCGGAAGGGTGTTGACGGTGCGAACCACGCATCTCGACAAGGTCATCCAGTGCTATCTCTCCGGAGCGTTGATTGCATGGGCCGCACCCAGCCAGGGCGGAGTGGAATTCGTTATCGCTGAGTCGTTGGAGACCGATCTGGTTCTGCTTCTGGCGGTTGCCCCCGCCGATGCTGAAGAGAACTACTGGGACCAGGCGATCGATCTTGACCCGCTGCTGGCTAACAGGATCAGGGTCCAGACGCCCCAGTTGTCATTAGCGTATATGCCGGGAGATGTCTGGAAGGTCTGTACCGGCTCGGCTGGGCAATCCGTCGCCGATCGACTCCGGCACATCCAGCCGTTCTTTCCCGGAGGTCGAGGCTCCGGCGGATACGGTATGGGGTATGGCGATTCGTACGGCTTTGACGCTTCGGGCGCCAGGGGCTACGGGTCGAATTTCGGGCGAGGCGAATACGGGTTCGACTGCGATATGCTCACCTGGACATCCGAATCGATGCCGCCGGGAACATACCCGATCGAAGTTGTAGTCGTCAGCGCTCATGGAAACGACTCTCCGGCCTGGAGGCAGGATGTCTCGCTGGCCGGCTACGCCAGGCCAGCGGCCGATTTGACAGTTGATTCGTACGATCCGGCCGATGGCGGGCTGGAATTCTCTTTCACGGAATCTGAGGACATAAACTAATGGCAAACCCCACTGAAACCACACTAAGCAGCGCAGCGGCGGCGTCCCTGAGCGGCGTTACCGACAGCGGAACCGGCGCGGCGTTCTGCGCAATCGGCCAGGCCGAATACTATACCAGCGACTACCAGAAGGAGGCGATTAATAACCGCATTCTCGCGACTGTCAACAAACTCCGCGTAGTCAAGGACGGTGACGCCACGTTCGGCGTTTGGCCCGGCGAGTTCTCCGACGGCGCTTCGACGGTAAGCTACGCCGGTTCTTCGGGCAATTCCCTGACCGCCGATTCGCTGAACTACGTTTATCTGACCGGATCGGGCGTTCTGACGGTCAACACCACCGGGTTTCCGAGCGATGCGGCCCATGTTCCGTTGGCGACGATTCTTACCGACGCTTCGGGCGAGTTCGACTTTGCGAGCATTACCGATTATCGCGCCCGGGCGCTGTTTCAAACCATCGGCCGACCGGGACTGCAGCGTCTGGTGTCTCAGACGCTCGATTACGCATCCTTTACGGATAACGGCGACGCTACGGGCTACATCGATTTGTCGGGAACAGTTCCACCCGGATCGATCATTGTCGGATGGAAGGGGCTCGTTGGTGAAGGATTCTCCGGCGACACCACCGCGACGATTGAGGTCGGCAAGGCTGGAGACACCGACGCCTACAGCGGCGATGCGTCGCAGTCCGTTCTCAATGCGGCGACTGTCGGTTCGGCGGCGAGTGAGGCTCTGGCGTTCGTCGGCTCGTCGGCTACGCCGCGAGTTACGATCACGGGTGCCTCGGACTTCGGGAATATATCCGCGGGATCGATGACGTTGACTGTCTACTACCTGGAATTGAACTGACGTTCGCACACCATCGGATGTTTCTGTGCAGGAGCAAATATGAGCACGTACTATTGTGATTTGACGGCCGATTATGCGGACAATCCAGGCACGTTGGCCGACCCTTATGCCGGTCCGGCCGGTCTGCAGGCGGCCTTGCGAGGGACTGGAAACGCGGTCGCATTGGTCGCTGGCGACACCCTTTACATCAAGGGTAGTGGCGATCTGTCCCGCCTGGTCCTGATCGACTGCGACTCGACTGACGTGACCGGATGGGGACTCGGCGACGTGGTCCGCAACAAAGACGCCGGGTCCGCCTGGCAAGGCGTCGTTGTCGAAACGAATTCCGGCGGCTTCCTCGGAGCCGACGATCTTGCGCTTGTCTGGCTGGATTCCGGATACGATGAGGATAGTATTCTTGTCGCCGAAGGCGTGACAAACGATGACGCGTCGGGCGGGGCCAGCGACCCGACGAACGTCGACCCGTTGGCGAACCGATCCGCCCCAGGCGTATATCTGGGGGCCAACGGAACCAACGTGGCGAAGGTTCACTATGTCGGCGTCAACGCCGCATGGGTTGAAGACGGGTCCCGGGCGGTCCTGGACGGAGCCGACAAGGCGTACACCGGCTTGCGCAACGCGGCCAGTATTAATTGGCAGGAATTCCGCAACATTCACACCAGGCGGGTCGTCGACAAGGCGTGGATGGCGGATCAGCATATCAATTACTCGGTTTTTGTCAATTGCGTCGCGTCAGAATCCGCCGGCGGGTTCGGCGGCACTTATGCAATCCGATTCAGCACTGCATTCGGCTGCACCGCTTACGACAACAACGCAGTAGGAATGAAGTTGTACTACAGTTCGGGCGTGAACTGCACGGCGTACAATAACGGGGCGTACGGGTTTGAACTCGCTGTGGCGTCTCTGGCGAACAGCGTTTCGTTTGAAAACGTGTACGGGGCGTATCTTCCCGGGAGTTGTTCTGTCGTCAATTGTGTCTTCGACAAGAATTTAAGTCACGGCGTCGTCTCGACCGGAGCGTCGTCGCAACTAGTGGCCTGCCGCATCACCAACAATGCGTCATACGGGATATTCGGGGACAATCCGGTTCATGACCCCTACAGTTTCTATTCCGGCAACGCCGCGAATTTTGAAAACGACATTCACGACGCCAGGGTTCGCGGCGTTTCGACCCGTGTGACAACCGGGACGATCGGCTATATCGACAACGACGACGCAACGCCGAACGACCAGCGTAACTACGGCTTGACCAACCAGGCCGCCGCCAGGCGAATGGAGGCGGTCCTATGACCTCTGTATGGCTGACCGCAGGCCTGGGCGTTCAGGATACCTCGACAATCTGGTCTGCTGAGACAGCGGCGCATGTCACCGCCGGGCTGCCGGCCGAGGATATTCCGCATAGCGGGTACAATCTGTATGTCGCCCCTGGCGACCTTGCGGAGGTTGATTTCAGCATGTCGCCTGCAGTTGTGATTCCTGCGGGGCAGTCATCCTGCGTGCTGCTTGACTACGCTTTTGATGTTTCGCAGCGCTACACGCTCGTGTTGCGTTCGGTAATTAGCGGCTACGAGACGCCGGACTTCTCATGTCGCTTCGAGTTTGAAACCGATCAGGAAGGTCAATGGCTTGGCGTTCGCCCGGTCTCCGTCGAGGCCGTCAGCGCCAAACAGCTATCGGCCGGGCGGGTGAAACTGTCATGGACTTACAGGACGCCGGATCGCGGCGTTAGTCCAGAGGCGTTTTGCGTTTATTACGAATCCGGACCGGGCATTACCGCAGGCGATCCGCAAGCCGTTGTAAGCTATGAGCAGGACGGCGCTGCGGACTGCACTTTGTCGCTGGTTGGGGGGCAAACCTACTTCTTTGCCGTCACCGCTCGCAGTTCCGATGGTGTTGAATCGTACTTGCCGCCTGTTGTCGGCCCGGTTCTCGCCGACTCCTCGGCGCCCCTGTCGCCGCCGGTGATCTTGACAACAACCTTCTAATCGCCGCGGTCTGGGCGCACTGACTTTTATACAAGGACTCTGCAAATGGGCGTATCTGCTTTTAGATCAACTCAGCGCGGCGTGGTGTTTCGCCCGCAGAATTATCGTCTCTATCACGCGGCTGTGAGGACTGAGCGATCGGGCGATCCGGGATGGGAGGCCGAGACGCCTCAGGACTACTGGACGCCGTCGGTGTTGGAATGGAACTCCGGCGGCAAGATATCCAGTATGAGACTGCGACGGATTATCGGATCCGGTTCCGGAAAGGATCGCGATCGCCCCGAGCGATTGGATATCTGCGCAGGCGATCGGTTTCGCCTCGTCGAAGGTGATTCGCGAACCGGCGAGCGAGAGCTCTTCCGCGGTTATGCGGGCCAGGGCTCGCTCACCATCCAGGCCAATCCGGATTTCGAGGGCGCCGCTGTTGTCGCATATGGCCCCGAATTGCTCCTGCAACGACGCGCGATAACCGGAGCGTGGTGCATGGCCAGTCAGGTCGATGACGCCGAGATCGCCGGAGATGCTGATGCTGAAGATCACAGGCGCGACAACGTGACGAGCACTAATCTCCCGGTCGTGTTCAATGAAGGCGGACAACCCAACGCCAGCGATCCGAACTGGTCCCTTGCTTCCAAGCCGCACAGCCACCAGCATTGCGCCGTGTTCTGTGCGGCCGGACGAGTTGTTCGAGATACCAATGGCGCCATAGTGAGCCAGTCGCAGTCCTGGGACGCATACACAGCCCTGAGGAGCATGGTCGAGTGGTTTGACGATGCAAGCGTCATAAGCCTGACGGCCACTGATTGGCCGGCAATTCGCCGGATCGCGTCGGTCTCGATCGGGGAGGTCAACGTAACCGGAATGAATCTTCTCGAAGCGATCCGCGCTGTGCTGGGTTCGGCTGGACTGGGATTCTCGATCCAGCCATGGGCTGGCGACGACGGGGCGCACAGCCTTCGGGTATTTCGCCTGCACCGTACCGGCCGGCCCGGACCCTACCTGGGTGATTGGGCCTACAACGCCTCGGTTGAAACATCAGCCGCGCAGCGGTGCAGCGTTCAGCGGCTGGACTTCTCGCGAGACAATCACCGCATCGCTAACGCCGTGTTGGTTGTCGGAGATCGAAAACGCTGCGAAGTTTCGCTGGGGTACTCAAGCCAGAGCATTTCCGATCTGCAGGCGTACTGGACAAGCGAGGATGACCTTGGCGATTACGCCGATTCCGGAACTGTCTCCTGGCGAGGTTGGACCTCCCAGCAATATCGAACATTTTGTGCGAGCTACACCTACGGCATCGACAATGGGCGCAAGCACGCTTTTCGTTCGTTTGCGTGGAACGAAGACGGCGCCCTGGGGCCCGTGGTCCGGGATATTCCCGATCTGAGCAGTTACGGTTCCGGCGACTATGCTATCAGGCGGCCTCGTCCGGTTTCCAACGCTCTGAGTTTTGACGAATCAGACAGGATCTTGCCGGCGATGGTGCAGCTTTCGATCGCCGGGGACACCGCCTCGCGACTGCAGGTCCCAGCCTTCATCTGGCCGGATCGGGCCGGGTTTACGCTTACAACTCGGACCCTGCACGACTGGTATCCCTACGCGACGGCGGAAGCTCGCGGAATTCAATCCGTCGGCGGCAGTCTCTACGATCTGTACGGCGATATGTCCTATCTGCAACTGCTCTACAACACGATCGAGGATGTTTCGGCTCAGCCCCAGTTGATGCTTCACCTGGTCGGGTCCATAGAGTCCGATCGGTGCGTCACCGCCGCGGCGGACTTTACTCCGGACAGCTCCTGGCCCTTCCGCGCCGAGAAAGTCGTGTTCGCGCCGCACCGGTTCAAGTGGCGAACTGTTCTCGGTGATGACGGCGACAGTGTCAACGATTCTGCTGCTGCGGCGCTATACGCTGCTGCCGTGCAGGATGTAACTGCTGACGCGGTGGGGCACGGGAGCATTATTCTGCGCGGAGTCGACAGGACGTATCACGTTGGCGACGCGATATCGGCTACTCGAGGGCGAGAGGTTAATCTTCGGATCGGCGGGCGCGACATCGCCGATGCGCAAACCTTCTCGCCGGTCGTCATAGCCGTCGTATGGAACTTTCAATCAGGCGCTCTGAAAACCGAACTGGTTCTCGAATCGCCCATGCTGCAGGTTACACGCTAATGAATATCAAACAGGCCGAAAACTATCGCAGGCAGCAGGCCTCGCTCGATGCGATCCGGCGATCGGACCGGGATGATCGGGCCGATAACCAGCCCGCCGGGGCAGTCGCAGGCGTCGCCAGGATCGTCACCAACGATGATGACGGCGACTACACGATCACCCAGCAGTATTGGGACTCAGACGCGGCGACACCCGACTGGACCAACGCAGTTTCGCCCGGCGGGTTGGTTTCCATCTCGGCCAGAGACATCAACCATCGCTGCGACGGCTTGGCCGGGCGGCTGGTTCGATTCTGGCAGGGGCGCAATATCGCCGGCGCCGTCGAAACGTGGGTCGATCTGGGTTGTATGTCGCTGGGTTTCTGGGCCAGCATTACCGCCAACGCCGCCGACGGAACGAACCGCTGGAAATATGCATTTTCAGAAGTCTATAAATCCTCGTCGGGATACGGCGGCTGGGCTGCGCTGAGCGGGGGGCGATCGGGAACTACATCAACGAACCCGGCCCGGAACACGATCGAGGACATGAACACCGGCGCCGATGCGCACGTCGAGGGCAACGGCGTGGATCCGGCGAACCTTGATCCGGCGGCCACTGGTTCCGACACATTCTCCCTGATGCCCTGCACGAGTGGAAACGTGGTCTGGATGAGAGAAGTCGATCGCGGCGGGACCACTGAGTACTGGTTCAGTTACGAAAACGGCGTGGATGGAGATTGTTCGTGAACGGCTGGCAATTGGCAATTGCCGGAGCGAGCGAAAGGAGTTCGTCATGAGTGGGATACTTCTAGCGGCCGGTTGTTGCTGCGATGACTCGCCGTGTGACGACTGCAGCGATCCGTCGGCGACTACAGTTACGGTTTCCGGCGGGTACAACGCGACTCTTGCCTACGACGCAAAGTACACGTCCGAATGCGAGTGTTACTGGACATGGAGTCATATCGTTGACGAGGTGACGCTGTTTAGATTGACGATCTTCTGGGCCGGGTCGAGTTGGTGCGCGCAAGGTTACCAGATGAGCACGGCGACCCGCTGGCGAAACTCAACGCTCTGTTCGTGCGGGACGGCGGCCGGCGTTGTTTCCGGTCTTGCGTGCGATTCGGCCAGCGGCAAGATTACCGGCTCGTTCAGCCTGCCGAAAGTCGGAGGGGGGACCGCAATATCAGTATCGATGACATGACGGCGAAACCGCAACTGCACAACAGTCCGCTGTGTCGCAGCCGCGCACACTGCAGGAACTGTCGCACGCTTCGGGCCACTCGCAGAATGCTGATCGACGCTTATCAGGTGATTGGTGCTGACGGAGAAGCATTCGACTGCCCCGAAGGTTTCATCGTTGAAACTGCTCCGGAACCAAAAGCGACGATCGCAAACCCCATCCAGGCGAGTCGTCTGAGGATGTGCTCGGCCTGCGGTCAGGATGACTGCGGCATAACACACCAGACCAGATGTCGCCGCAAGGCGATTCTGTCCCGCAAGAATTTTCACTGCCCGCGAGGGCGATTCTAGTATCAGGATTAACAATGGCGAAAAATGACTCGGCTCCCCGTTGGCTGATTGGCTTGATTGTTCTGTTCGCCGGTGCGATCGGAACCGTCGGGACCATCGCCGTAACGAATGCGGCGACTATCTGCGAGCGGAAGGAATCACAGAAGACGCAATTTGAAGATATCAAAGCGCGCCTCGTACGCATCGAAATCAAACTTGACGCACTGGAGAAATAGGATGAAGACATTATTGATCATAGCGGCGATTATTCTGGCGTTGTCGGGCTGTTACGGGACTGGCGGTCTGGGCGGCCAGGGTATCGCCATAACCGCTGAAACGCGTTCGGAGATCCGCAACGTCACGATCACAATCAACGACGGCGGAACCGATCTGGCCGGAAGAGTAACTCGCCAGACCCCGACGACCCAGCCGGCGGGAAACGCCAACGAGGGGGAGTAAGATGCCTGCTAACCGCGACGAAATCAGTTTTGGGACGCTGGTCCTCTACGATCAAGGCGACGAGTTCGAGCTCGCGTATGACTTTGTTGTTCGCGTTGGCGGCGGCACTGTTTTGACCGCCCCGGCCGGGACAAGAACAGACGGAGCCTCGATACCGCGATTCTTCTGGCGATTCATCGGCCCGCCAATGACCGGACGCTACCGCCAGGCCGCAGTAATCCACGACGCAGCATACACAGGCGTCCTCAAATGGCATATTAACGGAGCTTTGACCCCGTACGACCGCAAATCCGCAGACGCATTGTTCCTGAAACTCATGGAAGCCCTCGGCGTACCCTGGTGGCGAAGGAAACTGATGTACACAGCAGTAAGATGCTTCGGCGCCAAACGCTGGAGACGTCGGTAATGCTAATCCTGTCTGGACTACTTCGGCAGAGCCTTCTTCCACGCCAAGAGTTTCGCCAGGAGGCGTGCGACTATTTTCGGGTTCTTTGTCGCCAGGTTGGTTCTTTCTTCCGGATCTTTCGGGATGTCGTACAGTTCTTTGCGGCTGCCGTCGGGGTTGGCGTAGAGTTTCCATTTTCCGTCTCTGATCGCCAACGCCGGCGGGCGGTACGCCTTGTTGCCGACTACGCCTGCTCGCCATTCCCAGAACAGCGGGCCGGTTCGTGGCCGGGGCTTGCCTCGCAGAATGTCTGAGACGTCTTCGCCGTCCGGTTTGATGTCGGGTGTTTGAACGCCTGCTATGCTGCATACCGTCGGCAGCCAGTCTACCGCGCCGATTACGGAGGTCTTGTTGACCTTGCCGGCCGGGACTACGCCGGGCCAGCGGGCGATGCAGGGCATGCGAACGCCGCCTTCGTACAGGCTTCGCTTCCGGCCGCGGAGAACGCCGACTGATCCCATGCCGGAATTACGCATGTTGCCGATGTGGTAGTCTTCCGGTCCGTTGTCGCTGGTCATGAACACCAGCGTGTTGCTCGTGAGTTTCAATTCGTCCAGCTTGCCAAGCAGGCGTCCTACGGCGGCGTCGATATGGCTCATCACCGCGCAGTAGTTCTTCATCTGCTCCTGGAGATTCCTGGCGTTTTTGGCGTACCGGCGCATCCACGAGTCGAAATCCTGCGGATTTGCTTTCAGGTTCTTGTACTCGGCCAGTTGTGCCGCGGTCGGGCGGTTCGGTGCGTGGGGCAGGATCGCCCAGAGATTCAGGTAAAACGGTTTTTCACAGTCTTTGCTCTTTTCGATAAATGCGATCGACTGATCGACAAAGAGATCCATCGAGTGAGTCCAGAAGCGGTCCTTGCTGCTGCAACTGTCGTAGCTGGCTATGGCGAGGTCTTTCTTCGTCGGGTTGCCGTTGCGATCCCAGCCGGGTCCGGTTCCGGCCAGCGTGCGATATTCGTCAATTCCGTATGCCCCGGGCTCGGGCGCGTTCTTGGTGTGGCCCAGGTGCCACTTGCCGAAATGCCCGACGCGGTACCCGGCCTGCTGCACGAGACGCGTTACCGTCGTTGCTTTGGGATCCAGGAAGTCGGGCATTTTGTTGTGCTTGTTGTGGCCGTGATTGGACAGGTGGCGGTGAATGTGATGCCGTGCGGGATAGTGTCCGGTCATGAACGCCGTTCGGCTCGGCGAGCAGACCGAGGCGCACGAATAGAACTGCTCGAATCGCGTGCCGTCTTTGGCGAGTTTGTCCAGGTGGGGCGTTTTGAGGTAGGGGTGTCCGTAACAACCCAGATCGCCCCAGCCCTGGTCATCGGTGAACAGGAAGATAATGTTCGGTCGTTGCGATTCGTTGGATTCGGCGTGCAACTTTGGCGTCGACAGACATCCGTGCAGGGCCAGTCCGCACCCGCCGATACTGAAAGCTTTGAGAAAACTTCTTCGCGATACTGTATTGCTGTTCATGCCCTGCATTGTAACACGTCAGGCGACGATGTCACGATTAAGCGCGGCCGGCGGTTTGAGTTATGCAACGCCGCGGGCTTCGAAGAACGGTTTGTACGCCATGTCAACTTCGAGGATGTGGTGGGTCAGCCATCCGGACAGATGCTCCAGCAGCATCTCCGGTATGCCGTGGACGTCGATAGCAGTTGCGGCGCCGAACTTGCCGGTTGTTTCCTTGAACGCTGCGTGCTCTTTGAGGTGTTCTTTTTTCTGCGGGTAGCCGTGCTCGGCCATCAGGCTTTCTTCGAACGCAAAATGCCCCAGGGCGTAGTCCGTCATTTCACCCAGAACCTGCGAGACCGTTTCCGATCGCGTCGTCGCCTGCGGGTCGCTGATCAGCTTGTTGATCATCCCGATGAGGATTTTGTGCTGCTCGTCGAGCTTCTCAACGCCGACGCTGAAATCTTCGGTCCAGGTGATTTCCTGCATTATTGACCTCTGGGGGCTATTCGTCGTCGTCAGGTCCTTCGGGCAGGCCTTCGGGCATTTGGATCAGGAGTCCGCCGCCGCCGAGTCCGCCTTTGAGCGGGGTCTTGCGTTTCTTGGGCGGGCGGGCCGGCGTATCGTCGTCTTCGCTGGGGTAGCCGTACTCGTCGCCGGTTGAACTGGTCAGTTGCTTGACAGACAGGCTGATGCGACGGGCCTCTTCATCGACCGAAAGGACCTTGGCCTTGATGGTTTCGCCTTCGCGGGCTACTTCGCCAACGCGATTTATTCGCTGCTCGCTGAGTTCGCTGATGTGAATCATGCCTTCAACGCCGGGAGTAAGCTGCACGAACGCGCCGAAATCCATCTCTTTGGTTACAACGCCTTCAACTATGCTGTCCGGAGCCCAGCGGACCGCAGCTCCGACCCAGGGATCGTCGCCGACTTGCTTGAGCGAGAGGCTTATGCGTTTGCGATCGAGGTCAATGCTCATTACGCGGATCTTGATCACGTCGCCTTCGTTTACGATTTCCTTTGGATGATTGACGCGTCGCTCGAAAGTCAACTCGCTGATCGGGACCAGACCTTCGACACCGGGAGTGAGTTCGACAAACGCTCCGAAGTCCATCAGCTTGACTACTCGTCCGCTGACGATATCGCCGACGGGGAACTGGACCGAAGCCGATTCCCACGGATCGGGCATGGCCTGCTTGAGGCCGAGTGCGATTTTCTTTTCTTCGCGATCGACCTTCAGGACCGACAGCTTGAGTTCCTGTCCCATCGAGACGACGTCTTCGGGCTTCTCGACTCGTGCGTGGCTCATGTCGCGCACGTGCAGCAGTCCGTCGGCTCCGCCGATGTCAACGAACGCACCGTACGGCATAATGTTCCGTACGACGCCCTGGACTATCGCGCCTTCCTGCAGCGTCTCGAACAGCGCTTCCTTGTCTTGTTCGGCTTGAGCGTCCAGCAGCGCGCGGCGGGAGAGCAGCAGGCTGTTGTTCGTGCGTGATGTGTCTATCTCGACGATCCTGCACTGGAGCTTCTGGCCGACGTACTGGGACATGTCTTCCACGCCGCCGAAGCGTTCGATCTGGCTGACGGGCATGAACGCTTCGATGCCGTTTACGTCCAGTTCAATGCCGCCTTTGTTGTGTCCGGTGACGCGTCCTTCGACGTCTTTGCCGACTTCGATGGTTTCCCATGTCGCGGCCAGTATCGCGCCTTCGCGGCTGAGCATCCAAAGACCGTCGTTGTTGTTGTAGCCTTCGACGGTGAACTCAACGATATCGCCTTCAGCCGGCAGGCCCTCGCCTTCGAACTGTTTGGCCGGCAGCAGGCCCTGGGCCTTGGCGCTCAGTTCGATGAGTATTGCGTCGTCCTGGATCGCCAGCACCGCTCCGCTCTGTATGTCGCTTCCGGCGGAACTCGAACGGCGTTTGGGTTTGTTCTCCTCGGCCGCATCCATAAGGTCCATCAGGCTTGAGTCGCCTAGGGCCTCATCGAGTTCTTTCTGCAGCGCTGCGTCGGCGTCTACGTCGTCTGCGGGTCGGAAGATATTGTCGTTGTTGATTGGTTTAATTTCGTCTGTCATTGTCGGGTCCTGAGGGTTTTTCGTATCGCGTGAAATATACAATTAATCAGGGCAATTGCAAGTGTTATATGGCGAACCTGCGAAGATCAAGGGCGAAAAAGACGGTCTGTCGCCAGTCTCGGCCATGCGGCCCGGTGTCTGGGGCACGCCTGCAATGCACGCCTGCTGCGGTGGTTTGCACCTTGACAAAAAGGCGTTTTAGCGGTACGATAATACTGTTGTGGAGCTTGACGTGCTTGGCCCCGAGAGGCGGGGTCCGGACCGGAGATCGACGGAGGTGCCGTCTTGGAATTGTTCCCCTTCGTTGGTTGGTCCCCAGGTGCTGTTGTGCGGAGGACTTCACGTTTGCATATGCCGCGCCGACCCGATGTTCACGGGCCGGTTCAGTGCTCACTGCGGCGAGACTAACTTATCTTGCGACAGTAGTTTTTGTCGCGGATTGGAAGAGTGTTCAGTGAGCCACATGTCACAGACCGTATGTCTTAAAGATCAATCGCGGGGCAAAACCGCGCCGAAGTTCGTGCTTTTCGCGATCTGCTCGGTTCTTCTGGTTTCTTGCTCCGCCAGCCTTCACGCTGAGCTTCCGTATGGCGCTATTGCCGTGGACCAATCGGCTTACGCCCTGGGCGATTTTGCTCTGAACGTGGTTTTTGTGGAGTCCAACGGTTCGATAGACGCAAATCAGGAAGACTGGACCGCCGGGCAGTTGGCGACAATGCGCACGGAAATAGAAACCGCTACGGCATTCTGGGAAGGGCTCACTTCTTCATACCATCCCAACGCTCAACTGGATGTCACAGTCAACTACGTTAACTCCGGGGTTCCCCTGACCACCGGCTATGAACCGATAACCCGCAGCGGATTCAACAACAGTTCGCTCTGGATAAACCAGGTCATGGCGACAATGGGGTATAGCGGAACCAATGCGAAGCTCAATACTCGCGATTTCAACAACGATCAGAGAGAAGCCCTCGGTACGCACTGGGCCGCTACGCTCTACGTAGTCAACGACACCGTCGACAGCGACGGCAAGTTCACCGACGGGCAGTTCGCCTTCTCGTTTCACGGCGGTCCGTACATCGTCACAACGTACAGCAACAACGGATGGGGCGTAAGTCGCTACCACAGAGTTCTGGCCCATGAACTCGGGCATGTCTTCTTCGCCCTGGACGAATACCAGGCCAGCGGTGTGCGGAATAATGCCCGTAGCGGATATCTGAACGGAATAAACGGAAATGCTGAACTTAACGCTGCGGGCCAGGCGATAACGCCGCCGCAGCCGAACGCTTTGATGCTGAACACCACACTGGATCTGAGCTC
>CAYMSH010000080.1:3629-19018 GCA_964392945.1 uncultured Planctomycetaceae bacterium | reverse complement strand
GTAGAACGCCAAGCCTGCCTTCTTTCCCTCAGAGACCACCTCCAGGGCTCGACGGTACGCCACGGGAATTCGCTCGGCGAAAACCAGGGCGTCTTTGAGCTTGAGTTTCGTCGAGTCCTCGATAGTGACTTTGAAGTCGCTCTGGCCCAGGCGCACCTTCCACTGCTTGCCGGGCTTTCGGTTGTTAGCCATCTTCATCGCGACAGGCCCGGAAACCACGGTTGCTTTCTGCAGGTTGAAGGACCCGATGTCGCGCATGATCGGCGCGAAAATCTTGAACAGCATTTGTCGTTTCGCCGGTTTGGTTTTGGCGTCCTTCTTTGCATCGTCGGCCGGCGCCGGTGCGGTTAGAACAGCAATCGCCAGGAGAGTTGTCAGATATCGCCAGGCGTTGGGTTTTGTTGTCGGCATCATGCGATCCTTCCTGTAGGGAGATTCCAGGGACTGAGGGACAAGTCATGCTCCGGCTTTCAATTGTCCGGTAAGAGCAAACGAGTTGCAATCATTTTGAACGGGTCGCCGAATAAACCAGGGCATCCGCCGGATTATGTACTGTGCCTGGAATTCCAAGAAGATACAATAGCTCCGACCTTTCGATACCTGCCGGACATAGATACGAACGGATGAGCAAATGATTGAAAAGACCATGATCAAGCACATGACCATTCTGTGCGGCGTGTTGTTGCCTGTTGCGTGCGCCGGCTGCGGGGTCAAAGAGCCCGGCGCTCTGGGCGATTCACCGCGTATCGTGAATATCGTGAACTTCATTCGACAATGCGAACCGCGCATCGATTGGATAACGGAGGATGTCCTATACGAAACCGTGGTCGAGCAAGTGAAGATCATGAAGCATCATAAACTCAGCGGCACTTTCCTTCTGCAGTACGATGCGCTCGTTGACCCCAGATACCAGAAGCTGCTCAAGGGGTTGCCCGCCGATACTTTCGAGATCGGCGCCTGGTGGGAGATCCCCCAACCGCTGGTCGAAGACAGCGGGTATAAGTGGCGCGGGCGGCACCAGTGGGACTGGCACGCCAATGTCGGATTTGCAACCGGCTACTCGCCGAAAGAACGCGAAAAGCTGGTCGATACATACATGGCACGCTTCAAGAAGATCTTCGGATATCACCCCAGGTCCGTCGGGTCCTGGTTCATAGACGCTCACACGCTGCGGTACATGTACGAGCGATACGGCATTGTCGCCTCGTGCAACTGCAAGGACCAGATCGGCACCGACGGATACACCATGTGGGGCGGTTACTGGAACCAGGCGTATTACCCCAGTCGGAAGAACGCCTACATGCCCGCCCAGAACGCCGAGAACCAGATTCCCGTTCCGATATTCAGGATGCTGGGCAGCGATCCTATCCATCAATATGACAGCGGGCTCGGCGGACATCGCCAGCGCGTTGTCTCTCTTGAGCCCGTGTACACCCGCGGCGGTGGAAACGCCGACTGGTGCAAATGGTACTTCGACGCGTTCGTCAACGGGCCGGCGATGGGATTCGGATACACCCAGAGCGGGCAGGAGAACTCCTTCGCCTGGAAACGGATGGCCAAGGGGTTCGCCATACAAATGCCCATAATCGCCCGCCTGCGGAAAGAGGGAAAAGTAACGGTGAAAACTCTTGGCGAAACGGGCCAGTGGTTCAAGAGCAAATACAGGGTCACCCCGCCGACGTCAGTCACGGTGTTGCGAGATCACTCGAAGAAAGACCTGAAGACCGTATGGTTCAACTCGCGGTTTTACAGGGCCAATCTGCTCTGGGAAAAGTCAACGATGCGGTTCAGGGACATACACCTCTTCGACGAGGCCGTCGCGTCGCATTATCTCACGAAACCGGGCAAGTCGACCCAGTGCGATTACTACACGCTGCCGGTTGTTGACGGGTTTCGCTGGAGTTCTCTGCAGACCGTGGCCGGGCTCAGGTTGAAGTCCGCCGAAGGGCTGGAGATAAAAGGAGGTACGCCGACTGTTGACGACAGCACGGCCGGCCGGCTGACGGTGCGCTGGCCGACCCAGGAGCCGCAGGGCGCGATCGTTATGACATTCGATGAAACTTCGTTGAGCATTCAGGGCCAGGGCGCCGTGAAAGGCGACTGGCTCCTGGAACTGTCCAGCGATCCCAAGGCCAAACTGCCCTTCGCCAAGACCGCCCGGCGAAAGCTGTCCTGCACGTACAAGAACGCCGCCTACTCGGTATCGGCTCGGCCAGGCGTATTTACAGACAAACCCGGCTCCGGCTTGCGAATCACGCCGGAAGACAATCGTATCGTTTTGGATTTTTCGAAAAGATAGACGCTAACTAAAGGGTGAGATGATGATTGGATCTAAGGCTATCGTGGTTGTTCTCGGAATGGCTCTGCTGATTGCAGCCTGCTCCGTTGAGGCTGGCGCCGAGGTCGCCCAACTCAGCGTCGACGGGCTAACGTGCGAGTATGCGACCAATCCGCTGGGGGTTGACGTAGCCCGCCCGCGATTCGGATGGACTTTGAAGTCCGACACTCGCGCCCAGGTCCAGTCGGCCTGCCGTATTATCGTCGCCAGCAGCGTCGCCAAGCTTCGCGACAATGTCGGCGACAAATGGGACAGCGGAAAGATAAGCTCAGACCAGTCGGTTAATATCGAATATCGAGGCAAGGCCCTGGCCAGCGGGGAAAGGTGCTATTGGCAGGTCATGGTCTGGGACCAGGCCGGACGGACCTCGCGTTGGAGCAATCCGGCCAGCTTCGAAATGGGGCTCATGAAGCCCGGTGACTGGAAGGGCAAGTGGATCGGGATAGCGCCGCCGGACGTGCCGGCAGAGATGCGGGAGGTCGAAAAGCCCGGCCGGGCCAACGTGGCGATGTTCGCGAAGGCGTCGACATCGTACGTATCGGGTCACGAGATGCTCGACGCGGTCAATGACGGATTCAAACTCAGGAACTCCAACGACAAACGCTACGGCGCCTACGGCAACTGGCCGCGGAAAGGGACCCACTGGGTTCAATACGAGTGGACCAAACCGGTGAATGTCAACGAGATCGCCGTTTACTGGTTCGACGACAAAGGCGGCGTGCGGCTGCCGAAGGCCGTGCGGATTCTCTACTGGGACGGCAAGGCTTTCGCGCCGGTCAAGAAACCGGTCGGGCTGGGCCTTGAAGGCGACAAGTACAACACGACAACTTTCGCCAAGGTCACCACGTCAAAGCTCAAGCTGGAATTCGACTCAAGTGGGCAGTCAACCGGTATTCTCGAATTCAAGGTTTACGACGCCGGGGGGTCTCCGAAGTTTCCTCCCGTTGTTAAGCTCAATCGCTTCATTGCGCTTGCCAACGCCAAGAAGGCTCCCTCGCCGCTGCTGCGCAAGGAGTTCACCGTCGGCAAGAAGGTCCGTTCGGCGCGGGTTTACATGTCCGGGCTGGGCTGGAGCGAGCTTTACATAAACGGTAAGAAGGTTTCCGACGATGTGCTCTCGCCCGGCCTGACGGATTACTTCCACGAGGTCCTGTATCGCACGTACGATGTCACGAGTTTTCTCAAGCCCGGAACAAACGCTGTCGGCATGATGCTGGGCAACGGGTGGTACAGCGCCGCCAGCGTGCTGCCGTGGGAAAAGGGAGGCCCCTGGGGAGACGGTCCTCGCGGGCTCCTGCAGATGACGATTACCTACGACGATGGCACGACGAAGACTCTCGTTACCGACGAGACCTGGAAAGCCGGTGTCGGAGCGATAGGCGCAAACCAACTCGTTGCCGGCGAAACGTATGACGCCAGAGCGGAGAAGCCCGGCTGGAACACAGTTGGCTATGACGATAGCAAATGGAAGAACGCGTCGGTTCGCACTGCGCCCCAGGGCAAGCTGAGAAACGAACTTGTCCCGCCGATGAAGGTGCAGAACACTTTCAAGCCCATAAAGGTCACGAAACATGCCAAGGGCGGGTGGCTGTTTGAGTTTGACCGTTATTTCAGCGGTTGGGTACGCTTGAACGTTAAAGGCAAAGCGGGCGCCAGAGTCACCGTTCAATACGAACTGGGCGAGAAGGACACTTGCATTCTCAAGGGCGATCCCAAGGGCGAGACCTACGAACCGCGTTTTACGATTCATCCCGTACGATACGTGCGCGTCGAGGGGCTTCAAGGCAAGCCTACGCTCGAGACCATCGAAGGGCGGGAGGTCTACAGCGATATTAACATGCACGGGCATTTCGCCTGCTCCAACGACCTCCTCAACCGGATCCACGGAAACACCCAACGCACGATGAAAGTCGCCCTGAAGGGCTTCGTGCTCGACTGCCTGCACCGCGAGCCGATCTTCTACAACGAGCCGGCGAGCTATTTCGGCAGCCTGTCGAGTCGCAAATTCATGCCCAAGCTGTGGACCGACGTGGCGCGCAGTATTCCGCTGGCCGGTTCGCCAAATGGCGATCTTTCAGACATTGTGCCGAGGTTGCCCGGGATGAATCGAGCCAGCGACGTCTCCCAGAACGCCGCCTACCCTATGCTCGTATGGTACCTGTACCAATGCTACGGAGACCAGCGCATGCTCGAGCATCACTACCCCCGCGTGAAGGCCTGGATCGATTTCATCGGGAAGGATCTGGCCGGCGAGGATCACATTGTCACCAAAGGTTGGCTCGGCGAGCACATGCTACCGGGACGGAAGACCGGACACTGGGAGTTCATCAGCAAGGAGACGCCGAAAGATTTTATCTGGACCTGCTACTATCAGCATAACACGCGCGTGCTGGCGGACATCTGCCGGATCATCGGCAAGAAAGCCGACGCCGATCGCTATGCGAAACTGGCCAAAGACATCCGCGCGGTGATTAACAAGAAATGGCTCGATCCGAAAACCGGCCACTACGCCACGAAGTCGCAAACGTCGGAGATCATCGCCCTGGCCCTGGGGATCGTGCCCCAGGCCAATAAGCAGCAGCTCATCGACAACATCGCCAAAACGATCACCGGGCCCGACGGCGGCAAGTTGCGAGTCGGCCACGTGGGCCTGCCCGGTTTCATGGAGTCGCTGGTCGAAAACGGTCTCGGCGAGGTTGTCTACAAAGCCGTAAATCACCAGGAATTCCCCGGATGGGGTTACATGATTTCCGAAGGCGCCACGACTGTATGGGAATCGTGGGGCATGAAGAAAGGCGGCTATCACGCCGAAGAGAGCATGACCATGCTTGCTGGTGTCGGGCGGTTCTTCTACGAGTCCCTGGCCGGTATCGAAGAACCCCAGTTCTACGGAACTCGCGAATTCGGACCGGGGTACAGTCGCATCCGAATCAAGCCCCACGTGCTCGGCGATCTGACAAACGCCGAGGCCTCGATCAAGACCGTCAGGGGAATCATCTCCTCGAAATGGAAGAAGACGAAGGACACATTCGTTCTGGAAGTCGAAATCCCGGCAAACTCGACCGCCGAAATCAACGTGCCCGCTATAGGCTTGAAGAATCCGGTTATCATCGAAGGTGATAAAGCGGTCTGGAAAGACGGCGCTTGGGTCAAAGGAGTCGCAGGAATCACCGCCGCCAAACAGACCGCCGGGTATTACACATTCGACGTAGGCTCGGGGCGATATAAGTTCACGATCAAATAGACCCCAATGCAAGATCGTACCGAAACAATTGGCATAGAGATGAACGAAACATCAACAAGTCGCGCCAAGAGCATGATGAAAGACCTGGCGATTGCCCTGGCGGTGCTTCTGCCGCTGAGTGCGGTGTTTGTGTTCACGAATCTTGACGTTAACTTCGAGTCGTTATTCCTGGACGCCGAGACCAACACGTTTGATAACTTCCGCCAGCCGTGGTATTTCCTGTATAGATACGGGCCGGTTGTTCCAAGCGTAGTCCTGGTCGGTTTTGCCGCTGCTCTGGTCGGAGGGTTCTTCGCAGGCAACCTGAAGAATTACCGCAGGATGGCGTTATACGCGATTCTCGCCGCTGCGATCGGCCCCGGGCTTATCGCAAATGCAATATTCAAGGAACACTGGGGCCGCCCGCGGCCGTACTATGTCGCCGGACTCGGCGGGACTGCGGAGTATCTCCCGCTATTCGTCAAAGGTCCCTACGTGCCGAATCCAAAGCGTATAGAACGCCTGAAGAAGAAGACCGGTCTGTTCTGGGAGCTGTACAAGAAACACTACCCACAGCAGGGCCTGCATAACTCGTTCCCGTCCGGCCACGCCGCATACGCATTCTTCCTGTTTATCTTCTACTTCATTTTGAGAAAGACAAAATACAGGCGCCTGGCGTTCTGGTCCGTGATGCTCTACGCCGGGTGCCTCGGCTTCGGCCGAACCGTTCAGGGCCGGCATTTCCCATCAGACATACTCTGGTCGGCCGGCATCACATATCTGACGGCGCTGGTTCTCTATTACCTGATGGGTATGGATAAGTCCATCTGGTATGAAAAACAGACGGGCTCTTGAATGGATCGGAGGACCAGGCAGATTGGATATTCATCCCACGCCGGACCGCGACGCGATCACCTGGTTGATGTGACCTTCACGCCGGCGAGATAGATGCTGGTCTTGCCTTCGTGGCTGGAGTAGTAACTGAGCCACAGCACGCCGTCTCGCCACAGCAGCCCTGGGTAGCTGGTGTCTCCGCCGCTGGGCAGCTTGAGCGCCTCGCCGATCCTGCCGCCGTTAACATCGAGGCCGAACACGGCGGTGTGCGTTTTGGGCTTGAGAAATCGTCCCGAGCCGATCCACGTTCCGTTTGGAAGGCGGATCATGTTCGGACCGCCGACGTACCTGCCCAGATCCCGCCAGGTCCATTTCTTGTAAGGTCGCTGGGCTTTGCCTGCCAGGGCGGTCCCCCGGCGGCGCTGCAGGCAGTAGGCTGTTGCGTTTTTGTCGAACCGGAGTGTTGCTTCGTTCGGCGAGCCTTTGGGGCACATTGGCGAGACGACTGTTCGGTAGTCAATACCGTCCTCGGTGACCAGCAGCCTGGTCTTGCCGGCGCCGTAGTCAACTGCGTAACCCTTGGCGCCATGCCACGTGATGCGCCATATCCATCGCTTCGGATCGCCTACGAGTTTCGGCGTCGTCCAGGATGTTCCATCCTTCGAAAACGATACGAAACTGCCTGTGGGTACGGATTCGCGGGCCTTTCTCGGCGCCGCTCCGCCCAGGATCATCAAACGCCCGTCGGGCATCTGAGAGATCTTCGCGTCGCGAAGGTCCATGCCCTTCATTCCGAGCAGCGCCGCCGATTTCCACGATTTGAGATCGCCGGAGACCAGGATGCGGATCTTTCCATCCGGCGAGACGTGTGCCGAGCCCTCCCGAAAGACACAATACATGCGCCCGTCGAATTCGATCAGATCGGTAAAAGCGTTGTGCCTGGCCTTGTCCCAGATTTTTCGGACCGACAGGAGTTTCATCTCGACGCGAGGGGCGTCTTTCCCAGCCGCCCCAAACGCGACGGCTCCGGCCAGCAGGACCGATGAACACAGCAGCATGAACGCCGGATTCCCCGCCGGTGTCATTGCGATTGTCCGGGTCCGGCCGGCATGGTTTGCCATACTCAATTCCTTGCTGTCAGTCGAGAGTTCCGTTTTGCTCGGCCCCGAGGCGGGCCCAGCGTAACTTGGCCGAACTGCTGCGGGGGTTGCGGTGCAGTTCCCGACTGTTCGGGCGGATCACCTGGCCGCTGTAGGCCTCGTATACTCCCTGGCGATAGCCCTCTCGGAAGGCTTTCTTGACCAGGCGGTCTTCTCCGCTGTGGAAGCTGATGATTCCGATCCTCCCGCCGGGGCGCAGGCATTGCGGCGCCAGGCGCAGCAGTTGTCTTATCGCCGACATTTCATCGTTGACGAGTATCCGAAGGGCCTGGAAGGTTCGCATCGCCGGGTGCGGTTCGGAATAGCTCGACTGCTTCTTCCAGACCTTCTCGACGGTGCCCTTGACGCCGAAGATCAGCCTCTTGAGCTGGCCGGTAGTGGTGATCGGCGCGGCCTGGCGCTGGCTTACGATCCACTGGGCGATTGTCTCGTGGTCCGGTTCGTCCGACAGTTCCCACAGGGCCTGGGACAGGTCTTCTTCGCTGATGGTCATCAGCAGATCGGCGGCGGTCTGCTCGCGGCTGGTGTTCATTCTCATGTCCAGCGGAGCGTCGTCGTGCTTGTAGCTCATACCGCGCGACGGGTCGTCAATCTGCATGCTAGAGACGCCGAGATCGGCGAAGATCACGTCGTAGCCGTCGAGGCCCTCGAGTCCCATGACCTTGGCGATTCCGGCGAAATTGGAGTGGTGAACGCTGATCGGCAGCCCCTGCTCGCTCATCCGTCTCTTTGTCCGCTCAAGTTCGATCGGGTCAACGTCAAAGCCTATGACTTTGCCGCCGGGTTGGACGGCCTTGGCCAGGGCGGTTGCATGGCCGCCGTAGCCCAGCGTACAGTCGGCTATGATCTGGCCCGGGCGCGGCGCAAGCGTTTCGAGCACTTCGTTCAGCATAACCGACACGTGTGACCCGGCCGGCGTGCGCCGCCGCCCGCGAACGTGCCGGACCATATCGTCGTCTCCGGCCAGCTCCTTGTAACGCTGATCGTAACGACGCGGGTGAGTCCCTGAGTATCGCTTTCTACGACGGGGCTTGTCGCCGCCGGACTGGTTGTTGCTCTGGTTTGTCATGAACGGCTGCTTTCGGACTCCTGGGGCCAAACGGACGGGGCGCGTGAATCTGACTCTTAGACACGGATATCATAGGCCCAGGACCGACGGACGCAACACCTGGTTGTCGAGTTGTTCACCAGGCTTCGACCAGCCGGACCATAGTTTCGTAGTTCTGCATAGTCGTGCTGGAGATCGTCCGGCCGTACGGAGACGCCGACGGCGTCAGGACGAAGCCTCGCCCGGCTCCGGCGGTTCCTTCGTCGAGCGCCCGCTTGACTTTCTCGGCGAACATGTCGGCGGGGAGATTCTCGACGTCGGCGATTTCAATGTTCCCGAAGAGTACGAGCTTCCGTCCGTAATGCTGTCGCACATAGCTCAGCTCCACGTCGCCCTGGGGCTGCGGCTCGATTGGGTCCAGGGCGTCGGGGGCCATTTCGCAGATCAGATCGAGCACGTCCTTTAGGCGCCCGTGACAGTGAATGCGGGCGAATCCGCCGCCGGCCTGGATCATGCGAACCATTGGGCCGGCGTATCGCACGACATACTCCTCAAAAAAGCGTGTTGGCAGGTAGGGCGGCGTGGCGTATTCCGGCCCGTAGATTCGCCAGAGCCGCCCGGGTAGAAGATCGCTGACTGCCTGAGTTCGCTCGTGGATCCGCCGCGCCATTTTTTCGAGCAACTGGTGAAAGAGCTCCGGCTCGGTCATCGCGAGGATCGTGTAATCGGCCATGGACCAGAGAGACGCCGCGGCGCAGAGAGGGTCCTCGGTGTCAATCATCACGATACCGCGGTCGGCCAGTTCGGCTTCCTCGGCCAGCAAGCTCGAGACATCCACAGTCTCTGCGAACGCTTCGTCGGGTATCGTCAGGTACGCCTTCAAATCGTCGGTGTTCTTTAGCAGATGCTCGGTGGTCCAAACGGTGTCGAGATCGCGATCGCGCCTGGTTGTCTGGGTCATCGTCCGCCCGGCCGCGGTTACCGTGGTCCGCGTCAGCAGGGAATCGCCGTCGGGCCAGGACTCGGTCTTGAAGAACTCATCCCGCAGCGGGCTGGTCGACGATCCGCTGGGATCGACTGACCTGGCCCGCACCGGACTCATCATTCGAATGAGGTCCGTGTGCTGCTCGGCTAGCTGCAGGAGGTCTCGCCAATCCGGCGCGTTGTAGATGTTGAAGGGATCGGGGTCGTCGGGATCAACCTTGAACCCGCCGATTTCGTAGAAATTAACCGCCGGCCGATAGACCGGCTGGCCCCGCAGAGTCAACATTAACCGCTGGCGTCTTGTAAGCAGCTGTGCTCCAGGCGAATCATCATTCCTCATCGATCCGTCACTTTGTGTTGTTTCTTGTACGCCGAGCGGCGGTTGTTCAGGTCGGATGATTTCTGTTGGCAGATCTTTCTCAGCTTAGCCAGCATGGCGTGGTCTTCGTATTTGCTGACCAGGTTGTGTTTCTCTTCGGGGTCCTTGTCGAGGTCGAAAAGCTGTTCGAAGTCGGGTTTGCGTCCTTCGAAATTCGTATGCTTCTCGGAGTATTTCCTCACGCCGTCATACATCCGGATGTACTTCCATTTTCCTTTCCTGATCCCCTCGGAAATCGGCGTGTCGCGGCCGGTGTAGAGGTTCTCCAGGAAGAGCACATCTCGCCACTTGACCTTCTTTCCGACAAGCAGCGGGAGGAGGCTGCTGCCCTCCATCTCCGCCGGTTGGCTCACCCCGGCCAGGTCGAGGATAGTGCTGGTTATATCCAGGCTCGAAACGAGCTGGTCGACAGTTCTTCCGCGTTTGCTGTCGCCCAGGCGGGGGTCGTACACAAAGCAGGGGAACTTGGACGCCAGATCGTAGAGCAGGCCCTTGCCGCCCATGCCGTATTCGCCCATGAGCAGACCGTGATCGCTGCCGAAGATTATGACGGTGTTCTTGTCGAACCCTTTTCGCTTCAGCGTGGCGATCATGTCGCCTATGACCTTGTCCAGCCCGGTGATCTGCTGGTAGTACCTGATATGTTGCTCGCGGCAGATCTTGCGATCGTAGTTATACGAATAGCACCTGTTGCGGCCTTTGTCCTGATCCATGACTGCTTTGGGAATATGCTTGTACGGATCGGTTGCAGTTTCCGCCGGTATCTTCACGTCCAGGTCGCGGTAGAGCTTTCCGTAAATCCGATGGTCTTTTAGTTTCGGGTTATCGCTGGCCGGCGCACGCCACTTGTACATGCTGCCGGTTTGCGATCCGTGCGGTATTGAAAAACTCACCGACAGGCAGAACGGCTTGCCGCTGGGAGCCTTGTCCAGGAACCGCGTAATACTCTCACCCATTACCGGAGTGATAATGTCCTCGCCGGAATCGTGATAGGCCTTGCAGTTGCCGGCGGTTTTCGGGAAGAACTTCGCCCATCCGTCATGTGCGCGCCAGAAATCGAATTTACCGCCCGCCCGCCCCCTGAACGTGTAATACTCCACCCCGAACTTGCCGAGGAAGCCGGTATAGTATCCGCCGCTCTTCAAGAGGGCCGGATACGAGCGGGCCCATTGGGCTTCATTCAGTTTGTACGACGAAGTGAAGCCCACGCCATGGACCCGTTCGTGCGTTCCGGTGAACAGCGACACCCTGCTAGGACAGCACGTAGGCTCGGCGATATAGGCGTTGCTGAAGCGAACTCCGCTTTTTATGAGCTTGTCGAGATTCGGGGTCTTGACCCACTTGTGCCCCATAATCCCGAGAGTATTGTCCCGCTGATCGTCAGTGAGCAGGAAGATGATATTCGGTCTGTCCTGCGGTCTGGCCGCAGCGGCCGCCCGCGGCGAAAGCAGAGGCGCCGCGGCGGAGCATCCGAGAATACATAAGAACTCGCGTCTGTTCATAAGCACACGCCTTCTGAGTCTTGCAAAACGATTGCAGTTAGAGAATTCTCCGGGCTAACGCAGGCCCAGGCGTTTGTATTTGCTGCGGCGGTGCGCGAGGCGATCGGCGTTTGCCGCCAGCATCTTGTTCTCGTATTCGGTGCACCCGCCTTCGAACCATGTTGTGGCGCCGCGCCCGTCCATTACCAGCAGGTGCGTGCAGATCCGGTCCAGGAAGAAGCGATCGTGGCTGATGACCATCGCGCATCCGGGGAAGTCGATCAGGGCCTGTTCCAGCACTCGCATAGTGGCCACATCCAGATCGTTTGTGGGCTCATCCAGCAGCAGCAGATTCCCGCCGCGTCGAAGCAGCTTGGCCAGGTGTACGCGGTTCCGCTCGCCGCCGGACAGTTCGCCGCAGCGTTTCTGCTGCTGCGAGCCGCGGAAGTTGAACCTCGCGACGTACGATCGCGAGTTCATGGTCCCGCCGCCGAGATCGATGCGGTCCTTGCCGTCAGTTATTTCTTCGAAGATCGTGCGCGAGTCGTCCAACTCGTCGCGATGCTGGTCCACGTAAGACAGCTCGACCGATTCGCCGAGGTCGATCGAACCGGAGTCGGGCTGCTCCTGTCCTACGATCATGCGGAAGAGCGTGGTCTTGCCCGTGCCGTTTGGCCCGATTACCCCGACGATCCCGCCGCGCGGCAACTGGAACGAGCAGTCTTCAAGCAGCGTCAGGTCATAGTAACTCTTGCTGACGGAATTGACGTGAAGCACCTTGTCGCCCAGCCGCTTGCCGGGCACGATCTGGATAATCGCATCGCTGGTGGTGTCAAGCGTGGTCTGGCCGGCGAGCTGTTCGTAGCGATCGATGCGGGCCTGGTTGTACTGCTTGCCGCCGCGCGATTTGTTGATCCAGTCCAGCTCCCGGGCCAGGGTCTTCTGGCGTTGGGTTTCCCTTTTCTCCACGATGCGCAGGAGTTCTGCTTTCTGGGCCAGCCACGACGAGTAGTTGCCCTCAAATGGCAGACCTCTTCCGTCGTCCAGTTCCAGGATCCACTTGGTGATGTTGTCCAGGAAGTAGCGATCATGCGTGACGATTATGATCGTGCCGGGGTAATCGCGGAGGGTCTGCTCCAGCCAGGCGATTGTCTCGGCGTCCAGGTGGTTTGTTGGCTCGTCCAGTAGCAGGAGATCGGGCTTTTCCAGCAGCGCCTTGCACAGCGCCACCCGGCGCCGTTCTCCGCCTGACAGCGTACCGATCAGCATGTCGTCCGGCGGCAGGACCAGCGCGTCGGCCGCTATGTCCACAAGGCGATCGATTTCCCAGCCGTCGCAGGCGTCGATCTGTTCCTGGAGCTGCTCCATGCGCTTGAGCAGATCGTCCATTTCGTTGGCCGCTTCCGGCTCGCCCATGCGATCGGCCACGGCGTTGTACTCGTCGATCAAGTTCTGGATCGGAGCCATTGACGCCTGCAGGCTCTGGCGGACCGTGCTGTCGAGGTCCAGGTCCGGTTCCTGCTGAACGTAGCCCACGCTCATGCCTTTGACCAGTCGGGCCTCGCCGCCGAATTCCTTGTCGATCCCGGCCATGATTCGCAGCAGGGAAGTCTTACCAGAACCGTTTTCACCAACGATGCCGATCTTGGCCCCGTAGAAAAACGACAGGTTGATGTCGTGAAACAACGTATGATCGCCGTATTGCTTGGATACGTCGTTCATCTCGAAAATAAACTTCGGAGGCATAGCAGTCCTTATGCTTTCGTCTTAAAAGAAACGGAGCCCTCCGCCCGCGGTTATCCGCGCGAGAACTTCCGCCGAACTGAATATCCTAAGCACGACGAAACACCCAGGATCGCGTGTTGGGACCCTGGCGTTATTTAAGCTCTGTGATGAAGATGTTCCTGAAGCGGTGTTTTCCGCCGCCGGGCACTTCGGCCTGCAGCGAAATGTAGCCTTTGTCCAGGACCTGCAGCCCGGTTGCTTTCCAGGCGAGCTTGCCGTTGATCTCGAGCTGGATGTCGGCGCCCTTTAGCGTAAGCTTGAACTTGTTCCACTCATCGGGCTTGATCATGCCCTTGCTCGCAGCGCCCTTGATCCCGCCGACGTTTCCTTCCATGCCTTTACGCAGATTGGCCTGGTATCGCCCGGGCCAGGGCCGGTTCTTCGGCACGCTGGTGTAACGGAAGTACACGCCGCTGTCCCAGAACTTCTCATCGAGCTTCTTCCAGTCGAACTCGAGAATGAAGTCCTTGTACATTTTTCTGGTCTGCACCAGTCCGTTGCCGGCTGTGATCAGGATGTCGCCGTCGCTTACTTCTGCTTTGCAAGTGAGCACATCCCAGCCGGCCAAAGTCTTGCCGTCGAATAGCGAAACGCGTTTTCCCGCGGCAGCGGCGGCCGGGGCGGGCTTCTTGCCAATGTACGCTTCAACCGTCGGTTCGCCGGTGAGCCAGCCGAGGTCTTTCAGGAAGTTGTGGGATTCGGTCACCGTCGCCAGGAACCATTTGTTCTTGTCCCGCCCGTAGTTGAAGAAACCGTGTCCCGGTCCTTCGTAGATCGTAAGTTCGCTCTTGATCTTCAGGGCCTTCATCTTGGCCTGGAATTCCTTCATCGCCGCCTGTTTCACCAGCTTTTCCTTCGAGCCGAAGAAGACGATCGCCGGCGGGGTGTCTTTGTCGATGTTGTGCAGCGGCGAGAACTCTTTCCAGTAGGCTTTGACGCGGGAGTTTCCGTATCCGTTTGGGCTGTTGTCGTATACCGGATTGAACAGGACCATGGCGTTGGGACGCGAGCTTATCGACATGTCCTCGTCTTTGTGCTCGAAACCTTTGACCGTGCCGGTGGCCGCGGCTACATGACCGCCTGCCGAGCCGCCGCCGGCGGCGATGCGGCTGGGGTCCACGCCTAGTTCCTTTGCGTGTTTGCGCACGTATCGGATCGCGGCTTTTCCGTCTTTCACACATTCACTCGGCTGCACGCCGCCGTTTTTCTTTGTCCGGTATTCGGCCGAGATCGCCAGAACGCCGTGGGATGCGAGGTATTTGCTGTGATTGTAGAACTGGCTGGGAGACCCGCCGGACCATCCGCCGCCGAAGAAGAAGACGATCGCGCCCATGGGCTTGTCAGGTTTCGTCGCCGGATCGAACACGTGGAGCTTCAGCTCGATGTCGCCGACTTTCTTGTAAGTGATCTTCCGTGACGGTTTGGCGCCGGTGTCCCACTTGGCGGAAAACGCGTTGTTCGAGAGAATGCTGAGGGCCGTTAGAACCAGTAATATATGTTTAGTTTTCATAGATGGAATATAGCTCCAAGTCCGCGGATTCTCAAGGAGCATGATTCCGACGCGCAGGAAACTATCGAAAGCTCTGAAAACAGAACAATCTCATGCCTATACTCTATGTATGGAACGTTTCCATCGACCCGGACGTTCATTCAATTGAGACCGTTGTGATTTAACGTCGACCTCCGGCGATCGCGGCGGGCAAAACCAGAGTTTAAGGAGACTGTCATGTTCAAGAAAATCGTATTGCCACTGGTGCTGATCATGGCGACTGGAATGATTCTGGTCGGCTGTGATAAGGCTCCGACCCCGACGCCTACAGTCAAGACCCTCTGCGGCGGCTGCGGGCAGATAAAGGGCACTGACGCCTGTTGCAAGGCCGATGCCCCCAAATGCGACGGCTGCAATCTGGCCAAGGGTTCTCCGGGCTGCTGCAAGATTGCGCAAGGCAAAGATGCAGTCCTGTGCGCCGGTTGCGGACAGATCAAGGGTTCCGATGTCTGCTGCAAGGAAGGCGCCGAAAAATGCGCCAAGTGCAGTATGGCCAAAGGTTCGCCGGGCTGCTGCAAGTAGCCAGGCCGTTTGACTGACCGTCGGATCGCAAGTCCGGGGGGGCGGCGGGCCACGCCGCCGCCGCGAGGAAATAGGGGGAGGCGAAC
>CAYMSH010000080.1:0-3619 GCA_964392945.1 uncultured Planctomycetaceae bacterium | reverse complement strand
AAGCCCGGCGCCCCCTTTAGGAGCGCCGGGCTTATTCATTTCACTGCTCTCTTGCAGCCTGGCCGCCAAAGCGTATCATCGTTGCATTAATCATCCCCCTGGACAACGAGAGAGCCATACCATGAAAACAAGCACCAAACTGATCGTTCTAACAATCGCTGCTCTAGCGACCGCCGGACCCGCGATCGCCGAAGTTCGCCTGTCGAAGATTTTCGGCGATCACATGGTGCTCCAGTGCGACAAGTCCATCAGCGTGTGGGGTTTCGCCGCCGCCGGTGAGAAAGTGACTGTTAAGCTGGCCCGAGGCGACGAAACTCAGACGGCGACGGCGACAACTGACGCCAAGGGGCTCTGGGCCGCCGAACTCAAAGCGATGAAGGCGTCTTTTGATCCGGCCGGGCTGGTCATCCGGGGCAAGTCGGGCAAGGTTGAGCTAAGCGATATTCTGATCGGCGAGTTGTGGCTCTGTGGCGGCCAGAGCAACATGGAATGGGCCCTTCGCGGCAGCCTCAACAGCGACATGGAGATCGAGTCGGCGGACTATCCGGCGATAAGGTTTTACCGCATGCCGCACATCGCCCGGCCGGAAGTTCAAAGCGACGTGGACCTGTCCGACGCCGGCGCCGGCCAGGGAGTTTGGCGCAATTGCACCGGTGAGAACGTCCAGGACTGCAGCGGGGTCGGATACTACTTCGCACGCCGCCTTCACCGCAGGCTGAAGGTCCCGGTCGGACTCATCGATACGTCCTGGGGCGGTACGATGGCCCAGCACTGGACCTGCAAAGAAATCCTCAAGGACATCCCGGAAATGAAACCGTATATCGAAAAGTTCGATGCGGCGATGAAGGAATGGAACCACGGCGGCGCCGAGGCCGGGGCCAAGAAACGCTACCAAGCCGCCGTAAAAGCATACGAGAAGAAAGTCGCCGCCGGTGAAAAGAAGATCCGCAGACCGAACTCCAACGCATTTACGACTCCGGCGATCAAACGCCAGCCGGCCGGCATGTACAACGGGATGATCTTCCCGATAAAGCGAATGAAGATCCGCGGCGTGCTGTTTTACCAGGGCGAGAACAATTCGTTTGGCGAGAGCTGGAAACCGTTTTATCGGACGTTCCCGGGCGTCATTTCATCGTGGCGAAAAGCGTTCGCGGATGAAAAGCTGCCGTTCGGGATTATCCAGATCGCCGGCTGGTCCAATCGCCGCTCCATGACCTACGACATGAACCATCACACTAATGTTGTCCGTGAGATCCAGTTCCTGACCTGGCGCCGCACCCCGGGGACCGGGCTGATCGTTACGTTTGACACCAACTCGGCTCAGCGAATCCATCCGCCGCTGAAGGCTCCAGTAGGCCAGCGATCGGCGCGTTGGGCCCTGTCGACTGTCTATGGCGTCAAGCGATGGCGTTCGAAGGATCCCCTCGAATGGCGCGGGCCGATCTACAAGGGCATGAAGATCGAGGGCAAGAAGATACTCATCACGTTCGAGCCCGAAACGTCCAAGGCCATGCGCCTGGACAAGGACAACGATCGCGGTTTCTACATCGCCGGCAAGGACCGCGTGTTCCACGTGGCCAAGGCGAGAGTCAGCAAGAGAGACAACGTCCAGAGGCTCGAAGTCTGGTGCGAAGATGTTCCCGAGCCGGTTGCGGTCCGCTACGCGGTTTCGAACCTTCCGATAGGCGGCCTGGAGAATTCCCGCCACTTACCGGCCTACCCGTTCCGCACCGACAACTGGCCCATCACTCCGCACCAGTCAACCGGCTCGTACGAAGTCGACAAGACGGGCTTGAAGTAATCAGATACGATACGAATCGCTATCGGATCGAGCCGCGGCGACACGCTGCGGCTCTTTTGATGCGCAAGTGGGAACCATTTGTCTGTACTGATCGTTATGGAGGGTAAGGGGTTCGTAAGACGATAGAAAGACAATCCAGAGATAAAGGCGTCAATCATGAATATCAAGCAGAATATGATAACGGGTCTTATCCTCGCCGCGGCGATGTTTTACATGCCGCTGAACAGCGCCAGCGGACAGATCGGAGACTTTCTCGATCCGGCCGCCAGCAATGCATCGGCCAAGCTCTACACTCGCCTCGAAGGCGATACAATCAAAGCGGTTATAAAGGTTAAGATCGACAGCGGCTGGCATCTTTATGACGATGAACTGGGCCACCCCAAAGCCATCGGAACGCCGACTGTGATCACACTGGCGCCCGAAGGCGTGAAGTGGTCGAAAGTTCTGTTTCCAAAACCGCACCGCCTGCCTCAGAAGATCGCCGGTCCGGACGTATGGATAAACTCCCATGACGGCGAGATCCTGCTGTATGCGATCGGCAAGGTTTCAGCCGGGACGGACCCGGGCGCAATCAGCGCCGAAATCGACGGTCAGACCTGTTCCGACGGCGGGTCCTGCGTGCTCTACAAAGAGTCGATAAAGAGTCTCGGACGCGGTGACGACTCGCTGTTTGCCGCGTTCCCGGACAATATCTCAGCGGCCGGGGTTGCGAAACCCAAGCCGGCGGTTCGGACAGATCCGGACGATACAACAGATTACGCATCGATCAAGTTCGCCGATTACTCGCCGCGGGCGGGGGACGCCGGCGGGCACAGCATGCTCGTCTGGCTGGCGCTGGCGTTTCTGGCCGGTATCCTGATGAACGTGATGCCGTGCGTGCTGCCGATGATCTCGATCAAGGTCCTGAGCTTCGTTCAACAGGCCGGAGAGTCCCGCGGGCGAGTGGTGGCGCTGGGGGCCTTGTTCGCCCTGGGGATAATGCTGGTGTTCTGGGCCCTTGCGATCGCGGCGATAATGCTGGGGCTCAGTTGGGGCGAGCAGTTCCAGTCCGACGAGTTCCTGGTCGTGGTGATAGCCGTGCTGTTCGCGTTCGCACTTTCGCTTATGGGCGTTTTCACCCTTGGCGTGCCCAAACAGGTCAATACGCTGGCTGCGGGCGCGGGCCGCGAGGGCCTGGGCAATGCACTGTTCAGCGGAATGCTGGCCACTGTGCTCGCGACCCCTTGCAGCGGACCGTATCTGGGCAGCACTCTGACCTGGGCGCTGGCCCAGAGCCCGCCGACGATATTCCTGATCTTCACGGTGTTCGGTCTTGGCATGGCGCTTCCTTACGTGATTCTGACGGCGTTTCCGAAGCTGTTGACGTTCGTGCCGAAACCGGGGCCATGGATGGAGACGTTTAAGCATGCGATGGGGTTCCTGCTGCTGGCCACAGTGGTCTACCTCATGAGATCGGTGCGCGTCGAGATGCTGCTGTTCGTCAACGCATTCCTGGTGTTCGTGGGGATCGCAGTGTGGTATTGGGGTCGGTTCGCGCGATTCGGGCAAGGTCCCGTTAAGCGGTGGACTGTCGCGGCGGCGACAATCGCGATCGTGGCTATTGGGGCGCAATTGTCGTTCGGGACGATGCGGTCGGCGTTTACTCCGCCCGAGCCCGGACAGGGCCACGTCGAATGGATCGACTTCGAGCCTGAACTGTTCAAAGAGCATATCTAGTCGTGTCGACCAGTCTTCATCGACTTCGCGGCCACCTGGTGCTCGAAGTGCACCTGGAACGAGAAAATGGTCTTTGAGTCCGACGAGATCAGCGAACTGCTC
>CAYMSH010000079.1:0-19102 GCA_964392945.1 uncultured Planctomycetaceae bacterium | reverse complement strand
GGCGGCGCATAGGGCGCCGCCTTCCTTATGCGCTCAAATGTCTTTCGGACCGGGCAAGGGCGCCACTAGCGGGAGATTGTCTACCATTGCCGCGTCGGTTCGCTTGAGTTCGGCGATCAGGCGATTGCGGTAATCGGCCAGCAGCGTGCGGTATTTTGGATCGATCGCCAGATTGGTCAGCTCCTCCGGGTCGGCGTGGAGATCGTAGAGTTCTTCGTTCCGGCCTGAGACCAGGGTGCGAATGTACTTGTATTTCCCCTGGCGAATGAATACCCACCAGGGCACCCCGCTCCAGCCGGGGCGGTCCTTGCGATCGGTATCCTTACCGTAATAGTACTTCGTGTTCTCCAGCAGGACCGGGTGGCTCCACCCCGCGTCGGGGTTCTTCAGCAGTGAGCTGATATCGCGCCCGTGCATTTTCCACGGGATCTCGATCCCGGCGATCGCAAAGAAAGTCGGGATAAGATCCTGGCCGCCGACGGCATGATCGCAGACCTTCCCAGAGGCGACCTTGCCCGGCATCCGAACAATCAGTGGCGAACGCAGATTCGCGTCGTACGGAGCGTATTTCCACGCGAAACCGTGCTGGCCCCAGGCGAATCCCTGGTCCGAGGTGAACACGATCAGCGTGTTGTCGAGCTGGCCGGCGGTCTTCAGGGCATCGACGACTTTACCGACGCCCTCGTCCAGAGCTCGAACCGCACGGTTATATTGACGCACTATCCGGTCGATGCTCTTGCCCCTCATCACCGGCCGACCGGCTGAGTTACGCTTCCAGACGCCGTAGTTCTTCATGTAGTCCGGCTTAGTCGGGCGCGGCGGATAGATGTCCTTGGGAATCGGAACTTCCGCAGCATCCTTATAGTCATCACTGTGACGTTTCGCCGAATTGTACGGGCCGTGCACCGCGTCGTAGCAGAGCCACAGATACCACGGCTTGTGCGGCTCGGCAGCCCGCCGTTTGATGAAATCTACGGCGTATTTGGTGTAGTTGTCAGTCGAGTATCCCCCCACCGCTTTGGGCCTGGCGCCGTTGAAGCTTATCTTCTGGCCCTTGTAGTACCCGCCATAGATCTTCGGCTGGGTGTGGTCCCATACAGCCGAGTAGTCCCAGTCGCGCCCGTGGCCGGTGTCGGCGCCGGTGTGCCACTTGCCGATCATCCCGGTGTGATAACCGTTCTTGCGAAATGTCGCCGGCCAGAAGGGGCACTGCTTCGGATCGTACGTGCTGCCGGGGTACTTCCCTTTCATCCGCATACTCTCGATCCCGTGAGGCAGCTTTCCGGTAAGCGCCGTGGCCCGCGCGGGCATGCACCAGGCTCCGGTGTAGCAATACTTGAACCTGACGCCGTCTTTGGCCAGCCGATCGATATTCGGCGTGCGGACCCACTTGTGAGCCTCCGGATAACAACCGACGCTGCGAATGCTCTGATCGTCGGTGAATATGTACAGGATGTTCGGCCGGGCCGTCTTCGGCTTACGATCCGCGGCGAAGCTGCTCGAGGCCGCAACCCCAACAACCCCTGCGGCGAGCGTCTTGATGAATTCTCTTCGTTTGCAGACTTTCATGCGATCGACCTCTACTCGCATTTGGTGTCGTATAGTTCAAAGCCGCGACTCTCGTAGTTTCCCAGCGCCGAAGGGTGATCCAGCGTGCAGGTATGCACCCAGACGCGATTGACATCGCCAAACGACCAGGCTCGGCTAACGGCCTCGCTCAGCAAGGCCCCGCCGTATCCGCGGCCGATGAACTGATCAAGGAGGCCGAAGTATTCGATCTCCACGTCGCCGGGGGCCTGGAATTCCAGTACGAAGTAACCGACGAGTTCACCGTCAACAGACGCCGTCCAGGTCTGGAGTTCATCGCGATTGGCGTAGTCGCCCCACTGCTGATCGGTCCAGGGGAGTTTATCGGTCCAGCCCCACCTGGCGCCGATGGTCCGGTAGAAGTGGCGATTGATCTCCATCGCCGGCTGGGCGACGAGCGATATCTCCATCTCGCGCGGCGCCGTTTTGGCGCGCAACTGGCCGGGATCGAACATCTGGAGATAGTATGTTTTCGTAGGTTCGTCTGATTGGGTCATCACGCCAGAGTACGCATGCCCCAGCGGCGTGTCAACATCGCGGCTCTTGTCCGGTCCGCGGCGAATCGGTACACTCGTGGTCGGCAATGAATTCTGCAATTGGGATACGACATAGGGACGGGACATGACAGACAACGGCGATTGGACTCTGGCGATTGGTTGCAGAAAGGCGGCTATACAGATCGCCGTACGCGTACCGCTGGCCCTGGCGACGTGCTGGGCCGGATTCTGGGTGCTGCGAAGCTTCCTCGAATGGATGCACAATGAAATGAATCGCCAGGAGATTTACGTCGATGATGGCCTGATCACTGTTGTCGGCGTTGTAGCCGGGATATGCTCCGGCCAGATTCTGGCCCGAGGGCTCTCTGACGGCACGGGGCTGATCGGAGACCATCTGCTGCTTCCAGCGTTCGTTCCATTCCTGGCCGGGGCATGGCAACTGCAGCGTATTGCAGAGTCAAACTGTCCGGAGTGGTCCGATCTATCGTTAGTACTGTACGCGTGGACCGCAATCATCGCTGGCGTGACGGCGTGGAGGCGATTAAGTCGGGATTCGTAAGGGTCTGCGAAACCTATGCCGCCAGAACCGATGCGCTTTTGTCAGTCAACTACGCGGAGCCTGGTACAGCGCCCGAACGTTGGCTGTCGTAACGTCTGTCTGGAGCACGTGGCTGGGGCTCATTATGTAGCCGCCGGGGCCGAGTTGGTCTATCATTCGCCGCACCGCTTCAGTAACGTCGTCAGGCGAGCCCATCGGCAGCAGGTGCTGGGTGTCGATCGCTCCATGCAGACAGAGGCGGTCGCCGAACTCGGATTTAAGATACGCCGGGTCCATACCCTTGGCCGTCACCTGGATCGGGTCGAGAATATCAACCCCGATCTCAATCAGGCGTTCGATCAGCGGAGCCACGGCGCCGCATGAATGGAACATGACTTTCACGTCGTGACTGTGGGCCATGTCGATCAGTTTCTTCAGGCGCGGGGCGAAACACTCGTCAAAGTGATCCGGGCTGATCATCAGGCGGTCCTGCATCGCCAGGTCGTCGGCTATGCGGAGGATGTCAATCTTCCCGCCGGCGCAACTCAGCATGCGATCGAAATACTCGACGTAGAAGTCCGTGAATCTGTCCATCAGGAAGCATGCCATCTCCGGGGCTCCGATCAGGTCGATCAGCATGTTCTCGATCCCGCGAAGGAATGTCGCGTGCTGCCATACGCTCGGGCCGGAGGCCATTATCGCCAGGTGCGACCAGGCGTCGAGGCGACCGCTGAAGCTGGCGAAGTCGAACCAGTCGGGCTCGGGCCAGCGATGTGCGGCCAGTTCGTCAACCGTCTTGCAATCGATCAGGGCGAAATCGCAGTAGCAGTCTTCCGAGCCGGTTGCGGTTTCCATCGTTATCATCCGCATGCCCCAGAAGTTCTCGACAACACCGTCCGGCCGGGTGGTGATCTGCGGCACAGGTCCGCAATATGCCGGATCGACTACGCCTCGCAGATCGACGATATCGACGCCGAGTTTCGCCAGAATGTCGGCATGATCGCGTGCGCCGAAGTCACGCATCAACCGCTGCATCGTGGCTGGGGTGGCCGAGAAGTCCAGCGGGATGCGATCGGGCGTCTGGCGATCGATTGCGGTCAAAACTCTTTCTTTTGAGGTCATCTGCTCGCTCTCAAATAGGCTTCCATTGTCTCGCTGGCATCGCTGATTGAAGTCGCCTCGTAGACGAGCGATACGCCGGTTGGAAATCGTTCTGCGATCCGCCCCGTCGCCAGATCGTCGCGTGACGCCTTCAATCGCGTAAGCGGTATTCGACGCTCCTTCAACTGCTCGTAAATCGCATCGACATCGTTCATCTCGGATTGTCCCAGGTCCAGGCACTGGATCGACGGCAGTTCAAGGAACGCCGGCGCGTGTTTGCCGATATCGCCGCAAGAGTGAAGTCCCCCGCCGCCGAAGGCCTCCAGAATTCGCTGATCGTGCGGCGCGACGATGTCCTGGTACATCTGCGGCGACATGAGGATCGCCGAATCGACCCGGAGCAGAATCCGGCCTTTGATCATCACCGCGTGCTGGTGCGAGAAACCTTCGGGCCCATCGCTGGTGAGCGGTTCGAGATGGCGTGCGAAACCGCTCTGGGTGGCCGCCATCGCTTCCAGGGCCCGGCTGACCAACTCCTCGTTGGCGGCGATTTCTGCGAACAGTTCGCTGCCGACGATGATCTCCAGATTGTCGAACGGGCCCTGCAGGTCCGGCAGAACCACTTTGATCATCCGCTTGAGTTCGGGGTACTCCGCCAGCACGCTCCGATAGAATTCGCAGGTCTCGACAACTCGCGGGGCCCAGCCCTGGGAGAAATCACTCGGATCGCGGTCCAGCACGCCGGCCAGCGCCCCGGCCGCATCGCCGTCATGACGCACCCACGGCGGATTGTCGTCGATCTGCTCGACCCGGCCGCCGAACATCGAAGCGATAACCACGGTCCCGAAGTTAGCCCGGACAGTGCACGGCAGATCGTCGCCAAGAATATCGCGAGATGCGATCGAGGCGCCGAACGCGTAAGAGAGTTCATTGAAAAGCATCTTGGCGGGACTCTCGAAGACCTCCGCGTGCCGATACGGTTTGAAACGAAGCTCCCGCAGCTCGGGAATCGTCATGATAACCGGCAAACGGTCAACGCACTCCCAGTCGAGCGCCCGCCTGTGCCGATTTCCGATTTCACCCTGGCGATCCGGATCCAGCACACCGCAGAGGTGTTCAAGGAGAGCCTTCAGATTACCGTCCGTACGAGTCATTTCTTTTTCTTCGCTCGGCGGGCGAAGAATTTGGCCTTGTGCGCCTCGGCCATCGCCTTGAGTTTCGCTGCGATTTCGGGATGGTCCTCGATCACGTCTTTGCTCTCGTAGGGATCATTTTCCATGTCGAACAGCGACAGTTCGATCCGCTTGCCTCCGTACCTGCCCGGTTTACCGCCCTTTCCGGACCTCATCAAATATCGATACCCGTGCTGGAGGTGCAGTTTCCACTTCCCGTCGCCGGAGATCACGCCCTCGAGCCTCCCGCCGGTTGAGAACGGGTAATACTCGTGTTTGGGCTCGGCGCCGGGCTTGCCCGTGACAATGTCCCAAACGTTCTTACCATCGACCGGGTTCTTTGGCGGTTTCGCGCCGGCAAGATGAGCGAATGTCGGCATGAGGTCGATCGTGCAGAGCATCTTGTTGGACACCGCGCCGGCCTTGATCGCCCCTGGCAGTTTCATAATGCACGCACTGCGAATTCCGCCTTCAAAACTGGTGGCCTTGGCTTCGCGGTAAGGCGTGGCGCCGGCGTGGTCGCCGTACGAGATCCACGGCCCGTTGTCGGACGTGAATATCACCAGCGTGTCGTCTTCGAGCCCGTTGTCTTTGAGAGCTTTGGTGATCTGGCCGACCGACCAGTCGATCTCCATCATCACGTCGCCGTAGAGCCCGGCGCCGGACTTGCCCTCGAACTTCTTGCTGCAGAACAGCGGCACGTGCGGCATCGAGTGCGGGACGTACAGGTAGAAGGGCTTGTCCTTGTGACGTTTGATGAAGCTCACGGCGTGCTCGGTGCACCAGGTGGTCAGATTCTTCTGGTGCTCGGCGGTAACGTCCTTGATCGTGATCTTGCCATTGTCCCAGAACTGCAAAGGCCACTTGTCGAAGTGCCGCGTGCCGGGGTGATACTTCCACATGTCGTTTGAGTACATCAATCCGCACGATTCATCAAACCCGCGCGCCGGGGGGCGGGTCTCGGGCTGATCGCCGACATGCCACTTGCCGAACACGGCGGTGGAATACCCCGCGGCCTTGAGAACTTCGCCAGTCGTCGCGTATTTCGGATCGAGTCCCCGGGCCCGCGGCCCATGGGCGCCGAACATCTTGGTGCGGCCGGGGTAGCAACCGGTAAGCAGCGCAGCTCGGGAGGCCGAGCAGATCGCCTGCGGCACGTGGAAGTTGTGGAAGCACGTGCCCTCGGATGCCAGTTGCTTAACGTGCGGGGTGTCGTACTTGGGCTTGCCGAACGGCTTGAAGTCGGCGAAGCCCGAATCGTCGAGGAAGATCACGACGATATTCGGCGGGCGTTTGTCCGCAGCCCGAGCGGCTCGGGGCCAGGCCATAGCGCCGGCCGCTCCGATCGCCGCGATCCTGAGGAAGTCTCTACGTGAGTGCGTCGAATTCGCTTTAACCGCCATGTGCATTATCCTTTCATTCGGCCCGACGGGGATCGGGTTGACCTGCAATCATATCGCCGAAGCTTGCCTTGATGCAATGGTTGGGGTTATCGTGGCGTTTGGCGAGTTGTAGCTCATCAAACTTTTGGAGCAAACAATATGAAGATTAGATTAGCGATACTGGCGGGTCTTTGCCTGGTTCTGTCATCCGGCCTGCAGGCCGAGACGGCGGCGGAGATTCTCAAGCAATCCGGAGTGAGCGGCGGTTTGATCGTTCACGTCGGCTGCGGCGACGGTAAGCTCACCGCCCAACTCGGCGCCGGCGACGGGTATATCGTACAGGGCCTGGACCGCTCGCAGGCCAATATCGACAAGGCCCGCAAACTCTTCAGCGAGAAACGGCTCGGCGGCAAGGTCACCGCTCGCAAGTTCGACGGCAAGAGGCTGCCCTACCGCGACAATACGGTTAACCTTATCGTGGCCGCCGACTCGGCCGCGGCGCCGCAGACCGAGATTACGCGCGTCCTGGCGCCAAACGGCGTGGCGATAATCGGCGGCAAAAAGCAGACAAAGCCGCGCCCCGCGGAGATCGACGAATGGACTCACTACCATCACGACCCGCAGGGCACCATGGTCGGCCTGGACAAGAAAGTCGCCCCGCTGGCCGGCATTCAATGGATGGCGTCGCCGAAATGGCTTCGTAATCACGATTTCATGACCGGCATGCACGCGATGGTCACATCCAAGGGACGCGTCTTCTACGTGATCGACGAGGGGCTGCGAAACCACATTCTGCTGCCGGCCAAGTGGGTGCTGATCGCGCGGGACGCCTTCAACGGCGCGGTGCTCTGGCGAAGGGAGCTGAAGGACTGGCATCCGCAGAACTGGCCCTTGAAGAGCGGACCGGGCCAGTTCCCCAGGCGGCTGGTCGCCGTCGGCGATCGGGTGTACGTAACGTTCGGCCAGACCGCGGCGCTTACCGCGATAGATGCGGCCACAGGCAAGACCATCCGCACTTACGAGCAGACCAAATCGACTGAGGAGATCGTCCTGGACGGCGGGATTCTCTACCTGCTGGTCAACCCGGATCGCAAACCGGTCGACTTCACCGTCAAGTCAACGGGGTACGGCGAGATCAGGCGAGCCTCGGGCGGATGGGCCTGGACTCCAGACGGCGGTGCCCAGAGCGTAATGGCGATCGAAGCGAAGTCCGGCAAGACGATCTGGAGCCACAAGAGCCCGGTGGCCCCGCTGTCGCTGACTCTCGGCGCCGGGAAGGTGTACTTCGCCAACGGCGAGGGCATAGTCGCCCTCGATCGCAAGACCGGCAAGCAGGTCTGGACATCCGCCGGGCCGCGAATCGGCAAGGTCGGCACGGGCGGATCGATTCGAGTGGTCTATTCCGACGGCGTGCTGGCTGTCGCTGTGGCCACCAAGCTTACGGCGTTAGGCGCCGAAGACGGAAAAGCACTGTGGACCGGAAAACTGCTTCATTCGAGCCATCACTGCCCCAACGATTTGTTCATCATTGACGGGCTGATCTGGACCGCGAACACCGGGGTGCCCCAAAGGCAGGGAACCCATATCATGGCGATCGACCTGAAGACAGGCAAAGTCGCCAAGGATTTCAGGGCGACTAACCCGCCGGCGTTCCCAATGCACCCGCGTTGCTACCCGAGCCGGGCGACTACACAGTACCTGATGACGAACGGCATGGGCACCGAGTTCTACAAACTCGGCGACACGAAAATGACGCTCCACCACGCGGTGCGAGGAAGCTGCATTTACGGCGTGATGCCGGCAAACGGCCTGCTGTACAAACCGCCGGACACGTGCGCGTGCTACTACCAGTCGAAGCTGGAATTCTTCTGCGCACTTTCGCCGGAATCGGCGCTGAAAAAGAAAACACCGGAAGCCCAACGCCTGGAGAAGGGCCCGGCATACAATGCGGTCTCCGCCGGGAAGACCGATCCGAACGCCTGGCCGATGTACAGGCGTGATCCGTCACGCAGCGGTTCGACCGCGACCGATATACCGGCCGAGCTTACCGAAAAGTGGAGCTTGAAGATCGGCGGCAAGCTCACTCAACCAGTGATCGCCGGCGGCAAGGCGTTCGTATCATCAATAGACTCACAGACCCTCTACGCGATCGACATCGCCAGCGGCAAGATCGCCTGGAAGCATTTCGCCTGCGGGAAGATCGATTCATCGCCGACGCTCTACAAGGGTTCGATCCTGTTTGGCTGCGCCGACGGACGGGTCTACTGCCTGCGTGCCTCAGACGGCGTGCTGGCCTGGCGATACCTCGTGGCGCCGGCCGACGTGCAGACAATCTCGCACCAGCAGGTCGAATCGGTCTGGCCGGTGCACGGCGCCGTGCTGATCGTAAACGACACGCTCTACGCGCTGGCCGGACGGAACATGTTCTTCGACAGCGGCATGCGGCTGGTCCGCCTGAACCCGATAACCGGCAAGCTGCTGGGCGAAAACATGATGAACAACATCGACCCGGAGACCGGCAAGGAGTTCCACGAGGTGATAATCGCCAAGTACATGCCGATCGCCAACGCCGACATCTTCTCCAGCGACGGCAAGCGAATCTACATGCAGGAGCAGAACTTCGATCTCCAAGGCAAGCGCATCGGTGTGGGCCCGACCCTGCCGGGCAAGAAAAAGGCCGACAACCCGAAAGGCAAGCACCTGTTCTGCCAGACCGGCCTGCTGGACGACAACTGGTTCCATCGCTCGTTCTGGATCTACGGCGACGATTGCGGCGAAGGATGGGGCGCATACGCCGGGACGCGAAGACGCTCTCCCTGCGGGCGGATAATGGCGTTCGACGACACGCGGATATACGGCTTCCGCTCCGATCCGCTTGGCAACATGCTGCATCCGCGAACGAGCTACAAGTTGTTCTGCTCCGACAAGGAGCCGGGGTTAAAGCCCCCCCCGCCGGCGCCCAAACTCGAACCAATGCCCAAACCCCGCCAGAAAGCCAAGGCCAAAGGCAAAGGCAAGGGTAAAAAGGTCCGCAAGCCCAGGGTCAGGCGCCCTCGCGGCGGCGGGATCAAGCATCACTGGCAGGTCGAAACTCCCGGGCTGCTGGTCAACGCCATGGTGCTCGGCAAGGATAAGCTGTTCATCGCCGGACCGCCCGACCTGGCGGATGAAACTAAAATGATGGGCGTTCTCCCCGGCGCCGACGACGACAACAACCGTCAATTGAACGCACAGGCCGAAGCCTGGCAGGGCAAGCGAGGCGGCCTGCTGCGAGTAGTCTCGCGCGAAACCGGCGAGAAACTCGACGAGTGCAAACTAAAGAGCATCCCGCTGTTTGACGGCATGAGCGCCGCCGACGGAAAACTGTTCATCGTCACGCTCGACGGCAACATCGTTTGTATTGGAAGATAGCTCCGCCCCGATAGCACGATTTGGAGCGACTTGTGGCTATTACGGGTTGCTTGTACAATGCCAGGCGGGTAGCGATGAAAGAGCCATTACCAACAGACCGCGGACCACAGCGTGGAAAAACACACTTGATACGTAATTCCACAGCCGAATTCCTGATCTTTTCCGTGCAGGCCGGAGAAGATGGAATTGAAGTCCGCTACGAGGATCAGAGCATCTGGTTGAGCCAGAAACTGATGGGCGTGCTGTTCGATGTAAATGTCAGAACGATCAGCGAGCACCTGCGGAACATTTTCGCCAGTAACGAATTACAACAAGATTCAGTTATCCGGAAATTCCGGAATACTGCCTCTGACGGAAAACAGTACAACACGCAATTCTACAATCTCGACGCCATTATCTCCGTCGGTTATCGAGTAAATTCCAAACGTGCGACTCAGTTTCGCCAGTGGGCGACACAAGTCCTGCGCGAGTATGCAATCAAGGGATATGTGCTCGACAGGAAACGGATGGAGAACGGGGCATTTCTGGGTGAGGATTACTTCGAGCGCCTGCTTGAGGAAATTCGCGAAATCCGCCTTAGTGAGCGTCGACTTTATCAGAAGATTACTGACATTTACGCCACCAGCGTGGACTACAACAAAGAGGCTCCAACCACGCGGGAATTCTTCGCCAGGGTTCAGAACCAGTTGCATTACGCCATCCACGGCAATACAGCGGCCGAGCTGATCACGCGACGAGCTGACAGCACCTCAGAGCATATGGGCCTTAGGACCTGGGACAAGGCGCCCGATGGCAGAATCGTCAAGCCGGATGTGTCGGTCGCGAAAAACTATCTTACTCGCGATGAACTGAATTCTCTGGGCCGAATCGTCAACGCGTATCTAGACCTGGCCGAAGAACGCGCCAAACGCCAGATTCCAATGACGATGGAGGACTGGGCAATACGGCTCGACCGATTTCTGGAGTATGACGACAGAGCGGTTCTCTCCGACAGCGGAGCAGTTTCCGCAGACGAAGCCAAAGCTCATGCCGAAAGTGAGTTCGAGAGATATCGCATTGTGCAGGACCGCCTTTTCGAGAGCGATTTTGATCAGGAAATCAAACGCCTGACCCGCGAAAACTCGCCCGGAGCCGAAGATCCTGAATCTGACAAAAGGTAAACGCCCGCAACCGCAGAACTCAGGGACAGTAATTCAAGTTTGAGGCATATCCCGGGACGATCCGGCCCCACGGACTTCTCTGACCGATGCAATGCGGACCGTTCCGGAACGTTGTCAGGAGTCAGGCGGTTTGGCGAATACTAAAAGGATTTACAGCATGAAAAGACGCGATTTTATAAAGAGTATGGGACTCGGCGCCGCATCGCTGAGTTTCGCCGGCTTGACCCGCGGCCTGGGCGCGGCAAGCGCCAAGAACGCCAAGCCGAACGTTGTTATCGTCCTGACTGACGACCAGGGGTACGGCGATCTATCATGTCACGGCAATCCGCTGCTCAAGACGCCGAATCTCGACAAGCTGCACGCCGAGTCCATCCGGTTCACCGACTATCACGTGGCGCCGATGTGCACTCCCACGCGCGGCGAACTGCTTACTGGCCAGCAGGCTTTCCGCAACGGCGCCGTGTTCGTATGCCAGGGCAAGTCGATGCCCCGCCGCGGGATCCCCACTATGCCGGAGATGTTCAAATCCGGCGGATACGCCACGGGCCATTTCGGCAAATGGCACCTCGGCGACAACAACCCCTACCGCCCCCAGGACCGCGGATTCGACGAAACGGTCCATCACGGGGCCTGGGGCATAACCTCGATGGCCGATCACTGGGGCAACGATTATTACGACGACATCTACGAGCACAACGGCGCGCGGAAGCAGTATAAAGGTTACTGCACGAACGTCTGGTTTGATGAGGCGATGAAGTGGATGTCGGCCAAACAGAAGGCCAAACAACCGTTCTTCTGCTACCTGCCGACGAATGTGCCCCACTGGCCGCACTTCGTGGACAAGAAATACTCGGACCTCGTCAAGGGCAACCGGTTCCTCGGCATGATCGCCCAGTTCGACGAGAACATGGGCCGCCTCGAACAGTTCCTCCAAAAAACAGGGCTGCACGACAACACGATCATGATATTCATGACCGACAACGGGACCGCCGGCGGGCAGGGAATCTTCAACGCCGGTATGCGCGGCAAGAAGACCCAATACTACGAAGGCGGACATCGCGTTCCATTCTTCCTTCGCTGGCCGGCGGCAGGGCTCGACAAACCACGCGACATAAACGAACTGACCCACAGCACCGACGTCCTGCCGACCTTGCTGGACCTGTGCGGTTTGAAGAAACCCGCAAAAGCCAAGTTCGACGGGCTCAGCCTCTCCGGGCTCATCAAGGGCGAAACCAAGAATCTGCCCGATCGCAAAATCGTAATCCAGTACAAAGACTTCCGCCGCCCCGGCGTTGTGCTCTGGAAGAAATGGCGCCTCGTTCACAACAATGAGCTGCACAACATCGCCGACGATCCGGGCCAGAAAACCAGTGTGCTCGCCGAGTACCCCGATGTAGTCAAGGCGATGCGAGACCATTACGCCGCATGGCGAACCGAGATGGCTCCGCTGCAAAAGGAAGTCAACACGATTAGCATCGGCGTGGAGACCGAGCCGGAGACGTTCCTGTGCTCGGCCAACTGGATCGGTTCGTACGCCGACAGCTGGCACAATATCCGCGGCGGGGTCAAGAACGGCTACTGGGACCTGCGGGTCGAGAAGACCGGCAAGTACAAGATCGAAGTATGCGGCTGGCCCAAGGGCTCGGGCATATTGCCCAAAGACAAACTGCGCGGCATCCCGGGCCGCCCCGTGGCCGGCGCCAGGCTGAAGGTCGGCGATCAGGAGCTGACAAAGGAAATGGCTCCGAGCGACATGTGCGCGACGTTTACAGTCGATCTGAAAGAAGGCGCCGAACCGCGCCTGCAATCATGGTTCAACAACACAGAAGGCAAGGACCTGGGCGGATCGTATTTCGTGTACGTCACGAAGAAATAGGCGCCGCCGAATCACATGAGTTTCTTGAGATTCTCGGCTACGATTTCGCGTTGTGCCGGGCTGAGGCTTTGCAGCGGCGGCGCCATAGTGTCGCTGCATATTCCCATATGCGAAAGGGCGCACTTGAGGCATTTGACGTACGCTACGGGATCTTCGATCGCGTGGTAGATCGTGTCATAGATCAGGACCACTTTCTTATGCAGTTCATCGACGGCGGCCTGATCGCCGTCGCGGGCGGCGTCATATAGCGACACGTAGTGCGCCGGGAACAGGTTGGCGCCTGCGTTCACCGCTCCGTGCGCGCCCATCGCCACGGCGCGTGCGGTCAGTTTGTCCGGCCCGACCATGAGCGTGAAGTCCGGCTTGTCGGACATCACCTCTGTCAGTCGGCGGAAGTTCTCGATATCGCCGCAGGAATCCTTGATGCCGACTATGCCCGGAATGTCGGCCGCCGCTCGCACGGTCTCGGGGGCGAACGACAGCTTGGTGCAGCCGGGTATGTTGTACAGGAATATCGGCAGCGGCGAATCGCCCGCCAGCAGCCTTACCCACTGGAGTATGTCGGGCGGCGAAGCTTTGAAATAATACGGTTGCGCGGCCACTATCGCCGCGGCGCCGCACTCGGCGGATTTCTCAGCCAGCGAAATCGATTCGCTCAGCGACGCATCGGTAACGCCGACAAGCACCGGCGCCCGGCCGGCCGCGATACGGCAGGCCTGCTCGATAAACTCGCGCCTCAGCGAACGCCCCAGCGACGGACCCTCGCCGGTTGTGCCCATAATGAACAGACCGCTGACCCCGCCGGCAAGCACGTGTTCTATCAGCCGCTGAAGCCCATCGACATCCAACGTGTCGCTGTCGATCAGCGGAGTGGCCAGCGGAGGTACGATCCCTCGCAACGGAGTGGGCAATTCGGCGTGACTCATTGTTGGTTCCTGTCTAGCATCATTTACCCCCCAGCGTCACGATAAACACCTGCGGGAATTCGATCCCCGCGTACTTGATGTTCCTGCAGAACGCGATCTTGTCGCCGAGATTGGACCAGACTATCGCATGCGGCAGCGGTCTGCGTTCGTCGGTGCTGCGCGGAGTGAGGCGCATCGATTTGCCGAACGTCTCGCCTTCTCGCGTGTCTGTCACAAAGACCGAATTGTCCATGGCGTATGCGATGTACCGCCCGTCGGGGCTCCAGTTGAACGCCGACTGGACCGCACGGGCGTTGCGGGTGAGTTTGGCGCTCTTTCCGCCGTTTGGCGAGACCAGATGTATCTGCGCCAGGCCGTCGTCATCCTTAGCCAGGTAGGCGATCCACTTGCCGTCGGCCGACGAGCGAAGCCAGTGCTGCGGGCCTTGTATGCCGGGGTACTTGCGTCTGGTGTTGTAAGTCAAACGCCGCTGGAGGCATCCCTTCGGCGGCTGGGGCAACGTCGAGGCCGTCCCGGCCGGCGAACCGCCGGAGTCCGAGCCGTCTATGCTGTCGGGCAGATCGACGATAAACACCTCGGCCACGGGATGTTTCTGATCGTCCCGCACTATGCCCTGGAAGGCTACTGCTCTTCTCTGTCGCGCGCCGTCGGGCTTGAGATATCCGGCCGAGCCGACCCAGCTATGGTTGTAAGCCCGCTCGATCTCGTCGGAATCCGGCTTCGGATCAGGCGTCATCCACACCGCCAGCACGCTGAACATGGCGCCGTCGTGATTCTCGCCGTCGGAGCCTGAGTCAACCTTGACGGGACCTGACGGAATCGAAACGCCGATGGTCCGCAAATCGAGCCTCTTGCGTCTGATCTTCTCCAGCTTGCCGAGAACCGCGTCGTGGTAAATAAAGCTGACCCACTTGCCGTCGCCGCTCCAGGTGTGTTCGTACGTGCCGCCTCGCAGCGCCCCGGCGGTGAACGGCTCGGTAACGTCGCGAGCGTCGGCGACAATCGCCTTCTGAGGCTGGGAGTCTTCAACGATAACGCCGCCGCGGCGCCTGAACCCGTACGGCCGGAGAAAACTGCCGCCCAGCAGACCGCGAGCGAAAATCATTCGATTCCCGACGGCGTTGTACGCCGCAGCTCCGGCTCCGGGTCCGTGGCGGCCCTGGTCCGGCGCGCGGTATATCACGATCATCTCGCCGGTCTTGACGTTGACTTTTTCGACAACACCGCTGGAGACGATCGACCCGCCGGCGATTCGCGTATCGTAGACAATCCACTTGTCGTCCGGCGAGAAGCACTGGTGCGAGTTGAGGTAGTGAGATTTGTAGTCGAAGGTCAGTTGCTCTTCGGTCCCGCCGAGCATCGGATCGATCGTTCGGGAGAACCTGTAGCAGCCCGAGACACCCATCGCCAGGGCGCATATCGCCAGCGTCATAACCATGCGGCCGGCGTTAGCGGCGATGTCGATAGGTCCGATTTTCATGCGAACTATAATAGAGCACCCGATTGCCGGGGGCAATCCCCTTGAAAATCCCGTCCCCCGCGGGATAATCATCTGTGAGCAATCGCAACTCGAACGAAAGGACCGCCGTTATGCGAATCATCTCAAATCGAACGTTCGCTATTGTGTTGTGCGGGGTGTTGCTGTCAGTCGGATCGGCCCGCAGTCTTGGGCAAGTCACGGTCATTGCCGAAGACAAAAATCACAGACAGACCGTGGAGTTGGCGAGAACGACAAAGTCTCTGATCCTGGTCCAGCTAACCAGTGACGACAATGTTAGCGAGTTCAGACGCATAGCCGGGTCAGCGGGGCTGCTGGGCAAGAATATATTCATCGTCAAGGGCGACTCGTCGCGGATTCAGCTGGCCGACAATCTCGCCGACACGGTCATGGCGCCCGATGCCGGCGAAAAAGCACGCGCCGAAATCCTTCGAGTACTCCGCCCGGGCGGCAAGTGGCTGGCCGGCGGAGAGGTCAAGCTGACCAAACCGTTTCCCAATGGCGCCGACGACTGGTCGCACCCCTACCACGGGCCGGACAACAACCCCCAGTCCGATGACAAACTGGCCCGTGCTCCGTTCCTGACCCAATTCGTGGCCGAGCCGCGATACGCACCGGCTCCGCAAGTGGCGGTTTCATCCAGGGGCCGATTGTTCATGGCGTTTGGCCACGTCGCCTGGCACAAACGCGAGGAGGGAATGCTCGACACGCTGATCGCGGTTAACGGGTTCAACGGGACAATGCTCTGGAAGCGAAAGCTCCCGACAGGGATCATGGTCGATCGCTGCACGATGATCGCCACGCCAAAGACGCTCTACCTGGCCGACGACAAATCGTGCAAGCTCATCGACGGGGCCAGCGGCAAGACGGTCTCCGAGATCACGCCGCCGAAGGAGCTGACCGGCGGGACGTTCTGGAAATGGATGGCGCTGCAGGACGGCGTTCTCTACGCCCTGGTGGGCCAGGCCGAAACGCCGGACAAGCAGGCCCGCTGGCGTAAAGAGCGTCACGGCTGGCCCTGGGGCGGCATATCGCAGGGCTACAATATGCCGAAATACGTCTGGGGCTTCGGCAAGACGCTCGTGGCGATCGACCCGAAAACTAAAAAAGTGCTCTGGAGCCACAAGGAGAGCAAGCCTATCGACTCTCGCGGGGTCTGCATGAAGGGCAAGCGGATATTCATCACGCGTTTCGGCGAATATCTGGCGGCGCTGGACACCGCCACAGGCAAGCCTCTCTGGCGCCGCACGGCAGGCGACGACGCCGAACTTTTCAAGGCTATCGGCGGGTATCGCCCGGGGCACGGATACGTCGGCGGGTGGAAATCGACGGTCTACCTCAAGTGCTCCGACAAGGGAGTGTACTTCATCGGCCCGCAGGTCAATCACCTTACGGCGATCTCCGCCGAGGCCGGCAAGCTGCTCTGGACCTACAAGGCCAAGGACCTGCACGTGGTCATTCGCGACGACGGGCTCTACACCATCGGCCCGCAATCCCGCGGCGGTAATCAACACACCCTCCGCCTCGACGCGATGACCGGCAAAGTCCTGGCGAGGTACAACGTTTCGCGGCGGGCTTGCACGCGATCGACCGGCTCGGCCGACGGGATATTCTTCCGGGCCCACGGCGGGTCGGTCCGTCTGGACCTGGCCGCGGGCAAACCGCAGTGGATATCGCCGATGAGACCCTCGTGCCACGTCGGCGTGGTGATCGCAAACGGAATGGCCTACTGGGTCCCGTGGACCTGCGACTGCAACCTGCAGATGTTCGGCGTGATCACGCTGGCTCCGGCCGGGAAGTTCGACTTCAACGCCAAAGCCGGGCCCGATCGCCTGGAAGAAGGCGCCGGCGACATCGACAAGATCGCCGATTTTAACAGTTCGCTGCTGGACTGGCGGACCTATCGCGGCAACAACAAACGCACCGGCGCCACAGCGGTCAAGATACCCGAAAATATCTCCGTCGGCTGGTCAGTGAAGACCAAGGCCGACGAGCTTACCGCCCCGACGGCCGCCAGCGGGCTGGTGTTCGTCGCAGACGGAGCCGGGACCGTGCGGGCAATAGACGCCGCAGGCGGCAAGCTGCGATGGACCGCCGCAACCGGCGGCGCGGTGCTATATCCGCCGACTGTCGCCGGGAGCCGGTTGTTCGTCGGCTCGGCCGACGGATGGGCATATGCATTCGAGGCGGCCACCGGAAGGCTGCTCTGGCGGTTCCGGGCCGCACCCGCCGAGCGGATGATACCGGTTTACGGGAAGCTGCAGTCAACCTGGCCAGTGGCTGCCGGCGTTGCGGTCCGGCGCGGCGTGGCGTATCTTGCGGCCGGGATGAACAACTTCGACGGAACGCACGTTTACGCTCTTGACGCGGCCAGCGGGAAGATCAAATGGCAGAACAACAGCTCCGGACACATCGACGCCTTCTCGAACCGGGGCGTCGGCGTACAGGGCGGAATGCTGATCGACGGGACCACGCTCTACCTGGCCGGCGGAAACGCGGTCTCTCCCGGCCGGTACGACACCGCCAACGGCGAGAGTCTGATCGGTCCCCCGCCGCCGGGATCGCGAGGACCCAGGGGCAGGGAGCTGTCAGTCGACGGCGCCGGGCAGATCAGGGTCACCGGCCAGCCGCTCTATTCGAAACCCGGTACGCCGGTTTACGACGGCTCGACAAAATGGACCGACGTTATAGTCAAGGCGCCCAACGCGACGCTGTCGTTCATCCGGTCCGACGACGGCGGCATGTCGCTCCTGGCCCGAAGCAGACCGGCGGGCAAGCCGCTCTGGCGCCAGAGTCTGGGAGGCGTCCCGGTGCGATGGGGAATCGCCGTGGACGCCGCCGGGAGGATATTCGTCACGCTGCGTGACGGGCGAATCATGGCTTTGACGGCGGCGAATTAGTGCTGTTAGCGTTTTGAACATCTGGAGAGTGACATGAGAAAGTATATCTGCATTGCGGCGGTTTGTCTGGCGATGGCGTCTGGAGCAGCTCGGGCCCAGCGACGCGGGACGGCGCCGAAACTTCCCGAAACGGTCACGGTCACGCGGGACATCGTCTACGCGACGTACGGCAAGCGGAAGGTCCTGCTGGACATGTACCTGCCGAAGACCGCGTCGACGGGCAAGATCCCGTGCATCATGACGATCCACGGCGGCGGATGGAAAAGCGGCGACAAGAACAGGTTCGCGCGGTTCGCGGCAAAGTTCGCTGAAAACGGATTCGCGGCCGCCTGCATCAGCTACCGCAAGATTCCGGAGGTAGGCGTGGTCCAGTGCATCGAAGACGCCAAGGCGTCGGTCCGCTGGGTGCGGGCCAACGCGGCGAAATACAACATAGACCCCGATCGCATAGGCGCGTTCGGCGGTTCGGCCGGCGCCCATCTGGTTGCAGTGCTGGGCGCCAGCGACAAGGTCGCCAAGCTCGAAGGCGACGGCGGAAACAAAGGCGTATCGAGCAAGGTCCACGCGGTAGTGGCGCTTGCGGTCCCGGCTGACATGACCCAATATCCGCGTTACTCAAAGAACACCGAAGAAGCCAAACTGATCTCGCCGGTGACTTACGTCAACAAGCACAGCGCCAAGTTCCTGCTGATCCACGCCACCGGCGATCGGGTCGTGAAGTACACCCAGTCGCTGGCGTTGCAGAAGAAGCTCAAAGAAGCCGGCGTGCCGATCGAACTGATAACGATCAAGAGCAACGCCCACGGATTCTGGAACGGGACATCCGCGACAGCGAAAAAACAATCGCCGACACGATAGTCTTCTTCAAAAAGACGCTGAAGTTCCCATCGCCAAAACCGGCGCCGAAGCCGGCTCAGAAGCCGGCGCCGACGACCAAATAAGAAGAACGCCCCCCAGATTCAAGGACCGAAGGCCCGAAAGGACAAGCCGAAATGTTAAAGGGCCGAAGGCCCGAAAGGACCTGCCTGGCGGCAGGTCCTTTCGGGCCGTCGGC
>CAYMSH010000078.1:0-19268 GCA_964392945.1 uncultured Planctomycetaceae bacterium | reverse complement strand
AGGTCGTTCGTGAACGCCCATGTGAGGTTGGTGCCCGCATCGACCGGTCCCCACTGCGCCCACACGCGGGTGGGGGCCGTACCCGTCGAGGTGAGGCTGGCGCCAAACCACGCGTTGGAAGCGGTCACGTTCCACACCGTGCCGGTGTGTTCGATCAACGGCAGGTTGGGATCGTGCCCCACGCGCCGCCACAGCAGTAGATTGGCGGTCGCACCGTTGTCCACGGCGCCGGTCTGCCTGTCCCGGGAGACGCTCACTTCCAGGAGCGACCCGTTGGTGAGGTCTGTCAGCAGGTAGACAAGCGTGCCCGACGATTCTTGGTGCCCGCTACTCTGCCGGATGTAGTGGCATTTCGTCTGCGCGCCCGGCAGGGCGATGCCATCGACGGTTACCGTGACGATCGGGTTGCCGCGTGCCGTCCCGGTCTCCTTCAAATTGTCGTTGTAGATCAGTAGGTAATGGCCGTCCTGTTTGATGGCGATCTGGTGCTTGATCGACAGTGAGGTCTGGACCGCTTTTGTCGCCGCGGGTCCCGGGGTTGCTCTGGCCAGTTCAAACGCGGCGAGTTTCCCTACCGGCAGGGTGCTTTTGGCTATTGCTGCGAGGTAGCGTTTGGAGTCGTCCTGTTTGGACAGCACGCTCATAGCCGGGATCCTGAAGAGCATGGTCGGTGAATTTCGCAGCGCCGTGAAAAGCGCCGGCACCGGCTTGGGGCTGGACGCCGCCAGCGCTCGGCAAGCCAGTATTCGCGTCTGGATCGGGCGCTTCGGCGAGTCGATAACGATCTGCGCCAGCGGCTGGCCAGCGGTGATCTTTTCATCTACGATCTGGAGCATCGCCAGTCGCAGGACGGTGGTTTCCGTTTTCGGGTCTGCGAATTGCTTCTTCAGTCCGGCCAGTCGCGAACTGTCGCCCATGGCCAGCAGGCCCAGCGACGCCATTGTTGACGTTAAGGTCTCAGTCGAGCTGGTGAGCCCCTGCAGCGTCTGGCGGGCCTGGATCTGGTGCGCCGAGTCCTTGCTGACATTGGCCAGCGAGCGTGCGGCGATGCACCGGATGTTTTCGTCTTTCAGCTTCGTCGCTGCGCTCAGGGCGGACGCGTTGGCGGCCTTGAGGTTCAGGAGATGGACCAGCGCTGCGGCTCGCACGGCCATTTCGCTGTCGCCGGCCAGTTGGCTCTTTAGTGCAGCGATCGCTTCGTCGCCGCCGAGTTGCCCCAGGGCGGTAGTCGCCAGCAGGCGTTTTTTCTTGTCGCTGCATCGCGACAGGGCCACGAACAGCGGGGTGAACTCCTTGTCGGACGCCGCGTGGCACGCACTGATGACCGTCATGGCGGTCTCTTCGTTGACGATCGCCTCGGCAAGGTAGTCGTAGGCGGCTTTGGTCTGGCCTTGCACGGCCGTCGCCGACGACAGGATTACCGCCGCTGTCAACGCCGTCAGTATCGCCCGGGCGCCGGTTAATCGTCGCGCGACTCGGTTTTGTTTGGAGTAGTTCATGTTTTCGTAGCGTCGCTCGGAGCGGCGGTCTGCTGGTACTCCGACGATTGCGGTTCCTGTACGGTTTCTATGAGCATTTCGATGATCTTGTCGGGATACACTCCCTCGGCGTCGGCGTTGAAGTTCGTGAATATCCGATGCCGCAGGACCGGTTTTGCGATTCCGCGGATATCTTCACACGAGACGTTGAATCGGCCGTGCAGCAGTGCTCTGGACTTGGCGCCCAGGACCAGGTACTGGGCCGCACGCGGTCCGGCGCCCCATGTGAGATACTGCTTGATGAATTCCGGCGCCGTCCCGTCGTCGGGGCGCGTGGCCCGGGTAAGGTTCACCGCGTAGTCGACTACGTGCTGGCTGACCGGTATTTTTCGAACGATTGTCTGCAGCAGGAGAATGTCGGCTCCGCTGAGGGCCGGTTCGGGCTCTGCTGCGTGCTCCATCGTTGTGGCTTTTACTATCGCACGCTCCTCGTTTCGGCTGGGATAGTTCACGTTGACCATGAACATGAACCTGTCGAGCTGGGCTTCCGGCAGTGGGTAGGTCCCTTCCTGCTCGATCGGATTCTGTGTGGCCAGGACGAAGAACGGCGGCTCGAGATCGTAGGTGTCCCTGCCGGCGGTTACGTGGTATTCCTGCATGGCCTGCAGCAGTGCGGCCTGGGTTTTAGGCGGCGTGCGGTTGATCTCGTCGGCCAGGACTATGTTGGCGAAGATCGGTCCCTTTACGAACGTGAACACACGCTTACCGGTGGTGTGGTCCTCTTCGATAATGTCTGTGCCGGTGATGTCGGCCGGCATGAGGTCCGGGGTGAACTGTATTCGGCTGAAGTCCAGCTTGAGCACTTTGGCCAGCGTTGAGATCATGAGCGTTTTGGCCAGCCCGGGCACGCCCACCAGCAGGCAGTGTCCGCGGCTCATCATCGCCTGCATCAGCAGCTCAATAACGTCGTCCTGGCCGATGATGACCTTGTGCAGTTCGGCCAGCAGTTTGGTCTTTGCGGTCTTCAGGCTGCCGATGATTCGGGCTTCGACTTCGGCTTTTGTTTCGGGAACCTTTGACGCCATCGGGATCTCGTCGTGCGCGGCGTCGACGGCTTTGCGAATATCGTCGTGCGGATCAGTATGTTCATCGCTCATATGCATTCTCCCGCGGCGGGCGGCCCGAATACGGTTCGGGAACACAAACCCAAACGCCGCAGTCGTCAGATTACTGCAACCGGCGGCCAAATGCACGAACGGTTTAGAGATACGACACCGAGTCGCCGTGTCGCGGTCTAGACCGTGATGTGCAAAATCGCCGTGGCGATCGAGAAGTAGACCAGTATCGCCGAGACGTCCATTATCGAGGCTATGAACGGTCCGGAGGTCACCGCCGGGTCGAGGCCCACTCGCTTGAACGCGAACGGCAACATCGATCCGATGAGATTGGCCATCGTGACAGCAAGGGTGATCGCCAGTGAGACCGCCAGTGCGATTTGCGGCAACTGCTCGTCGCTCAGCGGCGAATCGGCGGTCCCGGCCAGCGGGGCGATCAGGTACGCTGCGCCAAATCCCATAACAGCCAGTATGAGCCCCATCGCCAGCCCGCGGAGCAGTTCATGCTTCAGTACTTTGCTCCAGTCGGAAAGTTCGATTTCCGCCACGGCCAGTCCGCGGATCATGAGCCCGGCCATTTGCGAGCCGGTATTGCCCGCCGGCGAGTTGATAAGCGGTACGAAGATCACCAGGATCACGAACAGGTGCATTTGATTGAAATTGGCCATCGTCAGCGTTGTCAGCGTCTGGATCAACAGCAGCATCGCCAGCCATGGCAAACGCTTGCGTATCATGGCCAGGAAATTCGTACCGAAATAGCTGTACTCCAGCGGACCCATACCGGTCACTCGCTGGAAGTCTTCGGTGTCTTCCTCTTCCATCACGTCCAGCACGTCGTCATGGGTTACGATGCCGACCAAGATGCCCTGGCTGTTGACCACGGGCAGTGCGACGGCCTCGTACTTCTTGAACTCGTCGATCGCCTCTTCCTGGTCCTCGCTGGCCTGCAGGAAGGCGACGTGTCCGTCCATGAGGTCTTCCACGGTCTCGTCGGGCTCGGCCATTACGAGCGTCTCAAGGCTCACTTCGTCGATGAGTTTGGACTTCTCGTCGACTATATATACGATATTGATAGTTTCCAGTCCGGCGCCGACTTCTCGAATATGGGCGAACACGTCGGAAATCTTCGAGTCAGGCCTGATCGCCAGATACTCAGGCGTCATTAGCCGACCGATGGAGTCTTCGGGGTAGTTCAGGAGGTTTTGAGCGATCTGGCGTTCTTCGCCCCGCAGCGAGCTGAGCAGTCGCTGGGCGAGTTGGCCGGGCAGTTCTTCGAGCAGTTCGGTTCGTTCGTCCGGCGGCATGTCGTTGAGTATCGACGAGACTCTCGCCGACGAGAGCGTGTCGAGCAGCTCTTCCTGGAGTTCCAGCGGAAGATCGCCGAAAACGTCCGCGGCGTCACTGCGAGGCAGCAGCCTGAACGCCACAGCCAGTTCTGCGCCTTCCAACTCGGTCAGCAGATCCGTGCGTTCGTGCACTTCCATCTGCGCGATGACCGACTTGAGCGTAGTGAAGTCTTTGACCTCGATAAGCTGCTCAATTCTGGGTTGGATATCAGCGGCTGACATATGCCTGTTTCCGTACAAGAGTTCAAGTCAGGCGGTATTGTCTCGGCGCGGAGTCGCTAAGTCAATCCGTTAGGATTTATTCGGCCGTTTATTTCCACGCCTGATCGGCTATAATCGAACAAGTCTGATGCGCGGAAGATCGCTCCGGCCTTGTGCCGGGGAGGAAAGTCCGAGCACCGCTGGATCACGGTGGTGGATAACGCCCACCGTCTGAGCGATGCGATTCGTCGTTTCGGTTGGACCGGGAAAGTGCCACAGAAAATATACCGCCTGTGCCCCTCAAAGGGCGCAGGTAAGGGTGAAAAGGTGCGGTAAGAGCGCACCGCGGTCGCTGTGAGGCGGCCGGCATGGTAAACCCCGCCGGGTGTAAGGCCAAGCAGCGATGAGGCATGATCCAGGCCGCTTGAATCGCGGGTAGGCCGCTTTCCCTCACGGGAAGAGCTTGTCTGCAAAGGCAAGTCAAGACAAATGGTCTTCGCCCCGTCGCGCATGCCCAACGCGACAGGGAACAGAACTCGGCTTACAGCGCATCAGACAGGGCGCTTGTTTAACCGCTGGCATTAACCGCTGGCATTAACGGCTGGCAATTGGGAACTGGCGCCGGCGCGGGTGGAGAATGCGTTTATGATTCTTCTGTCGGGACTTGCACTGATTCGAGATTGTTCTCGATCATCTTGTCGACAATCCTGGCGACATCTAGTGCGATCTGTCGATTCTCGCCCCGGTTGTGGATGGTGATCACTACATTGGCTCGTCGGAAGCAGACAAGAACATAGCGGGTTCGCGAGCGGCGGTTTTCGATACGGGCCTCCTGGCCCAATCCCTCTAGCGGAGGGGTCTTGACTCCGCTGGTCGCGTGCTCGAAAAAGGTCTTGGCTGCGGCTACTGACGGGCGCAGGTCGGCTTTAACTCTTATCGAGGAGATGCCGAGTTCTTCGTTCCTGTAGACCTGGTTGAATACTCTCTTGGCGATTACCCCGCCTCTCCTGCCGGTGGCGTACACCCAGCCGTCTCCCAGTTGTTCCGGTGTGGGCTGGGCCAACTCGAGTTTGACCAGATGGTTCTCCGCCTGGCCGGAGCCAGGATTGCCGTGGTTGCCGCCCGGCTCGGAGTTTTCACCACAACCGGCCGGGCCGAGAAGACCCGCAGCGGCAAATACGATCGTGAACATCGAGCAATATCGCATGGGTGTGTTATTTGTCATTCGTTGATTGTATCAGGTGCAATTCACGCCGCAATACGGATTTGTCCCGCCCCTTGTTTTGTTTGATTTCCCAAATCACGCCCCGTTCCATCTTTACTCACCGTGAGGGTCGTTCGATATCCCGATCCCGCGCCAATACAAACTCGCGGCGTCGGGCTTCTGGGTCAACTCGAGAGTGACCGTCCGGCCGCGGTATTGTCCGATCGCAAACAGCGGCGGGGCGGCTCTTGTTTGCCAGGTCTGCCTGGCGGGGAGTTTTGCCGGCTTGATTACATCGTTACCGATCCGCAGGGAGACCGCCTTGGGAATGTAGGCGCCGTTGTCGTCGAAGACGCCGGTATCGACGGTAAGCCAGTTGTCACGCGGCCCGATTGTGATCTGGCGCGAAAGGATCAGCGGGTGTTTCTCGGCGCGAACCATTGCGGCGAATCGTATTCGACCGGCCGGGCCGGCGTCCTTGTGCAAGTGTCCCGTCCAGGTGTAGCCGCCGCGTTTGTCAAACTTTACGGTCCATCCCTTCCAGGGACGCTGCTGCTCTACGGTTTGGCGAAGAACGGTATCCTGAAGTTTGGCTTTATCGAATCCGATCACCGGTTCGAGCCAGTTGAACTTGTCGCGTATGTTGCTCGGGTCGGCTCCTTTGGGGCGTCCCTCGTGGGCTATGTCGGCCTGCAGGATCAGGCCCCGCGGGTCTTTGCCGGCCGGGCCTATTGCGATCGAACCGGTGTCTACGGTTCTTGTCGAACCGACGAGCATATCGCTCGTATACAGCGGTTTTTGGTTTCTCGACCCGAGGAACACTCTGGCCCGCACGCACCCGCCTTTGCCGACAGCCTGGTCCAGCCCAAGGCGAGTTTGAAACGAATTGGCGTATTTCGGAAGCGTGAAGCTAAGTTCGCTGTATGCGTGTACGGCGAATCCCCAGCAGTATTCCTTCCCGGCGCTGTGAAAGGATTTCCCGCCTGCGGTTCGACCGGATCGCCACGATTGGAACGGAGGATCGACAGACCCCGCCGGGTCGATCATCGACAGCGGAACGCGACTTGGGGCCAATGACCATCTCATGTGAATGCGGTTGAACGGTATTCGCAGCGCGTCAAGGCTCCATGTCGGTTGGATCACGCAGCTCCATGTATCGCTGTCGCCGTTGGCGCCATGAGTCCTGCCGCGCTGCAATTTGACGTAGGCGATGTGCCGTCTTGTGTTGTCTCGCTTCTGAAGAGCCCGGGCGAGTTGTGTCTTTATTCCCGCCAGGCTCCTTGAGCGATCGGAAGCCGATTTGTTTTTGAGTTGGGCCGATCGCTTTTCGTATTCCTTGCGGACCGAGGCGAGCGTCTTTTCGTACTGCTCGAGTTCCGGTTCCAGACCGGCGAGATCGGCGTTGAACTTCTTGAGGTGAGCCAGCGCCCGGACCTTGATGGATTCGGCGGCATAGGCTTGTCTTTCGATACGCAGAGGGCTTACTGTGGCGATCAGCCCATCTACAGTCTCCAACCGCATCAGTCGCGATCGGCAGGCCGGGCTCAGGACGCTCAGGGTCCGGAAATACGCCTCCCACGGATCGACTTTCGGAAAGTGTATTTCGGCTATGTTGTCGATCCTTACGTTAACTGCCGAGTTGCTCAGCAGCAGGCCCAGAGAATCTTCCCCCAGGCGAAGGCTGACAAAATCCAGGGCCCGACCATCCTTGCGCACGAGCCTTCCGGGTCGATAGTCGCTCCGCTGATTCGGCGTCATGACGATCCGCTTGATGGAGCCTGCAAGCACGCGAATCGGCCTTGACGACGGGGCGTGCTCCGGGGTCTTCGGATCCCTCGCCGGAGCCACTAGCAGATGTGCAGGGAAATGCACGCCGGCGACGTCGCGCGCCGGCCGCGAACCGATCACAGTACCGATAATGCGATCCCCGCCGACGAACTCTATATACCCGTGGCGCGACGGCCGTTTGCGCCACGGTTTGAGGCTCCGGTCCTTCAGCCAGCGCAAGGGACGCTTCGGGTCGTTCAGGGAGACCTCGTCAAGCCGTGGGGCATACGCATCGACGCTCCAGCCGGTAAGCTCCCGGCCGCCAAGTCGCGCGCCGTCGGAGAACACGGCCTCGTACCGCGCGTCGGTTTCGGCGCACAGAGGGCTCCAGCCCGCCGACAACAACACCGCAACCAGTACGATTGAATTCTTCATCTTCTAACTCATTCCAACCGACGCATCGCCAATGCCCGTAAGTTAAGGGATTCTGACGTGATGATACAGGAATAATAGTCGGCCTTCCTCGCCGCTGTTCTATCTCAAACGTTTGACAGCACCCCCGTCGCGCGTGAGAATAGATCGTCGATCCGATTTCAGGGAGCATGCATGAGCTGGATAGGGAAGTTATTGAGAATGTTGTTTCTGGCGGGCGCTTTCGGGTTTGTTGTGATCCTGATTTACGGGGCCTTCCGTCCCGGCTGCCCGAATGTCTATGACGAAGAAACCAGGATATCCATGCAGATTATCATGACCGCCGTCGAAGAGTACGACAGAGACCAGGCCTCAAAGGGCGCGGCCGTTCTGACTGCCGACATATGGGTTCCGCCGCTTGTCGTAGCTCCGAAATCCAGAGCGATCCTGGCACGACTCGATAGAAAAGCCTGGAACTTCGAACACAAGTACGAACTCCGCGACGCATGGGGCGCCGCAATCCAGTTCATCCCCAACGGCGGACCAGACGGCAAACACCAACTGATCTCCGCCGGCCCCGACGGAGATATGACCACGGAAGAAGACAACTTGCGATACCGCGAATGACGGTATCGAAGGATTGCGACGCGGGTTCAGACGCGATGAACCTGTCTGTCGCAGGCAGATGACGCGGCCGGAGCCAGCGGCTACGTTAACGATTAACTGCAAGACCATAGAGACGATTCGTCGCTCGCCACCAGTTCCCCGTTGCCATGCCGTCCTCCTTCAGCTAGATTGTCCGCGTGATGTTTGGCGATCAAAAACTACCTCTAGAGAGACTACTTGCTATGAAGAAACGTGCTTTTGGGACTACTGGGTTTGATACTTCCGATGTTGGGCTCGGCTGCTGGCAGCTTGGCGGGTTCTGCTGGGGCGATGTTGATGAGCCCAAGGCGTTTGACATACTCGGTTCGGCGGTTAGTAACGGTGTGAACTTTTTCGACACGGCCGACGTTTACGGCGAGGGTCGCAGCGAGATTCTGATCGGGGCGTTTCTCAAACAGTGCTCCGAGGAGATTTATGTCGCTACGAAGATCGGTCGGTTCCCGCGGCCGGGCTGGCCGGAGAATTTCTCGCGGGATACGATGAAACAGCATATCCAGGAGTGCGTCGAGCGGCTCGGCGTCGAGACGCTGGACCTGGTGCAGCTTCACTGCATACCGACTGACGTGATGGCCTCCGGCGAAGTGTTTGACTACCTCCGCGAGTTCAAGACCGAAGGGCTGATCAAGGATTTCGGGGCCAGCGTTGAATCTATGGATGAAGCGTTGCTGTGTATGGACCAGGACGGGCTGGCGTCATTGCAGATCATTTTCAATATCTTCCGCCGCAAGCCGATCACGGAACTGTTCGACGCAGCGAAAGAAAAAGGCACGGCGATCATCGCACGCGTTCCGCTGGCCAGCGGGCTGCTGAGCGGAAAGCTCTCGCTCGACACGCAGTTCCCGGATAACGATCACCGAAAGTTCAACTGTGACGGTCAGCTTTTCAACGTAGGCGAAACGTTCGCTGGTCTGCCGTTTGAAAAGGGTGTCGAGGTCGCCGACCAGATTCGCGAGATGGTCCCTGAGGGAATGTCGATGGCCCAGATGTCCCTACGCTGGATACTCGATCACGAGGCGGTCTCGGTAGTAATACCCGGCGCCAGCCGCAGCGAGCAGGTGATCTCAAACTGCCAGGTCTCACAGCTCGATCCGCTGTCGGACGATCTGCATAACCAATTCGAAGAGCTGTACGAAGAGCAGGTGCACGATTTTATTCGCGGGCCTTATTAACGGCGCACGGCTTTTTTTTCACCACGGATAGCACGGATATGGTTACGGCAACGGCTTGCGGCAACGGCGGATGACGACGGATTAGACGGATACGGCAACGGCCAACGGCAACGGCTAGTGGTTGACGCTTCGAGGCTAGTGCGTGGGCGTCGGCTTTGTTGGATGTGGGGGTATTTTGTTTGGGAGGCGTATACTGAATTAGTCGATGGTTGTTTTATCGGCTGACTTGTCGGCGTTCGGATGGTCCGGGCGGCGATGTCTTGTGGGTATACTGATAGGAATAAAGGATCATGGGTAAAGTTCTGAAGATTCTGGGCATTGTGTTTCTGGTCATTATCGTCGGATTCGTCGCGTTGCTGTTCTGGGCCCATGGCGCCGGAGAGGCCCAGCAAAAGGCGTTCTTCGGTGCGGTGGCCACCGGCGAGCCGGATAAGCTTATCGCGATCCTGGACAAAGAGGCGATAGGCCCGATCGACCCGCCAATACTTAAGATGTGGATGGACCATGTAAACGACAAACTGGGCAAGTATGAAGGTCTTGCGGCCAGTAACTTCAACACGTCGACAAAGATCGTCGCGGCCGGGAAGATTGTGGAGTCAGAGGGGGCCGCGAAATTCGAAAAAGGCCAGGCCCAGGTCAGGCTGACGGAATTGAACGGCAAGATCGCCGGCTACGAGATCACCAGCGAAGAACTTAAAGGCGATTGGCTCAAACTGCCGGTGAAAGACCCGATCTACCGCGATCGCGCTGAGAAAGTCATTAGACACCTCGTCGAGGGGAGAATCGAAGAGGTCCTGGCGATGAGCCACGAGACCCTCCGCAAAAAAGCCGACATTGAGAAGCTCAAGGCCGGCATGAAGGCCCTGGCCGACGAGGTCGGAAAGTTGCAGTCCGTCAAAGTTATCAAAGAACTGCCTATCGAGACCGACTCGGAGAAGGCGCTGAAAATTGTGATGGTGTGCCAATTCGAAAAGAACAAGATGCTGGCGTTTGTTCGATTCGATTTCACGGCCCTCTGCGGACATATACTCCACTTTAAGATCCCCAGCAGCGCCGAGCAGGCGGGCATAGACCCCGCCGAGCTGACGCCTGATGAATAGAGGCCTCAGGAGCTTTGGGTCTGGGCTTTGGCGTCGATCCTGCTGATGATCGCCAGACCCCAGAGAGCCCCTACGGCCAGCCCGCCGAGGTGTGCGGTGTAGGCTACTCCGGCGCTTGGGGTTTCGGCGGCCTGGATGGCGTATAGAGCCTGGAGTGCGGCGTACCCGGCCAGGACCGCCAACGCCGGGACTCTCAGTATTCGCATCCGCCACGAGAACGGCATCCAGATCGCCCACCCCAGATGGCTCTTGGCGTAGACTATGGCGTAGCAGCCTAGTATGCCGGATATTCCCGCGCTGGCTCCGACGATAGGTATGTCCCACATTGAAGTGACGAGTATCTCCAGGAACATCCCGCCGAGGTGTCCTGCGGCCAGGAGTCCGATCAGCCCGTACCACTTGAGGTTCTCTTCGATGCTGGATCCGAAGACCAGCAGGAAATAGGCGTTGCCCAGGAGGTGTCCCCATCCTCCGTGCAGGAAGAAGCTGGTGATGAATGTCAGTCCGGCGTTTCGCATCGCGTGCTGTGGGATCAGTCCCCAGCCCTGAACGGCGCTCTTGAGCGATTCGATATCCGATCCGCCCAGGATCAGGCCCAGCAGGGCCGCGAGCATGACTGTTATCGAGAGCGTGACATAAGGCGGTTTCTTGAGGTGTCCCGAACTGCATTCGATCGGGAGCCCGAACAGCGCCGGCAGTAGTTTCCAGCCGGTTGACGTGAGCGGGGCGGTCGAGAATATCTTGCCCATCGGCGCGCCGGTTTTCGGCGGAGGCGGCACTTCGTCCGGCGAGTCGGCGTTGCTGAGAATCAGTTCGACATCGCCCTTGGCGTCGCCTTCGAACCAGACCAGATCGCACAAGTGGCAGTTCTTCAGCACGACTTCAGCATCGCCTTTGCCCAGCGTGTAGTTGTCCATGACGGCGGAGCACGAAGGGCATTTCCTGAATTTTTGTCCGCCTCTTGATCGCGGAATGCGGCGGGATCGTTTGAGGAAGTCGAAGCCGAGCCTGTGGCTCAGGGCGTGTCCGGTGAGGGCTTGTCCGTCGCATTTTTCGCATTCAAGTCCGTCGGACCTGGCGTTGGCCGATTTCTCGAGCTGCGACGAGCATGCTGGACACTTGAACATAATGACTCCCGTCTGCCGTGCTGATATTCCCCTGACGCTCCCGCGGCGGCGGGGTATCGGGAACTGACGGAGCGATTATACCGCGATCGGGGTCTCAGGCAAAGACGGTATTCCGCATCGGGTTGACAGTTCGGCGGGTATCGGTGAGAATCAACCCAACTGCGAGAACACCAGATGCCCGACGCTGAGCCCACACAAGAAGACCCCAAGCCGCTCGACGGTCTCGAACTGTCAGTGGTTATGCCGTGCCTGAACGAGGCCGACACGCTTGAAGCCTGCATAACCAAGGCCCGCGCGTGCATGGATCGGGAAGGCGTCTCCGGCGAGATAATCGTAGCCGACAACGGTTCAGATGACGATTCGGTTGAGATCGCCGCCCGTTACGGCGCGTCGGTGGTTGTCGCCGAGCGTCGCGGATACGGCTCGGCTCTGATGGCGGGCATAGCGGCCGCCAGCGGCAAGTTCATAATCATGGGCGACGCCGACGACAGCTACGACTTCGATCAACTGGCCCGATTCGTCGAGAAACTGCGCCAGGGCTCCGATCTGGTTATGGGCTGTCGAATGCCGGCCGGCGGGGGGACCATCGAGCCCGGCGCGATGCCGTTTCTGCATCGTCACCTGGGCAATCCGTTGTTCACTCGTCTGGCCCGGCGCTGGTTTGCGGCTCCCATTCACGACGTGAACTGCGGCTTGCGCGGTTTCACGCGTGAACTGTACGACGAGATGGCGATGGTCTGCACCGGCATGGAGTTCGCCAACGAGCTGGTGATCAAGGCGTGCCTTCACAAGAAAAAAGTCGACGAGGTTCCCATCACGCTGCATCGCGACGGGCGCGTTTCACATCCGCCGCACCTTCGCACATTCCGCGACGGCCTGCGAACGCTGGGTTTCTTCATGTTGTGCAGTCCGCGATGGGTCTTCCTTATCCCCGGCCTGGTGCTGATGTTGATCGGCGTGATCAGTTTCGCATTGATTCTGCCTGGTCCGTTTCGCCTGGGCGGTATGGAGCTGGACATCCAGTCGCTCCTGGTCGGCGGCGTGGCGTGCATTGTCGGCTACCAGTTCGTGATCTTCGCGATCTTCACCAAGCTGCTGGCGATGGCCAAGGGGCTTGTCCCGATTCACATGACGCTGGTGCGACTGCATCGCTATATAACAGTTCAGACCGGGGTCATCGCCGGCGGCGCGATGACGCTGGCCGGGGTGAGTCTTGTGATCTGGGCGATTGTCGATTGGGGAGCCCGCCATTCGTTCGGCCCGCTGGATCCGAGCAGTTTCATGCGAGTGACGATCCCGGGGGCGATCCTGCTGGCCGTAGGCGTACAGACAATGTTCGCCAGCGTTTTCATGAGCCTGCTGGGCCTCGAGAGGAAATCATGAATCCGCTGAAACTGGTTTCGGCGGTTCACGGTCTGTTCGTTCGCGGCGGCCGGGTCGATCGCCTGGTCGACGCCGTAGCCGAACTTTGCCCCACCGGTCGGCAGAGGATTCTCGACATTGGCTGCGGCGACGGCCAAATCGCCGCCGGTCTGGCCCGCACCCTCGGCGATGATTGCCATATAAGCGGCATTGACGTGCTGGTAAGACCCCAGGCGGCTATCGAGGTCGCCCAGTACGACGGGCGAACCATACCGTTTGAAGACGACTCATTCGACACCGTGCTGCTGATAGACGTGCTGCACCATACCGAGGATCCCGCATTGTTACTGAAGGAAGCCGCGCGAGTCGCCGGCGGACGGGTGATCGTAAAGGACCATCTCTGCGAATCCCGCACCGATAAACGCCTGCTGAGCTTCATGGACTGGGTCGGTAATCGTCCCAGCGGAGTCGCGATCGAGTACAACTATCTCAGTTCCGCTGCGTGGGACGAATGCATCGCCAGAGCCGGTCTTGTCAGAGAGTTTTGCACCACTGACGTCAAGCTTTACCGCTGGCCGCTGTCGATGATCTTTCACCGTCGGATGCACGTTCTGATGAGACTCACAACCAGTGTGGATTGACCCTGTGTGTCTCGATCCCCTGCGCCCCGTTCGCCTCCCGATTGGCGAACTGTTGTTTCGCGATATAGGTCCCTAGCCCGCCGATCTGCGATGGCGATGGCAGGACTTGGACACGCCAAGCAGCATGATGCATAGTATCAGCATCATCGCAGGATCGACCATCCAACTGTCCATAAGGGCGTTTGCCGGTGTGACATACCCCTGCGGACCGCCTCCTGCAGATGAAACTAAACCTCCCATGGGCATGCATATAAGGCATACCGCAACCAACATGAATGTCTTGCGTAGCATGGTACAGCCTCGAGTCTAACGTTCCCCGCCGCAAACCCGGCGCGACGCCGCGCCACCCGTCTGCGACCGAACGGACCAGGCCCCAGGCCTGATAACTCCGCACAAGAAATATAGGATATGTTTTCCCGTCGAGCGTTGCCGGATCTAAAAAACAAATGATCAGAATTCGGACTTGGCTTCCTGCGCAAGGAGTTTGCGTTTGCGAGGTTTCGGCAGGAACGGAAGCAGCCTCACGCCGAGTTGAAGGGTCAGGAGGATAGTCTTTCGCGTGAGGGTTATTCCGTAGATAGCCCCCGTGATAGCCAGTGCGACGACGACTATCGCGGTGAGCTCGCCGGCCAGGATGTCGGAGATATCCATTCCATCTTCCAGGTTGCCGACCAGTCCGCCCAGCACGACGGAGATGACGATGGATACGCCCAGTATAGTCGCTGCGGCCCAGGCCAGTACGAAGACTTTGTTTTCATTGACAGTGGCTACAGAACGGCTCTTTGTCGAATCCTCCATTGTCCATTGCGTAACTTCACCGCTGGCGTAGTGGTTGTTGGTCCGATCGCGATGCCACTGGGTGTCTACCCGTGCGAAGTCGGCGGGACTGAACGGTCTTGTCGCGTCGTCTTCTTCGAATTCGGGTATGTGTGCTCGCAGCGCGGCTTTGTAGGCTCGGGCCAGTTCGCGGAATTTCTTCTCGGCTATGACGGGGCTTTCGGGGAAGTTGTCCGGATGGTATCTAAGCGCGCCTTTGTGGTAGGCATGCTTGATCTCCTTCAAGCTTGCAGTTGGGGATATCCCAAGTGTTTCATGTGGTGTCATGGCGCCTCTCGTCATGATGCGGTCCTCACGTGCTGCAACCCTACAGTATAGGGCCAAACACCGATTTCAACAATACCAAAACCGCCGCGCCGCGGCTTTATGACCGGAGATTTGATATTCGCTCAAGGAGATCGGTGCACAGGCGTTCGATATTCTCGGCGAACTCGACAGAGGCGCCTTGTCCGGTGGAGTCCTGGTGGATTGGCGGCAAGATGTGTACGCCGGGGAACTTACGTCCTAGAAGATCGTAAAGTTCCCTCAGGCAGGCCTCCGGCTGAGTCACCAGGCGTTCGTAGCTCAGCAGCATAACGCGCTTGTTTGTATGCAGGTTCAATTCGAAAAGCCAACTGTTCCGCACGAACCAGAACAGAGCGGCCGCGTCGTGGGGGGACATGTCCGGCGAGAAGTTCCTGGCCACTGTATCGCGGATATCGTCGCTGAGTCCTTCGGTCCGCCAGTCGTCGGATCGGTTGTCGATAATCCGCTGCAGGTCGTATCGCCCGGCGTCGGGTCCGAACATGTTGATGTTCGAAACGGCCGCATCGCGAAAGTCGCGATACATCCAGAGCACGCGAGCGTTTTCAAAAGCCTCCATTAACTTCAGTGCGTTTTGCGATTCGACCAGCGGTTTGAGCACGATCAGCCCGGCCCGTTCGGACTCTATTGTCTTTCGCACCGAGTCGATCGGGTTGAGCCGAATGCCGAATTGGCGGTCCTGGTCCGAGAGCCTGCTGAACTCACCGTATACTTTCGACTGCATGTCCCGCTGCATTATGCCCTGGACGAGCGTGGTCCCGCTGCGCTGGCAGCCCATGATCATCAGGACACTCTTGTCGGACCACCCGACGCGCTTGGTCACTCGCTGGGCGATGCGTTTGCGAATGTCAAGCATCCGCGTCCCGATCTTCTGTCCGAACCGTCGTTTGGATAATTGTCTATGACCCATATTCAAAGGGCGCCTGTAATTCTGCGATTGCGGTAGGGGGCCATTATAGACTGCCCTCTGCTGCGGGCAAGTTTCGTTATAGTTTGCATCCGATCCGCCGGATCACAGAAAACAGCTAATCTGTGTAACCTCTCGATTTTCTCGTGCGTATGGTACATGACGGGTATGGTGATTGAGTCGGGCTTTAGACCTTGAACCGCGTGGTTTGCGTCGATAGAATCCGAGTGATTTTATGCGTCGCTTGCCGGCTGCGCCCCAACTCAATCGTTAGTCGAACATCCCGTGAAAGGAATAGTCACATGAAAAAAGTCATCGCAATTGGCTTGGTTATGCTGATCTCAGGCGGTATCGCCATGGGCCAGGAAAAACCGGCCGCGAAGCCCATACCCGACATCTGCAAGGGTGTGATCGATCCCTACGACATCAGCGGCGAGAAGGCTCTCTTCTACGCTTCGGCCGGAGTCGACAACGAACTGACCTCCGCGGAATTCGAAGCCGGGAAGGCCAAGCCAAAGGCGTTCGCACGGAAGTTCGACTCCTGGCGCATCCTGATCACGTTCGACAAGGACAAAAACGGCAAGATCGACTGGAACGAGGCCAGCGCCTATCGCCTGGAGACCCGCCAGAAGGTCATGAGCGCATTCGACAAGAATAAAGACGGCAAACTCAAAGGCGAAGAGCGGACTGCGGCGAACAAGGCCCTGGCGTCCGGAAGGATATCTCTCGGCTCGCGCAGCGCCGAAAGAGAAGCCCGCCGAGCCAAATGGCGCGCCGAGATGCTCGCCAAGTACGATAAAGACAAAGACGGCAAACTCAGCGAGAAAGAAGAGAGTGCACGTCGCAAAGCCTACGAGGCCGCCGCCAAAGAACGCAGAGAGCGATACCAGAAGGAGCGGGATCTCCGCGAGCACGACGCCGACAAGGACGGCAAGCTCAATGATTCCGAATCCGCCGCTCGCGACAAGGCCCGCGCAGAGTACGAGAAGCGTCGCGCCGAATTCATGAAGAAGCACGACACGAATGGCGATGGAAGACTGTCCGGCGACGAATGGAAGACCGCCGGACCGGCGATCCGCGAAGCGATGCGGAAACGCATGATGGAAAAGTACGACAAGAACAAAGACGGCGAACTGGACAAGACCGAAGAAGCCGCCATCCAGGCCGAACGCGACAAGCGACGCAAGGAATACCGCGATCGATACGAGCTGCGGCGATTCGACAAGAACAAAGACGGCAAGCTCGACGGAGAAGAAACCGGCGATCGCGACAAGTGGCGCAAAGCCCACGAGGCCGAACGGGCCAAGCGTCGGGCCGAGTACATAAAGAAGTACGACAAGAACGGCGACGGCGAAGTCGATGACAAGGAACGACCCGAAGGCTGGGGTCGCCGACGTGGCGGACGAGGCCGAGGCGGGCGTGGTCCCGGGCGTGGTCCCGGCGGCGGAAGCACCCGAGGCGATCCGGGACGCGAACGATCGCGGGAAGATTGAATCCGGCCGGATAGTACATACGAAAGGTTTTTACGATGAGTTTCAAGAACGTTGGTAAGAGTTTGGCTGTAGTTGGGATCTTTACATTGGCCGGTGTTGTGCTCGCCGCCGATAAGGCGCCTTCCAAGATCGCCGTCAAGAAACCTGCTCCCAAGTTGTGTCTCGGAGCCGTCGATCCGTTCGATCGTGCGACACAGAAGGCGGGTTTTTACGCGATAGCCGGCAAGGACGGGGAACTTACGAAAGATGAATTCCTCGACGCGGCGGAACAGACATCGACGACGAAGTCGTTTCTTCGTTCGTTCGACAAGTTTGAGTCGCTCATGCGGTTCAACAAGGACAAGAACAAGACCATCGACTGGGTTGAGGCCGAGGCCTATCGCGTTGATCTGCGAAAGAGAGTTCTCGCCGCGTTCGACACCAACAAGGATTCCCGGCTGAAGGGTCCCGAACGCGAGGCGGCCAATCGAGCCCTGGCCGCGGGCAAATTCTCCCGCGCCGGCGGAATGGCCGGCAGGCGTGCGGCGTTCATGTCCAAATGGGACAAAGACGGCGACGGCAAACTCTCCGACGCCGAACGCGAGGCCATGCGCGAAAGCTACCGCAAACGTTCGATGGAAAAGTGGGACAAGGACGGCGACGGCAAGCTCAGCGACGAAGAACGCCAGGCGATGCGCAAGGGCCGACGCGGCGGTATGGGCGAAGTCATGGAGCGATGGCGGCTGCAGACATTTGACATTGACGGCGACGGCAAACTTAACGAGGCCGAAGAAGCCGAACGCAAGGAGTTCCAGGGCCAGTTCCGCGACATGGGCAAGAGGATGGACGTGCGGTTCAACGATCTCGACGGCGACGGCGAGGTATCCAGAGAAGAACGTCAGAAGATCATGCGCGAATGGTCCGGCTCGGCGCTGAAGATGATGGCGCTGGCCGCTACGTATATGGATCTCGACGGCGACGGTACGGTGTCGGCCGACGAGCGAACCGGATTCATGAAAAAGGTCCAGACCGGAATGGTCAAGTGGATGGAGGACTTCGGAGCCGAGTTCGACAAAGACTCCAGCGGTCGCCTCGACAAGAAGGAGCGGACGGCGTTCGTGGCGGGTCTGGAGAAGAATATCATCACGCGCGTCGGACGATTCGACGCCGACAAGGACGGACGCCTCAATCCCAGCGAGACCATCGACATGATCAAGGACTTCGCCAAGGAAATAGACATAGCCCCGTCCGAGGCCAAGCTCAAAGCGCTTGAAGAAGGCGATCTGAGAAAAGAAAAATGATTGATAGCCTGCTCGCGGGGGGGCAGGCATAAATGACAGCGGCTTTGCGGCATGTGCTGCAAAGCCGTTTTCTTTGCGCAGAATTGACTATGGATCACCGTGCTGTTGATGGGCGAGCGGGCGTCGGGGCTTGCTTTGGGCCTCTCGGCATGAGACACTAGCGCCATGAGCGGTGACGATCGTCCTGTTTGCGTGTTTGATTCCGGGCTGGGGGGCCTGACCGTCGTGCGCGAACTTATGGACGCAATGCCCGGCGAGAACATAGTGTATCTCGGTGATTCGGCCCGCGTGCCTTACGGGACCAAGTCGCTGGACACCGTTCGGAAGTTTGCGCTTGAGGACGCTTCGTTCCTGACGCGGCGCAATCCCAAGCTGCTTGTCGTGGCGTGCAATACCGCATCAGCGGCGGCGATAGACGTGCTGCGAGCCAACCTCGACACGCCGGTTATCGACGTGATCAGGCCTGGAGCCCGCGCCGCGATTGAGTATACTGACGGCCCGGTAGGCGTGATCGCCACTGAGGCCACGGTAGCTTCCGGGGCTTATGTCGATGCGATCGCCGAACTGGCTCCGGACCGCAGAGTCTGCAGTGCGGCGTGTCCTCTGCTGGTTCCGATAGTCGAGGAAGGACGCAGCCAGGACGACCCGATAGTGCTGCACGTACTGAGCGACTATCTCGGGCGGCTGCAGAGAACGCGGTGCGGGGCGCTGATCCTGGGCTGCACGCACTATCCGCTGCTCGGCGGCGCAGTGGCCAAGCTGATGGGCCCACAGACCGAGTTGGTCAGTTCGGCGCGTGCCGCCGCCCAAGAGGCCCGGCGGTTTCTCGAAGACCGCGGCGCCGGGCGAGTAGCCGAAGGC
>CAYMSH010000077.1:0-19311 GCA_964392945.1 uncultured Planctomycetaceae bacterium | reverse complement strand
AGCCCGTGTTCTTTCAGGATGCGGGCAATCGTCGAGCGACTGATCGTGTGGCCCAAATTATGCAATGCCCCTTCGATTCGACCATAGCCCCACGTAGTGTTCTCCCGAGCCATTCGGACCACCAAGTCCCGAATCGTTTCCCGCGTTCGAGGGCGCCCCACTCCTCGTTTACCGCTCCCATCATACTTCCTGGCGATTAACTGACGATACCATCGCAGGATCGTCTCTGGCGTGACCAGTGTGTCGATCCCCATCAACATCCTCCGTCCCAGCACCTTGCCCTTGGACGCCAGACGACGACGCTGGTCATCGGTGAAACGGAGCCGCTTGCCCTTGAGATGCTCGCGAAGCACCCGATTCTCCTCTTGAAGGTACTCGACGACATCCTGTTGCTGCCGATTCAGCCACCCTGCCAATGCCACCACAAGAATCTGCCACGCATGTGCTATCATGACAGCGATTCTACCGTCTCAAAATGCTCTGAAACAGGCCCAATCCACCGCATCGAGCTGTCCAGTAAGTCCTTTTCATGCCAAGAGCTGCTGCACGGCTGAATTTTTGGACCATACGCCCAGAATACCTGTGACATGATTGTGACACATCAATCGCCCCCGCACCACGACCCGGGCCACTGCCGGCCTGCGGCTCAGGGAACCCTGGCGCAGTGCCCGGGCGTACCGATGGCCAAGGCGGCGATCGCATGGGTCGAACAGATGCGAACCGTCAAGATGTCCAAGAGCAGCCGGCCGGCGCTTGACGTCGGCATCGCCAACTAGAACGGATTGAGCATGTCCTTGATCTGGCGCGTGCCCCAGACATTGACTTCCTCGATGACCGTGTTGTCCGGCACGTCAACGCAGTGGACCAGCGTCGCGGCGAATTCGGCGGCGCCGGGATATCCGTCCAGCCAGTCGTCGTCGATTCCGGCGGCCGCACAGAAGCCCGTCTTCGCCGCGCCGGGGATGAAGCAGGTGGCCTTGCCGCCCCACTCGGCCATCTCCAGATGGAGGCATTTGGTGTAGCCGACCATGCCGGCCTTGGCGGCTGTGTAGACCGACCAGCAGGGCCAGGAGTGACGGGCGCATGCGCTGGAGACGTTGATGATATGCCCGCGGCCGCGAGGCTTCATCGCGCCGATTACCTCGCGCGAACCCTTGATGACCGAGGCGATGTTGATGTCGAGGATCTCGGCGATGTCCTCGTCGGAGAGGTTCTCGACTTCGGCGATCTTCCCGCCGGCTCCGTGGTTGTTGATCAGCACGTCGATCTGTCCGAACTTCTCAATCGTCGCAGCGACGAGCTGTTTCCAGTCGTCGGTGCTCACCGCGTCGGCGCGGACAGCCAGCAGATCGTCGCTGGACAACTGCGCCGCGGCGCTATCCAGTCGCTCGGTGTTTCGCCCGGTGATTACGACCTTGGCGCCCATTTCCAGCAGCATGCCGGCCGCTTCCAGCCCGAATCCGCTCGACCCGCCGGTGATGACTACAACTTTGTCCTGTACGTGATGTCTCATTATCGATACCTCGTTGATTGGTTAGCCAATTAGAATACAGGCTCTTCAGCCGGCCTTGTATTCATTTTCCACTTTTTTCGTTATCAGGGTGTAAACCGCGATGGTGCCGATGAGCACCACGCCTTTGGCGAAAGGTTGCCAGTATGGAGGAATCCACAGAACGGTCATTCCCTTCGAGACGCACATGATGATCAGCGCTCCGACGATTGTCTTTATTACCGAACCCTCGCCGCCCTTGAAACGCGCTCCGCCGAGGAGCACGGCGATGATGACTTCCAACTCCATCAGGTCGCCTGTCTTCGGGTCGCCCATCGACAGGTAACTGGCCCTGGCGATTCCGCCGATGGAAGCCAATACGCCGACGATAATGTACAGAATCCATATCGTGCGGATAACATTGATTCCGGATAATTCCGCGGCGGTTCTGTTTCCGCCGATCGCGGCGGCGTACTTGCCCAGCACGGTCATTTTCTGAACGATCACCATAATAATGATGACCACGACGGCGACATAGAACGCGGCCGGCAAGCCGAGAAAAACGGCCGTGCGAGCAAAATCGTTGATCCCCTCGGGCATGTCGCCCTTTATGAGACCCACTTGCCTGGGGGTCAGCGTCCAGGCGATCCCGCGGAAGACGTACAGAGTGACGAGAGTCGCGATAACCGGCACGATCCGGAGCTTCGTCACCAGCAAACCGTTGGCGTAGCCCATGATCGCGCCGAGGGCGAGGGTCAGCAGTGTCGCCTCGAAGAACCCGAATCCATTTTTCAGGAGGATGCAATAGACCACGCCGCTCAGGCCGACCATGCTGCCGACGGACAAATCGATCTGGGCGGCGATCATGATCAAGGTGGCTCCGCTGCATATCAGCAGGATCGGAACGGCCATTCGCAGGATGTTGACAATACTGGCCTGGGTCAGGAACTTCGGAGACATGGCGCTGAAACCCGTTACGATCAGAGCCAGAACCAGGAACACAAAGATGCTCCTGAAAGTTCGCCATGTGAATTTGTTCTGCATTTGCAGTATTACCAATTCCTATTTACGTAGCTCTTCTGTCCAGCGCAAATCGCTGGGCCAATATGGCGACAAGCGTGATAGAACCTTTTACAATCGTCTGAATGTCCGGCGACAAGCCCAGCATGTTCAACGAGGTCGACACGACGCCCAGGATAAACGCGCCGACAACGGCGCACATGACGGATCCGAATCCGCCGAAAATACTCGTCCCGCCCAGCAGCGCGATTACCAGAACGTCAAATTCGAACCCGGCCCCGAGGCTGGAGATTCCGGCGTTGTGAATGGAGCCCATTATTACGCCGACCAGACCGGCGAGAAACGAACTGGCCAGGTACAGTACCGAAATGTGCCTGTCGACTTTTATGCCCGAGAGTTTCGCCGCAACGGAATTCGCCCCGATGTAGTACGTGCGACGCCCGAAGACGGTCTTCTTTTCTATGATCAGGGCGATAACGACAATAGCGAACATTAGAATTACCGACGTATTGACAGGCCCGCCCAGCGAGAACGCGCCGAGTTTCTTGAAAACAGGCGGCAGTCCGGCGTTGCGTTGAGCGCCATTGGTCACGATCATCGCGATTCCGCGCGCCAGCGACATGGTGCCCAGCGTGACTATAATCGAGGCGACTTTCAGGCGAGTGATGAAGAACGTTTATCGCGCCAATGGCCATGCAGCACAAGAGGGCCAGGCCAACGGCCAGACCGTAAGGCATCCCCAGGCCGCGGGCCAGTTCCATATCCGCCCCGCTCTGGGACTGGCAAAACCATGCCGAAAGGACCGCCCCCAGGCCGACAACGCCGCCAACCGACAAGTCAAAATGCCCGCTTATCAAAAGGAATGTCACGAAGATGGCGAGAACAATCAGTTCGGCCTGCTGGCTCAGCAGATTTGAAAAAGTGTTCATGTCGAAAAACCGCGGCACAAAAAATGACGCCGCCGTAAACAAAACGACCAGCACGGCGAACATGCACAACACAATGAACGACTCGTTGCTCAGCCTTCTGATAGCTGTTTTCTTATTCGGCATCAAGGCCCCCTGTACACACGTGAAGCAGCTCTTCGATGTCGATATCTTCGCAGTTATTCAATTCCCGTCTGATGAGCCCGTCATAGAGGAGGAATATCCTGTCGCACATATGCATGATCTCGGGCAACTCCGAAGAGCAGAGAATAATCGATTTGCCCTCGTTTGCTAACTGCCTGATGATCTTGTAAATCTCACTCTTGGCTCCGACATCGACCCCGCGAGTCGGCTCGTCCAGGATCAGCATGTCGGCGTCGGCGAACAGACACTTGGAGAAAACCACTTTCTGCTGGTTGCCGCCGGAGAGCTTGGACGCTTCCTTCTCACTGCTGCTGGTGACGATACCCAGTTTCTTAATGTAATCCAGCGTGGTTGCTCTTTCTGATGCGCTGTTTATGAAGCCCCGGTTTGAGATTCTCTCCATGTTCATCACGGGGATATTTCCCCTGATCGTCAGCAGCGTGAACAGCCCCTCGGATCTCCTTTCCGAAGGCACCATTGCAATCCCGGCCGCGATGACTTTGTCTGTCGCCGGTTCGAGCTTGCGACCCTTGAACGTAATGTCGCCGTCGTACTTGTCGGCGCCGTAAATCGCCCGGGCCAGTTCGGTTTTACCGGCTCCGACCAGACCGTAGAATCCTACAACCTCTCCGCGTTTCACATCAAAAGACAGGTCCTTGAGCTTCTTGTTGCACAGGCCTTTTACTTCCAGCAGGTTTTCGGCGTTGCTCAAGTCTCTCGGAATGTATTCCTCGTAAACCGCCTTGCCGATCATCAGCTTGATCAGTTCGGCCCTGCCTTTGACCTCGGCGATCGGCTTGGTTTCAATGTGGCCGCCGTCTCGCATAACCGTTACGTAATCGCCGAGTTCAAATATTTCGTCGAGCCTGTGGGAGATGTAAATCACAGTCACATTCTTCTCTTTAAGGCTTTTTACGATCTCAAACAGACGCCGGGTCTCCTCTTCAGTAATGGCGGCCGTCGGTTCGTCCATGATGATTATCTCGGACTCCGACGCCACGGCCCGGGCGATTTCCACCATCTGCTTCTGGGCGACACTCAGGCTGGCGACCCGCTGCCTGGGGTTGATCGACGGTTCGATATTGCCCAGCACTTCGACCATCTTCCTGATCTTGCTCGTTCTTTGTATGAAACCGCACCAGATGTCTTCCATACCGAGGGTGAGATTCTCCTCAACGGTAAGCTGGTCGACCACATTCAATTCCTGAAACAGCGTGCTGACGCCCTTTTGCTTGGCGTCCCTGGGATCATGGGCCGCATACTCCCTGCCGTTCATGAGCACTGATCCGCTCGTCCTCTTGACGGCGCCTGTCAGGATCTTGATCAGGGTCGATTTGCCAGCCCCATTTTCCCCGACCAGACAATGAACCGTATTTCTCCGGACATCAAAACTGACATCATCAACAGCCCGCACGCCTGGAAACTCTTTGGTCAGGTTGTTTATTTCCAGTACGACAGGATTCACCGTTCGGCTCCTCTTGAGTTCAGAAAAGACCAACGCCAGACTGGCGGGTCTCTCTCCGGCCCGCTCGTGGGAGGCTGGTTTGTATTACTGACATAGACGCGATCTATGCATCGCTAAGCACGAGCGATACACGCTAGTATTTCGGCATTGTCACCTTGGCGTTGTACTGTTCGTTATACCATTTCACGGCGTCGCCGGGCTTCATGCTCCAGTAGCCGACGAGCAAGTTCGGTATGAAGATCGGTGTCTTATTGGCTGGATCGACCTGCTTGATCTTGCCGCTCTTGATTGCGAACAGAGTATCGATTCTAACCCTGCCGGTTTCTCTCGGTGGAATGCCCATGGACATTTTCAGCGAAGAACTCGGATCGAAGATTTCGAACAGTTCATTTTCAGGACAGTCAGTGCTGACCACAATCTCCGTCAGCGGAACACCGTTTTCCATTTTCCCTCTGCCGGCCGCCCTCAGCCCCGGCATCGTGCCGTCGGTAAGGTTAGACGCTTCAGAGTAGATCAGGCACAAGCCCGGATTGGCGACAACAAGGTCCTGGATGGTCTTCTTGGCGACATCAGCGCCGCCGCTGCAATCGAAGCACCCGAGATCCTCGGCGTTCGGAGCCACGGATTTCACGCCCTTGACAAAAGGAACGGTGCGTCCTTCGGCGACTGCTTCATTGTCGGGCCACCCCAACTGAACCATCACGATCGGCTTGTCCGGATGGGCCTTCATCCACTGCTCGGCTGCGATCTTGCCCATATTGAAGGACACTTCGGCTTCACCAGGCCGAACGGCCGGTATGTCGATCGGCATATGCTCGAAGTAGCTGGCCAGGACAATCCCTCCAGCGAGGGCTTCTTCAAGACCGGGCTTAGCCGAGTCGCCCTGCCAGATGTGCAGCGTGGCCATGTCCATGCCCTGGGCGATCATCTGGTCAACGTTCGCCGTCATCGTCGCGACATCGGATTTGCCGTCGAACACCTGGACTTCGGCGCCGTACTTTTCCTTGGCGTGTTTCTTGGCCCAATATGACTGAGCCTGGTGAAACCCGTTCTTGAAGTCGGATACGAAATACGCGATCTTCACCGAACCGTCATCCTCTTTATTGCAGCCTGCGCCAAGCGCCCCGATCAGCAGCGAGGCCGCGAGAAGAACAACCAACATGACCATTTGATTTGTTTTCATATTCTGTGCCTAAACATGTGTTTATGATGACGTTTCAACGCACGACTTTACCTTATCATTCTGCGTGAGTCCAACGATCTTTGGGTATTCTTGACTGGGTTTGCGGACTATGGAGCTTGTAATTCATTCTCGGCTCAATTAACTTGACCAGCGTCAATCCGCACGACCAATACAAAGGAGAGTTTCTCTCATGCACAGATCAGTTCTCTTTTCGACAATAGTGTTTGCCCTGGCGATCTGCTATGCGGCCGCGGCGGACAAATCCGCCGCCAAGAAATCCGCCGCCGACAGCCCCGCGGCCATGAAGAAGTTCAAAGCCGCCGAGTGGACCGTACCTGGCGTCGGCGTGGCTATGCGGCGCATACCGGCCGGGACTTTCACGATGGGTTCTCCCGCCGGCGAACTGGCCCGCAAGCCCGACGAGCAGCAACACAAGGTGACGATCGCCAAGCCGTTCTACATGGCGATCTACGAAACTCGCCAGCGTGAGTATTACCCGCTCATGATCCGGAAGGATTACGACCTGGAGGCATGGGGCTATCAGCGAGGCCCGCTGCACGAGGGCGCGGCCTGGACGTATCGCTCCCTGATGAACGGGCGACGCATCTCCGGCGGCTCGGCGTATCCGAAAATCGCCCGCCGGCACCTGAACCCCTTGGTGGGGGTATGGTGGTAAAATCCATTGGTTTTGTGAAAAAAACGCACGGCGATAGAACGCGCCGCCGCACGCCTCCCAAAAGGGTATGTCTACCGCCTGCCGACTGAAGCCGAATGGGAGTACGCCTGCCGCGCCGGAACGAGCACACCATACAACTTCAAGGGCGATTACAGCAATGTCGGCGTCCTGAACACGTACATGTGCCTCAGCAAGGACGGCGGCTACAAGGCCTTCGCCACATCACCTACACCCGACAACCGCCAGCCCAACGCATGGGGACTATACGACATGCACGGCAATGTCTTCGAGTGGTGCCTGGACTTCTACGGACCGTATCCCAAAGGAGCATCGACCGATCCGATCGGACCGAAAACAGGAACAGAACGCGTCGCTCGCGGCGGAGGGGTTATGCCGTTCCCGCCCGGGTCGGCTTCGCTGGACAAACTGGTGCACCCGCATTTCCGCAGCGCGGCGAGATACCGTTTCCCCGCGAGAACGGCTCACCAGATTAACCTCGGATTCCGCATCGTACTCGCCCCGGAAGTAAAAACACCCGGCGCCGTCAAGCCGAGCAAATAGAAACGAAAGATATTCCTGATGCATATTAAGAGCTTTGCAATACTCGCGTTGTTGGTCTCCCTGGCCGCGATCTGCGTTGCAGAAGAACCGCCAGCCCAGGGCTACGACTTCTTCGAATTGTCCCGATACCCCGTCGAAGGCAAGCTTCACCCATGGGTCGAGCTTCACAAAGTAACGCTGGAGGGCGACGGCGATCCGAAGAAGTATAATCGCCGCGTAGTGGACTGGTGGCCGAGGAAAGGCGTGGACTTCACCGAACTGCGAGACGGGATGATCCTGCGCCAGTGGACCCTCGCGGCCAGCGCCATGGACCCCGACTGCCCCGCCGGGGTCACAGGCCAAAAGGAGACCACAGTGCTCGACTCGTTGAATCTCGAACCGAACGCCGGCTCGAATTTCATCCGCCGCGTGCGAGGCTTCTTGACGCCCTCTGAATCGGGACTCTACACGTTCAAGATCGCCGCCGACGACGAGGGATACGTCTACCTCAGCAGCGACGATAACCCCGCTGGAGCCCGGGCGGTCTGCTACCAGAAGCTCAAGGTCTACCCCGGACAGTGGGCGACGTACCAGACCCAGACCTCGGCGCCGCAGAAGCTTGAAAAGGGCGAAAAGTACTACTACGAAATCGTTCACATCGATCACAAGTGGCGAGACCACTGCGACGTGGTCTGGTCCAGCAAGACCCGCCCCGAAGGCCCGCTCAAGGGCGACGAATTCTCCACGCTCGACGGCAAGAAGGGCAAGTTCATCGTCGAGAAATGGAATTTCAAATCCGGCGATGGCGACCTGCGTCTCCCGGAAACCCCACGGAAGTTCAAGGCGCACCTGGTCGGCTTCATGGGACTTGGCAACGAACTGGGCGAACCGTACGACGGCGAGGATATCGTTGCGCCTGGCGTGGTATTGCGGTTCCCCAACGGGCGGAAGCGCGTTCTGCATCGCTGGGTGTTGAGCAAGAAAGACCAGCGGTTCGCCATGGACTTGTACATGAAGGAAATGAAGAGAATCCGGGCAACGCTCGACCAGACTGAATACTCCGGCGGACAGGGACCCGCCCCGCTGGGCAGGGAACTGTACACATCGCCCCACTTCGTGTTCAGCTACCCAGCCGGCCCGAAAGATGAAGACGCCAAAGCCAAAGCTCTGCGCGACAAGTTCAACCGCTCGGCGCTGGCTGGGGCCGAATACTGGTACACGTATCTGGAGCATGGCGGCCACCTGATGCAATACTGGGACCGCAAGGAAAAACGAAAGCATAACGTACACGTCGGCGGTGGTAACGGGGGCGGATACGGCGGGTGCACCATCGGCGGCGTAAGCGCCCTTCCGGTAGCTCTGTTCCACGAATACAGCCACGGTTTCAACCTCTGGTGGTTCGGTCATCCAGAAATATTCTGCGACTTCGGACAGGTCCTGGGCACCGGAGGCACGAGAATAGAGAAAGCCTGGAACAACGTGCGGCGTCCATATCGCAGCGCGCTTCATGGGGCGTATCCCACGTGCCTGTTTCTCGAGACGCTGGGCCAGGACCCCAACTGGGGTTACTGCGCGCCGGTGGCGATGCCCAAGTCAGACGCCGAACCGAACTTCTTCCAGACGCTGTCTCGCGTCGCAGAGCAGCGCGGGATCGCAAAGAAGGGCATCCCCGGAGCCGGAGACATCGTCGGCGACTACGGGGCTCGCCTGGCTGAGTTTGACATGCAGAATCACAATCTGCTGAAAACAACGTATTTCGCGGTCGCCAGGGACTACGTCGAAGCCATGGACGTAAAGAAGGGCCAGTATCGCATTGTGTGGGACAAGGCGCCCGAACCTTACGGGACCAACGTGATCCGCCTGGTCGCCGAACCGGACGCCAAAGAGATCACGATCGACTTTCAGGGATATCACGATCCGACGGCCTACAGCGACTGGCGAGCGTGCATCGTGGCGGTCGACAAAAACGGCCTGACCCGCTACAGCGACATGCGGAACAAGGGGCTCATGTCCATGCCGCAGCGCCAAGGCGACCGGAGATACTGGTTGACAGTGACCGCCGCGCCCACAGGCATCCTGAACATTCGCAGCCCTCTGCGGGTCTGCAGCGGAAACTACTGTCCGCTGTATCCGTGGCGGATGACGCTGAAAGGAGCCCGTCCGGGCACGCCTCATCGCGTGCGGTTCGATTCCGACGATTATTACGCGAGCTACGGTTCGTCGATGACGCTGGCCAGCATCGTTCCCACTCCTCCCAACACGCCCCAGCGAAGGCTGTTTGTCGATAAGATTCGAAAGGCTCGCGGGGCGCTGCTGGCGAAAATACCGACGGTCGAAGACCCCTATCTGCGCCATCGTCTTATGTCGGCTATGGGTAGGATGGATAGCGCACTTTCCGTCGCCGATGGAGCGCCGCATCCCAACGGCGGCGGTTGGGTGGCCTCGACCGCGAAGGTCGCCCCGACCGCGTATGTCGCCCCCGGCGCCATGGTGTTAGGCCAGGCAAGAGTACTCGACAACGCCTGCGTCGAAGAGTACGCCATAGTGAAAGACAGCGCCCGGATCTCCGGCGACGCCCGGGTGGGCGGACAGGCGTTTGTCGGCGGATCGACCAGCCTGTCGGGGCACAAGCGAGGATGGATGCCCGATCCGGCGACCGATCACGGTTTGTGGCAGAACTACGCGCTGGACGAAGCCTCGGTCATGATGCTCGAGGACCGCTATCACAGCCATGGAATCAAGAACGGTTACGTCTGCGGGGCCCCGAAGCTGGTAGTCGACCAGAAGCGTCGCGGGTTCCAGTTCGACGGAAAGACCCAATATCTGGATCTAAACGCACGCGCCGCGGACATGGGCCAAATCACCGTAGACATCGCCATACGCCCCGACAGAGGAACGGGCCAGACGCTGTTTGACTTCGGATCGGACGCCGACAACTGCTTTAAGCTGATAATCGCGAGAAACGGCAAGCCGGAATTCTTAGCGAAGGTGGGCGGGAAGACCGTTGTTGCACTAACTGGGAAGAAGAAACTGGTGAAAAACGAATGGATCCGCCTGCGCGTGGAGATCGATGGCAAGCGGATAGCACTCTGGATTAACGACCAGTTGTCGGCGAGCAAGGCCTCGACATTCCGCCCCGCGCATGCGTTCGTACCGGGCCTGCAGAAACGCAATTTCGTAGCGGTCTCACGAAATATGACCGGGCACTTCGCCGGGGCGATAGACTACGTGGTGATCTACCAGCAAGTTCACGGACGTGCGTTCACGGAATTGCCGCCCCCGGTAATGGACGCCAGCCGCCGCCCCACGCGTCGATTCGCCAAAGAGCTCCTGTCGGACCGGCCGGCCCGCAAACGCTACGAAATCGAGAACAGGCGCGCCGTGAGCAAAGTAATGGTCTATTACTCAAAGCTTGCTGAAGACATCTACATCCGGCTTCACGAGTTGCGAAACCGCGATCCCAACTGGCAAAAGGCCATCGCCAAGGCGAAAACCGACCTTGCCAATATGGGCAAAACGACGAAGAAACCCAAGCAACCGGTGAAGATCGTCGAGCCAAAGGAGATTCCGATACCGGCGGACCTCACGAGACTCCGCGAGCAGAGAGCAGCCCTCGGCAAGAAGATCGCATCGTACGCCGAAAAGGAAAAACAGGTTCGCCAGGGCCTGGCCGAGTGGACAAAGAATATCAAGGACCCGAAATACCTGGCGTTGAGAAAAGAATACGATGCCGGTCAGAAGAAGCTCCAGGAGCTCCTCAAACAGGCTGAAGAGGGCTTTGCGACCATGCCCGCTGAAGCGGCGAACAGAAAGATGATCGCCGAACTTACCGCCGAACGAACCAAGCTCGAACAGGTCGTGACCAGGATCAACAAATCCGTCGCCGACGCGGTGGCCAAGATGCCCGTCTACTGGGACACCAAGAAGATCCAGGCCGAGAATCAGTTCCTGAACCAGATGCGAATCCGGTATGAGGGCGAGATAAGCGGTGGCGGCGGCGGGTCCATCCAGGAGTATCGCGCACAGTGCCAGCGCCGCAAGCACATGGCCAAGACACCGGCGTACAAAAGGGCGCTGTGGATCGACGGCGAGTTGGAAGTGCTAAAGGCGATGTCTCCCATTTACCGCCAAATGCACCTTTCCGCCGCCGCAGAGTACAACACACTCCGCAGCAAGCTCCAGGGCGCAGAGTCGCCGGGCCATCGGGCTGGCGAGATTCTGACGCGTCTCAAAGACCAGCGGCGCCGGAGCATCCTCGGCCCGGAGTATGAGGAACTACATGCCCAGCGCGCCAAGTTGGACAAAGACATCAATCGTCTCCAACGCGACTACGATCAGAAACGCCGCCAGCGAGATCAGCAGATTCGCCGCATGCGCCAAGCAGCCGGCCAGGCGGACCGTCGCAACCAGGAACTGCGTCGCGAAGAGATCAGGAAGGAGCTGCTTGCCGCCTATAACAAGGCCGTCGAGCCGTACTACGCCGAGTATCACAACGGAGTGTCGTATCTCCGCAGTGCGATGCGAGGGTTCTACAACACGCCCTACTCCCAACACCTGCAGTCGCAGGGATTGGCCAGGAAGACCTATCGCTACCGCGACCAGCCCGGCGGCGACATGCAGACGGCGATCGAGGCCTATCAGCCTGAGAACTGGAAGACCGACGTGCGGGCATGGGACTGGCGCACACGCTGGGAGCGCGACGGCACGATCTCCCAATACCCGATGACCCGGCAATGGATCAAGCGAGTTCGCGGCGACGGGCCAGTCAACGCCGTCGACTAGGCGTCCGGGCGCCTTCTATTGTTCATCGTGATCACGCCTCGGCGTCACAACGCGGCCTCGATATCATGCCACTCTTCCAGGGTGATCAGGCATTCGCGGGCCTGAGAACCGCGAGCCGGGCCGAGAATGCCCAGCCCGGTTAGTTCGTTAGCCAACTCCGAGGCCTGGGTGAAACTGATCGACAGGCGGCGTTGCAGGAGCGACGCGCTGCCGCGCTGGTAGGAGACAACGGTCTCCGCAGCCTGGGGAAGCAACTGATCGATTATCGAGACCGGCTCGTCCGCCGGCTCCGGCTCGCTGTCTTCGGTCAGGTCCGGATGGTGTACTGCGGTGCTCCGACTGCAGAGATCGTTCACGACGGCGCGGATTTCCTTGTTCGCCACGAACACGCCCTGGGCGCGAATCGGCAGTGATTCGCCCGGCTTCAGCAGCAGCATGTCTCCCTTGCCGACAAGCGATTCGGCGCCGTTCTGATCGAGAATAATACGGCTCTCGACACGCGATGCAACGCGGAAACTGATGCGACAAGGCATGTTTGCTTTTATCAGGCCGGTCACTACTTTCACGCTGGGGCGCTGCGTGGCCAGAACCAGGTGAATGCCCACGGCCCGTGCCTTCTGGGCGATCCGAATTATGTGCGATTCGACTTCCTTGCTGGCGGTCATGATCAGATCGGCCAGTTCGTCTACAACGACAATATAGTACGGCATGCGCGTCGACATCTCGGGGGTTTCCTCGGCCTGGTCGGCTTGCCCCGCGTCGTCAGCCTGCTCGGATTCTTCGTTGGGTTCCGGTTCCAGCTCCGGAATCTTGATGCCAAGCACGCGTCGGCGGTCATCTTCATCGAGTTCATTGAACTCGGTAATGTGCCTTACGCGCGCATCCCTCAACAGCATGTAGCGTTTGTCCATTTCGGCAGTTGCCCATTCCAGAATACCCGCGGCCTGGCTCATGTCGCTTACCGGCGGACACAAGAGGTGCGGAATGCCGTCGTAGGCGGCCATTTCGACCATCTTGGGATCGACAAGGACCATCCTCACCTCGCTGGGCCGCCGCGTAACCAGCAGGCTGAGCAGCATCGCATTAAGGCAGACGCTCTTGCCCGACCCTGTCGTTCCGGCGATTAGCAGGTGAGGCATCGCCGCCAGATCGGTGACGATCGCCTCGCCGCCGGCGTTCTTGCCCAGGACTACGGGCAACGCCATGGACTCCAGGTCCAATGCGTCGGAGTCCAGCATCTGGCGAATGCGTACGACTTGCTGACGGATGTTCGGCATTTCGATGCCTATGGTGTCGCGCCCCGGCAACGGGGAAACGACTCTCACCGCAGACGTAGCCAGGGCCCGGGCGATATCCTCGCTCAGCGCAGTGACGCGAGAGACCTTGACTCCGGCGGCCAGTGACAGCTCGAAGAGCGTGACGACGGGGCCAACGTGATGGTCCACGACTTCGGCCTCAACTCCAAATGCGTTCAGCGTGGTCTGGATGACATCACGCCGTCTGAGTGCTTCTTCCTGTTCGGATTCATTGTCGTCTTCGGGACTGTCGGCCAGCAGGTCCATCGTCGGCGGCTCGAATGCCTCCTCGTAACCCGGTCCCGACGGCAGCGGCGGACCTTCGTCCTCAACGAGCGGCGTTTCGGCGGTCTGGGCTCTGTCTTTGAGGCGCCGGGTGACTTCTTCTATTATCGATCGCCTGTCAACGGCGGGTTCATCCGGCTGGGGCGTCGTCGCTGTCGGCTCCTTAGTCGGCTCCGGCGCCCTTTCGGCGGCTTCCTTCGCAGCCAGGGCGGACTTGCGGCGAGCCTCGCGGATTCTCTCGACAATCGCCAACCAGGCGCGTCTGGCCAGTCTCAGCGGGATGAAGATCAATCGCCCCGCTGTCATGATCGTTCCGACTATGGCTGTCATCGCCACGACGATCCAGCCTCCCGATTGAGCCAACTGGGCCAGCAGGACGCCGCCGACTGATGAGCCCAGCACTCCCGGCGGTCCGATAGCCGAGGCGCCGTCTCCGTCGGCCTCGAGCAGAAATGCGCCCGAAGCCGTAGCTGTCATGAGCAGGCAGACCCCTGCAATCCTGAGCGGGAGCAGCGGAATCCGGCCGTGTATCGCCAGCCCCAGGGCGCCAATCGTCAAGAACGTAAGACCCACATAAGAAGCGCCTCCGAGACACCAGAGCAACCAGTGGGCGGTATAAGCCCCGATAACCCCGGCGGAGTTTGAAACTACTCTGTCGGCATTGATGACAGTCTCAACGCGCCCAATCGTTACGAAAGGTCCGCCCGGATGCGTTGCCGGTCGCGATGTCGGCCTGGAACTCGGCTGGGACGCCGACGTCGCGGGCGTGATCTGAGACGGTATAACGACTTCGACAGGCGACAGCGATACGATCGCCGGCGAGTCTGTCGCACTGTAGCTCAGCAAGCTCATCCAGGCCAGAGCGGCCAGGCCGGCGACAACCACAGCCAGACTGTATCGCCAATGCCACCGCAACGGAGCAGCTTTTCGCGACCCGCCTCGTTTGCGGGCCGGACTCTTGCGTTTCGGCGCCGATCTGGCTGCCGCTTTCTTCCTCGTTTTCCTGGCCATAAGCTCCTTGATTCGCATTGATGCAGCCCTCGCCGGTGTCGCCGCATCGTCGGCGAAGCCGTCCTGGGCTAGGTAAAACTGATGCGCGGGCGAGATAAAGACGTATCGCCCAGAAGTATGTTTACTCTGGAGCGGTCAGAGTGTCAATATTCGACTCGGCAGAACCCGCGCCGGAACGGTTGCCGAACTACAAAAAAGTGAGTTCCCGAAAGTAACTACTGAAGGAAAACGAGCCGAGTTTCAGACCAGGAGAAATGGATCAGTTTCCTTACCGAGAGCCGCCGGGCGCCGATCTTCAGGCCCCGCCTAGAAACTCTCAGGCAGTACCGCTTCGGACAAAAGATCGGCCAACATATCTTCCGTTTCCAGCGAAACTCCGAGCGGCTCAATCGAGTCTTCATTTCCCAACGCGTCCGACAACCGAAGTTCGTACGACGGCTCCTGCGACGGGGCCTCGCCGGGGGAAGGCAAGGCCGTTTGGCCCACTTCGATCGAAACGGGATTCACAAGCAGAGCGTCTACCATGGGATCAGCCCCAGTCGCCAAGCTGGGCGAAGCGACTGGTTCGGGCGCTCTTGCCGGAGACTCAACCGCCGGAGCCCCAGCCGCAACAGGCGCCGGAGCAGGGAAGCTCGGCGTGGCCACAGATTGGCCGAACCGCTCTCGCATGATCGAAAAGTCGCTGAGTCCCACTTGCCCGTCGGCGTCAAAATCGGAGGCCAAACCGCCGCCGCTCAAACCGAATTGGTCGATGAACAAGTCCAGCTCGCTGCCGCCGGTGCTACTGTCGCCGTCGCTGTCGCCTACGGAGTTGCCGAAGTAGAACAGATCGTCGCCGGCCAGGCCGAGTCCTCCGCCGCTGGCGTCGGATTTGACGGTGACCTCGACCCACTTGTTGGCGATCACGCCATCGGGCCAGATGAGCGTAATGCGAGCCGCACCGCCGAATCCCTCGCCGCGGCGAACGCTCACGCTCGGAGCCGGTCCGCTTGACCAGACGCCGGTAGCCGTATCGGACACTCTTACGGCGAAATCGCCTGCGACAGGATCATATACCTCGCTCAAGCCGGCGATATCGACCATGACGCCGTTAATCCCGCGACTGTAGCTGGTGTAGTTGGAAGACGTAACTGTCTGCCCCGCAAGCCGCGCGATCTTGCTACCGTCGACAGCTCCGTCGTCAGCAGCGTTAGCGGCCGTGTCGTTACCGTCCAGGGATGAGTTGTTGTAGAAGACATGGCGAGCGACCGGCTCGATCGCCGAAACAACTTCCAGCGTACCGTTTGTGATATCAGCCTCGATTCCGGCAAAGTTGGAATCGACCCCGGGCGGCCCGAAAATGCCTATAGCCGCGCCTTTGAGCGCCAGCGAGTAGCTTTCTCCCGCCGCAGTGCCGGCCGCGTCAATCGTCACATACGCCAGCAAGCCGTCGGCGGCAATTTCGTCCATCACCCCTTCGTTAGTCGTCACGGATATCGCCCAGAGCAGATCCGATGTGAAGGTGTCGGACTGGCCGGTATTGCTCTGATTGAACAAGGTTCCAGGCCCGATAATATCAACGTCCGATATGACGGGAATTGTGTCCGTCCCGCCGTTAGCGCCCCCGCCGTCGCCTAATTCGATGTAGAGATCCAGCCCCTGAACCAACTGACCGCCGGTGACATAGAGCGGAATCACCTGGTCGGCCTCACCGGCGACAATCTGGTGCGAACCGACTAGAATCTGCGGCGCCGCCCCCTCAGCCTCAGCCTCACCCGGAAATGCAGCGGCGGCCGGCTCGTCGAATTGCTGTCGCATAATCGCCGGTGCACCTGTGTCGGCGGCCTCGGCGCTGGGGTCCTGCAACTGTCCGGCGATCGCCGATGACAACAGCAATCGCGGCTCAAGAGCCTCCATGACCGCCGGGTCTCCGTATTTGAATCTGGCTGTACTCATTGCGTCCAATCACCAGCCTGCGGGGAAAACACAGGCGTTAAACTCGCAATTTTCAGAGAAAACGGCAGCCCTCACTCTACTGCCGTCAGTACGAATCACTACGCACAAGTATACCACAGATTGGCGTTTTCTGCAGGGTAAAAACCAAGAAGACCAACCGGGAATATCGAGCGTCTGATGACACCGCGGCCAACTCCGGAAGAAACAACACACCAGGATGCAAAACGGGCGGGCTTCCTTTCAGAAACCCGCCCGCCATGGATTCATCGTTAGTTCAGACTGTCGTTTAGGCTCTGCGACGACGCCTGAGCAGTCCCAATCCGCCGACAGCCAAAAGGGCCATCGTCGCCGGTTCGGGGGTAATGGTGATGGTGCCGTTGGTGATGTCGGTGGCAACAGGAAGGGCGTCGGCATCGGTGAAAGCGGTATCCACGCCCGGCTCACCGAAAAGGCCTGCCGCCACGCCTGTGAGGGACAGATCGTACACCTCGCCGTCCGCCGTTCCAGCCGTATCGATGGTCACTCTGGCCAGAACACCAGCAGCGCTCACGGTCCCGCTCGCTGTTATCGCACTGGCCGTTTGCATGAGATCCCCGGCAGGAAAACCGTTGATTTGCCCGAGGTTATTCCCATCGAACAGAGTGCCGGCTCCGATAATGTCGATAGCCGTGATAGTGGGCTTGTCGGCACTACCGCCGTTATTGCCTCCACCGTCTTCTATCTGGAGAACCAAATCCAGAACTCCAACAGCATCGCCGCCGGTAACCATAATATCGAACGTGGTTACGGTATCCGGCGCCAAATCAATGTTTCCGACATTGATGACGATTGGCGCTGCAAATGCACCCGTTGTGCATAACGCCAGTACGACAAGTCCTGCAATCGTTTTCATTACCATTTCTCACCTCTCTCTCCCATTGACGGGGGAGCCCGTACGGTGCCTCACTTGGCCAACAAGCCAATCCTGTTGACTATATTTGAACGGCGACGCCATGACTCACATGCGGCTCATATGCGCTATACAAAGTGCGCAACACATCAGACGTAACGCCTCGAAACTACCTCTGTTACAACCTCTAGCGGCTCTTCTACCTCTATTACGAATCATTATTATAAGGCAAACACCTGAATTCGTCAAGCACAAACTGCATTAACTGACTCATGTTTTGCATAATACCTGTATAACGATCATTCGGAACACCATGCAATTAATCGTGTTATCACTACATCTCCAGCGGATCAAGGTCCGCCAGCAGATCGACTTCCAGATCGCCAAAGTCGCCTTCGGAAGAATCCGGCGCCTGCAGAACATCTTGACGTTCGGCGGCGTAATCGTGCAAGACGGTTTCAGCTGAAGTCTCTGAGCCGCCGCCGATTACGTCTTGGACTCCAAGAACGTCAACGGTAAGCAGATCGACCTCGCTGGGGAGTTCTTCAGGCGTTTCGGGCTCACTGGCCTCGGCAACCTGCGGCGCCATCGCCGGAGCCGGGGCCGGGGCCGCCGCGGGGGCTCCGCCGGGAGCCTCTGGAGCCGTAATCAATCTCAGTGCGTCGAAGAACGCATTGTTGCTGCGGACAATTATCTGATCGGTCGCGTTAACACGTCTGTCCCGGTTGAAGTCGTAGCGGTTGGCGATCGTCGCCGGCGGGAAGAACGCCGGGTTGCTGCGGGCTCCAATCTCATCGGAAGCATTAACAATAGCATTCGTTGTGTAGTTCCCTGTTTCGCCAATGGCGTTGCCCATGTAGAACACAACATCTTCAGCCAGGCCGAGGCTGCCTCCGTTGGCGTCGGACAACACTGTCACCTGCAGCCATTTCTTGGCGATGGCGCCGTCAGCCCAGATGAGAGTCACGCGATCCGAACCGCCTGCGCCGTCGCCGCTGCGAACGTCGGCGGCGATGTCGTTGGTCGGAGCCGGTGCAGTCGCCCAGGTGTCGGGGGATGCGTAGTCGTTGCCGTTCCTGAAGATAAAATCGCTGAGAGCGGGAGAATTCGCCATCCCGTCGATGTCGATCATGAGCCCGTTGATGCCTCTGGTGTAGGTGGTGTAGTTGGCGAACGTCGCCTTCTGGCCGGGCAGCAGAACCGTCTTGTCAGGTGCGATGGCATTATCGTCGCTGCTGTTTGCCGCAGCGTTATTCCCGTCAAACCCGGACCTGTTATAGAACACGTGCTGACCGACAACAGTGGCGTTGGCGGCCGCGTTTACAGTCACGGTGAACACATCATCAACATGTTCATTGCCCGCGTCCGTCGCCCGGATCGTAATGTCGGCCGTGCCGTTGGCGCCGGGCGTGTACGACAGCGTCAAGGTCGTTCCGACTATGCCGGCGCCGACCAGTCCGGAATTCGTGTTGTCATGGACAGTAAGCGTCAGGCTGGGAGTCTCAATGTCGCTGAACACGGCCGACAGGTCGATAACCGTGTCGATCGCATCCTGGTCCACCGTTACGTCGGCGATCGGATTGTCCAGCGTAGGCGTATCGTTGACCGCGTTGACAGTAACGGTGAACGTATCGTCTACGTCCTCGCCGCCGGAGTCGGTCGCGCGGATCG
>CAYMSH010000076.1:0-19357 GCA_964392945.1 uncultured Planctomycetaceae bacterium | reverse complement strand
TCGCCCGGGGCGGACAACATCGGTAAGCCGACACTTCAGGAGCGATCCTATCGCAACGAACGAGTATATGGTCTTCGTTTAGATCGAGATCACGGTAGCCCACGCCGCGCCCGACGGTCCGATCCAACGGACCATCAGAATCGACAGGACAAAGTTGACCGCCAGCCCGACGCTTGCCAGGAGCGTGACAACGCCCGATCGTCCGGCGGCGATGAACACCGTGGCCAACTGGGTGGCCCGAAGAGGCAGAAGCAGCGCGTATATCCGCAGCGGATAGGCGCTCTGGGTGTAAGTCGATGAGAACAGGACCGTCATAAGTTCCGGCGCCGCGGCCAGCACAAACGCCATCGCCGGAGCCAGGATCACCAGGCACTTCTCGGCGGTCCTTCGCCAGAGAACCAGCAGATCGCCCGGTCGCGACTCTTTGAAGCAGACTGTAAGTTCCGGCAGGATCACGCACATCGCCGAAGTCGTCACAACGTCTGTCAGCGGCAGCTCGATCGCCCCGTTCATGTATACGGCGACCTCCTTCAGGGTGCACATTGAAGAGACGATCACCTTGTCGATATGCGCCGACAGCATCGCGGCCATGCCGCCGAGAGCAAGCGGAAGGCTGAGCTTCAACTGCGAGCGCGCCCCAGACCAGGATATCTCGCCGCGCGTGCCGCCAGTGGCCTGGAACATGAGCACCAGAGCCGGGACCAGCACGATCGCCGTCGAGACAACAACGGCGATTACCGCCGCAGTCGATGTTCGCCATATCAAAGCCGCGGCGACGACAACGACCAGCAGCAGAACCCGTCGCAACACGTTGAATATCGCCACCTTGGCGGGCCTGTCGCAGGCCAGCAGGCACGAGTCCAGCGCCGCGGCCGGCAGCATGAACAGCGTGTAGGGAGCGAATATCATGAGCGTGCGGGCCAGTTGGGGGTTCGAAAACCGCCGAGCCAGCAGGTGATTGCCCCCACAGTAAAGGAAGATCGAAAACAGCGCGCCCATAAACGCCAGCAGCAGCAGGTTCTCTTGCAGCACGCCTCGGGATCGGTCCTTTTCCAACGGCAGGAAATGGTACAGAGCCTCTGGCAATCCGAGAATCAGCAGCGGCGATACGAACACGTACGACAGCAGCGTTTGCCTGTAAGTGGCGTAATGCTCGACAGTCAAAACACGAGCAAGGATCGCGAGGCTGGCTAGTCCGACCGATGCGCGAAGGAAGTGGCCCGAGGCCATTATCCCGGCTTTGAATGTTCTGGATCTAGCCATGGACACCGCCCAGGGTCTCGAGCAGTTCATCAAGCTGCTTGTCGAAATGCAAATGCTCGTCGGCCCACGTTGCGGTCCGGAGCCTCAGATCGTCGAAGTGCCCGGCGTCCATCTGCGAAATGCGAACCATCGCCTCGTAACAACTCGGCGCGTCGCAGGCTCTTACTATCGGGCAATCCGCCCCGTAGCAGCGAATGACGGTATCGCTGTCGGCGGCGCTTATCACCGGGGTTCCAAGGCTAAGAGCCTCGCGCACGATCCCGCCGAAAATGTGGCCGCGCTCAGTGTCCAGAACGCTGACCACAACTCCGTTGGGGACAGACATGTATGTCAGCATCTGGTGAAACGGCATGTGCTCGACAAAATCGATCCGATCTGCGAGCCCTTTTCCGGCGACACGGGCCTTGAATTCGTCAACATCATATCCGTGCTGACCGACAATGGCCTTGAAGTTGCATTCACCGCCGGCGGCGAGCATCTCCAGGGCGTCGAGAAACCGCTCGGCGCCTTTGTAGTCAACGGCCGATGGGTCCATGAAATTCAGGCGAGCGGTCCAGAGGAAGACCCGATCGTATTGCGAGTAGATATCCGTAAGCCGGGCCAGCATTTCGCCGTCAACGCGCCGCCGATTGCCCGGCGGATCTTCGGGCCAACCCCAGACAATCGTCTTGTCACTATGGCCCAGCTTGTCCAGGGCGATCAGTTCCGGGCGAAATCCCAGCGTTATGATTCTCGCAACGCGTTTGAGACTCCGTCGCATGATCAGGCTGGCCGCTCGCCACTTCAGCGACGTCTTCAGCCGCCAGAGCCATAGCGGAAACTGGCTGACTTCGCTGCCAAGGGCCATATGGGCCACAGGGGTCTGCTTGAAATGCCCCGCAGCCAGCAGACCCGTGGCTCCGCTGGTTACGACGAGCCGGTAGTCTTCGTCAATCCGCCGAGCGATCGGCCCTCGCCGCAACGGCCAGAGACCGGTGTTGTCGTCATACCGGCGAATCCACGGCGGATATCCGTCGGCCAGATCCGGATCGACCTGCTCAGGCAGGGATCGCGTGGGGTTCTCGCGCGGAAACATGTACAGGTGCGCATCGATATCGCGTTGGCGAATCCATTTGCATAGACGGTAGGCGTTGTTGTCCTGGTTGCCCACGAAGGCGATTCGCATCGAGGCGGTATTCAACTCCTCGGGCCTCGTGTTCACTCTTTGGGTTCCTCCGCCGTCGGAGCCGAGGCTCCGGTCCGGGCCAGTTCGCCCAGACGCGCCATGTCGCACTCGTCCAGCAGGCGTGCGAACAGCGATAGAGAAACGCCGACGGATTCTAGGGCCTCATCAACCGCCGCATCGATCTCGACGCGCAAGTGCTCGCCGCCCTTTCTGCCGGCAAGCGGGAAGACCGCACGCACGGAGCCTTCAAAATCGATCTGCTGATCGTCAACGCTCCAGGTCACGCATCGCGCAGGTCCCTGGGGCGGTCGAGAGTAGATCCGCATTCGCACGAATCCCATTTCACCGGCCGCCTTGGCCAGCAGTTCCCACCACTGCTCCAGACTGTCAGCCTCGGCCAGGCTCAGACGCGCCTCGGCCGAATCGCGACGGAGCCCCTTGGCGTCGCGGGCCAGCGATCTGTTTCGCTGAAAAGTCGAAAACGCCTGCCCGATGCGCATCGCCCCAACGGCGCGGAACACCAGCAGACTCGGAAGCAACGCGCCGATCAGAATCAGCGCGAAACCGCCGATGTCGCGCACGACGATCAATAGCAGGCCGATACACGCCGCCAGTGCGGTTATCGCATACATCACGATCACCGCGTGACGCTGGTGCAGGCCCCTATCGATCAACCGATGATGAATGTGGGCCCGATCGGCGGCGAACATGGAGCGACGATCCAGCGCCCTGCGGAGCATGCTGAACATCGTGTCGAATATCGGAAGCCCCAAAGCAGCAGCAGGCAGCGCCAAACCGACGAGCGCGGCGGATTTCATCGAACACATCACGCTGGCGGTAGCGAGGAAATAGCCCAGGAACATGCTGCCGCAATCGCCAAGGAAAATGCGAGCGGGATTGAAATTGAAGAACAGGAACCCCGTCAGGCTTCCCAGCAGTGCGATCATGAGCACCGTCATCGTCACGTTCCGCGTGTAGACCGCCAGCACGAGCATGACTCCGCAGGCTATCAGCGATATCCCGGCGGCCAGACCGTCTAATCCGTCGATCAGGTTCACCGCGTTGGTTACCGCGACGATCCAGAAGATCGTCAGCGGCCAGGCCCACCAGCCGAACTCTATCATCCGACCGCCGATAGCGATGAAATCGATCCGTATGCCCATCGCGCACGCTATCGTCGCCGCGGCGATCTGGGCCAGCAGCTTGGTGCGAACGCCGATGCCCGCCAGATCGTCAGCCAGCCCCGCGGCGAACACCAGAGCGCAACTAACCAGCAACGCGAGGACATGAATCGGCCCGACATCGGCGGACGGATCGACCAGGCCCCGCGAAAAATCCGTATCGAACAAGTAGAGGACCGCCACCGGAACCACGAGCGAAATAAACAACGCCACGCCGCCTAGACGCGGGACAGCATGGGAATGAACCCGCCGCACTCCGGGCTGATCGAGCACCTTTCGCCAACGCGCAATGCGAACCACAAGCGGCGTCGCAATCAGCGCCAACAACATCGCCCCGGCGTAAGTTGCAGCATAAATAATCATCGCTCTTGGCCAACGCGTCGCCCAGGCCGACAACGGCTAAGACACGCGAGCACGTATCATATCAGCAACCGGCGCCAAAGAGAAGAACCCCGGCCGGAGGTCAAACGCATTCGGATTCTCGGCAAAGTTTCGCCTGCTGAAACCCGGCGTAACTGCGGTTGGCGTACTCATCGTTTAATGCCCTCTGGCAAGAAATCGGACAATATTATAGGCGAGCGTTGAACTTTTGACCGTGGTGTCCGATGGTTTTTTTGTCCTTTTTCTCCCCCAAGAACTTGCCAACATGGCGGTTCGGCAAACACGGAGCCATGACCCGAAAACCCTTACCTCTGCCACAACAAGCGTTTACCGCCACGCGAGACCACCGGAAAACACGATAAATTCATAGATATGTGGTGAATAAAAAAAAGTAAGGTAAATACCTTATTTTCCTTGCATATAGGTGCCTAGATATAATAGTATGTCTTAGTAGTCCATATGGCGTATCGTTAATCCCTAGCACTCACCTGAGGTAAGACAATGGCTTCACGAACGGATAAATTTGAAGAACTCGCACGCGTATTCCATTCACTCGGCGACAAGACCAGACTCAGCATCATGATGCTTCTGAGCAATGGCGAGATGAATGTAACCACCCTCTGCAACAAGCTCAAGCTGCCGCAATCCAGCGTTTCGCATCACCTTAGCCTGCTGCGTATCGGCGGTCTGGTAGAGACCAGGCGCGACGGAAAGCAGATATTCTATTCGCACGCGAACCTGGCCAAGCATCGCCTCGGACGCAAGACCGAACTTACAAAAGTCGGCAGCAACGCCGCCAAGTTCGGACCGGCCGAGCTGGCGTTCCCCGCCAAGAAGTAGCACGCTTGCGGATTGGGTCTCCCCAGTCGGCGAGCCCTCGGCTTATCTGTGCGCGTAGTGCGCACGGCGGGACCAAAAAAGTTTTGGTTTTGCGCCGCAAAATCGCCGCTGGCGGCCTAGACTTTAGTAGACGATTAAATACAACCCAACCCCTTTCGGTCCGGGCTCTCCCAACCTGGCCGAAAGACCCCGCGTAAGGCCCGGCCCTCCCACTGCCGGGCCTTCTTTTTGCGCTGTCTGTTTTGTGTTTCAAGGGAGCTTCAATACGTCGCGGCGCGACTGAAATGCTAACGATTGAGCATGTCGCTCAAGGCTTTTTCGAGTTGCGGATGCCTGAACTCATAGCCCGCATCGACAAGCACTTTCGGTTCGGCTCGAACTCCGTGAAGGAGCAGTTCGTCGGCCATCTGTCCCAGCAGCAGTTTGGCGACAAACCCCGGCATGCGCGCCAGCGTCGGTCTGTGCAGAACGCGCCCCAGCGTTTTGGTGAATTCGCGATTGGTCACTGCATTCGGCGACACGGCGTTCACGGGGCCGGAGATGTCTGGATCGTCGATAATCTTGCCGACAATACCCAACACGTCGTCGAGCGTGACCCAACTTATAAACTGGCGTCCCGAACCGATGACTCCGCCGAATCCGCAACGAAACGGGCCGAGCATTTTCCCCAGCGCCCCGCCGGTCTTTCCGAGCACCATGCCCAATCGCAGGAAGACTACACGCACGCCGGCATCGGCAAGCGGAGACGCTGCGGCCTCCCAATCGGCGGCGACATCGGCAAGGAAGCCCTGTCCGCGAGAATGCGTTTCGTCGGCGATCTCGTCGCCGAGATGCCCGTAGTAACCGACAGCAGATGCCGAGATCAGCAGTTCGGGCCGTCGAGGCAGCCTGGCCAGGGCCCCGGCCAGCAGATCGGTCCCGTCGATGCGGCTGTCGGCGATGCGGGCCTTTTGGGCTTTGGTCCATCGACCTGAAGCGATATTCTCGCCGGCCAGGTGGACAACAACATCAATCTCACCGGCGTTATCGAGATCGATTTGAGCGCGGGACGGGGCCCAGAGGCAATCGGAATCCCCCGGTTCGGATCGAACGAGCCTGCATACGTCGCACCCGCGCCCGGCGAGGAATCCCGCCAGCGCCGACCCGATCATCCCGGAAGATCCGCTGATAAGAACTTTCATGATTACACTAACATTCTACGCATCGACCAATTCGATATCTCTTATCGACCGGTTTTTCCGCCCGGATTGAAACTTGCTGGCCGACGCCTTATTGCCACAGGCGCCGTATCAGGTACAATTATCCAAGACGCCAGACAAACCCCAGTCTGTTTGAGAGATTCACGCAATGATGCTTATGAACCAGATCACCGGCGGCGGGCGCATAGGTCCGGCAGTTCTACTCGTACTGTCGGTTGCTCTGGGCCCCTGGGCTCCGGCCGCCCTGGGCGCAGACAACAACAGCGCCGCCAAGGCGCACCTGCAGATCCGCCGGCAGTGCGAAAAGCGGATGAAGGCGGTCGGGGCGCTAGAGGCCAAACTCAAGACGCTGCCTGGAGACCGGCGGGAGAAACTCTCCGATCCTCGCTTCGCCCAGAGATTGGCGGCCTGGAAGAAGGCCTCGACTCTGTTCGCTGCGAAATCATCTTCCGGAGCCGCTAAGAAAGAGGATCTCCAGGAGTACCTCAAGGCGTTCGATCGGGCGTATTCCACGGCGCGATGGATTCGATTGCGCATGCTTGGAATCGACCGCATCCTGGCGGTGAAGAGAAGCCCGATCCGCAGCGGACACGTCTATGAATACCATAATCCCGGATTCGAAAAGGGAGGCTCCGCCGGCGGCGGGGTATACGAATGTATCCCGGGCCCCGACGGATACAAAACCCGGAGGATCGTCGATGCCGGCGATGGTCTGATCGCGCGTTGCGACCTGTCGTTTGACGCGCGGGAGATCCTGCTGAACTGGCGTAAGCCCGGCAAGCATTTTCAAGTTTACCGAACAGGCGTAGACGGAACGGGTTTGAAGCAGTTGACCAGCGGGAACTACGACAACTACGACTCCTGTTGGCTCCCGGTCGGCGACATAGTCTTCATCAGTAACCGGGACATGCAGTGGGCCCTGTGCCTGTGGACTCCGATGGGCGTCATGTATCGCATGGATCGCAACGGCGAGGCGCAAAAGCGGATATCGGCCAATTACCTGCAGGATTTCACGCCCACGGTGACCAGCGACGGAAGGATAATGTTCTCTCGCTGGGAATACGTGGACCGTCCGGTCCAGCCGACGAAGGGAATCTGGACGATGGAACCCGACGGGAGCATGATGCGCGGGTATTACGGCAATCGCGTACTTTCCCCCAAGGCGTTCGTGGATGCGAGGACCATTCCCGGGACCCAACGGGTCATCTGCACCCTGGCCGGTCACCTGGGCTGGCTCAACGGAGCCCTCGGCGCCATTGACCCGAGCCTTGGCGACAACACCCAGGCCGCCATTACGTCACTGACGCCGGAGTGCAATACCGGCAAAGTGGACAAGTATCGCGCCAACAGCGATTTTCTCGGGCGCTACGAGACTCCGTATCCGATCGACAAGAATCACTATCTCTTTTCACTTAACGGCGTTGTCATGCTGCGCGATTTCGCCGGGACCGAGGAGTGGCTGATCCTGGACAGGAAAGACGGCAAAGGCTTCTACTCGGCTCGTCCCCTGCGGGCCAGAGCCACGCCGCCAGTGCGACGTTCGGCGCTGGATCCGCGCGCAGGGAAGTGGGCCGAGATAATCGTCCAGGACGTATACCAGGGTCTGCTGCCGCACGTCAAGCGAGGCCAGGTCAAGCAGATATGCGTCGTGCAGGAGCTTCCAAAAGCCGGTCCCAGGAACCAGTTGCGACAGACCGCCCTGGACGGTCATCAGTTCTCCGTTGTCTCCGGGCACGGTACTTTCGCAGCCAAGAAAGTCTGCGGATATGCGAACGTGGCGCCCGACGGATCGGCGTACTTCAAGGCCCCTGCCGACGTGCCGATCTACTTCATGGCGATCGACGCCGAGGGCAAAGCCGTCCAGCGGATGCGGACCTGGACGCAGTTCAGACCCGGCGAGAAACACAGTTGCATCGGCTGCCACGAATCGCGTCTGGCCGCACCGCGCCCGGGGCGGCGACCGGCTGCGATCGCAGGCGGCGTGCGGAGTCTCATACCGCCGGAATGGGGAGGCGATGGTTTCTCTTATCCGGCGGTAGTACAGCCGATATGGGACCGCTACTGCCTGCGATGTCACGACGGAGTCAAGGAACCCAAGAGCATCGACATGCGAAGCGTGCAGACGCGATTCTTCTGCAGATCCTACGATCTGCTCGTACCGTGGAGATGGGCCCGCAACGCCGACAAGTACGAGAAACAATACGGGCGAAAGCCCTATGTCAACTGGATCCCGACCACGAGCTGGTCCGGAAGCGAAGGATTCGTCAGAGATATAACGCCGAACAAATGGGGGTCTCCGGCAAGCAGCCTGACAAAGCTGATTGTCTCCGGCCATCCGGACAAGAACGGGAAGAAGCGCCTGGCAATGGATGACAAGAGTCGCAGGCGCATCTTTGCCTGGATCGATCTGAACGTCCCGTTCTACGGATCCTACCGAGGTCCGGTCTACCAGGACCCCGAAACTCTGCGGCGCAGGAAGGTGATGCTGTCGAAGATCAACGGCTGGAGCGAAACTCTTCGCTTTGGCGGCAGGGCGCAGTACGGATCGTTCGTCGGCAGGATGACCAAAGATTACGCGCGATGCTCCCGCGGCCAGAAGGAAGTGGTCTGGCTGACCCAGGCGGTTCCGGAGAATCTCCCGCCGAAAGGCGCTTACACGTTCAGTTGGATCGCAGCGCTGGGCTGGATCAGCCAACCTGAAACGGAGTTCCAACTCTTCCTGGAAGACAAACCGCTGCTGAAGTTCACAGTCACGCACACCGAAACCGTGTGGAAGAGCAATGACGCCGCGGCGTCGCTTCGCTTCATACCGGTAAGCGAAGAAGGCAACGGGCTGGATCGCGTGGGGTTCATGGAACTGAGCGTGCCGGTCGGGATGCTAAAGGGCGGGCGAAAGACCAAACTCCGCGTAGTGGCCCCGCAAACCGGAAGCCATCGCTGGTTTGGCGTATATCACTACCCGCTGGCCGGGAAACGTTGAGAAAGACATTTTCACCGGGCTCCGCCGGACAATACCGAGCCCGAGCGCCCCAGGTGTTTGCGGTGACATTCGGCTCCGCTGAGATCTTCGGAGCCAACGCCGGCCAGGGTAACCGCCAGGCCGGTGTCTTGCCCGCACCAGACCCAGAATCCGTCCTGATCGCCCAGCGATTCCACAGCGCCGGGCCGGCCTGAAGCGATTGACGCAGGCCTGGGAACAAGCCGAGTCGTCCAGACCGTGATCTTCAGATCGTCGCAGTAAGTAAACGCGCCGGGATACGGTTTGGTCTGGGCCCGCACAAAATCGTGCACGACTGGCGCGGGCCGGGTCCAGTCGATCAGTCCGTCTTCAGGACTCCGCTGGGGCATGGTCCGCCTGAGCGACTCATCCTGCGGCGTGCAGACGGCTTGCCCCGAGGCGATCTTCGGCAGGTTATCCTTGAGCAACTGGAGGCCCGAATCTTCGATTCGTTCGTACAGAGTTGCGATGGTGTCGTCGGGGCGTATCTCCTGGCGACACTGGGCGATTATCGGTCCGTTGTCAACACCGTCAGCCACTTTGAACAGCGTGATCCCGGTCTCGGTTTCGCCGTTGATCATCGCCCAGACCAGCGGCGCCCCGCCGCTGTAGTCCGGCAGCAGAGAAGCGTGCAGGGCGTAACTCGGAGCGATCCGGCGGATCTCTGGCGGCAGCATGTGATACCAGCCGACCATCAGGATCATATCCGGGCGCCACTGACTGATCCGCCGGATCAATCCCGGCTCGTTCATCGCGGTGTCCATTATCCGAATCGGGATGTTATTCTCGCTGGCGAATCCCGCGACATCAGCATACAGAACGTTCTTGACGCCTTCGGGCCGGTAGGAAATGGAGAACGTCTCGCGATTGGTGACAATTCCCTCAATGCAGAGTTCAGGCGTCGCCATCGCCGTGGCGATACACCGCAGCCCAAACCTGCCGGAGCCGATGAACACCAGCCTCTTTGCCCCAGACGTCGCGGCGCGAGGCTGCGGGAGACCGCCGGATTCATCGGGCCGCGGAGTTTGATGTTGTTGTTTGTCGTTCATGACAATCGACCTGGGTCTAACGGGCCTCTACGCCGGCGGCGAGGCGAGGAACTTATCGCACCACTGTGAGAAACTCAGCAGGGACCATATGAGCAGTCGGCGATTGCACCGGCCGCTCAAGTGCTCGTCGACCAGCCGCCGCACTGCGGCATGGTCCATGTAATCGTATATCGGGGCGCCGCTGTCGTACAACTGCGACCTGACATAGTCGATACTTTCGCCTTTGAACCAACTCGCATCAGGGGCAGAAAAGCCCTGCTTGGCGCCATTGGCAATTCGTTGCGGAATGTATTTGCTCATCATCTCGCGCAGCAGCAGCTTGCCGTCGCGGGTTTTGCTGTAGTAGTTGCGAGTCTTGCCCGGCTCGTTTTCGTCCTGCTCGACAACCCGGGCGAGATTGCCGAGTTTCATGGAAACCGGGACCCGCATCGCGAAGTCGACAAAATCGTTGTCGAGGAACGGAACGCGGTTTTCCAGCCCGTGGGCCATCGAGAGCTTGTCGACAACAACGAGCAGCCCGTGCAGGAATGTCTTGGCCTCGAAGTAGAGCGAGTGGTTTACGTAGTCCTCGGGCCGATTGAGCTGGTCTGCGTGTCGGCAGAACACGTCGCGGAATATGTCGCGCGTCCAGACATCGCGGGTCTCGTCTGCGATCGGGGCAAACACGCTGCGAATGTCCCTGTTGGGGATCAATCGCCGCCAATACAGGTAGTACTTGTCGATGTAGTGTTCAAAATCATCGTTGACCACGGCGCGGTAGTACCGCCAGGGGTATCCGGCCATCAGTTCGTCGCCGCCGGTTCCGTCGAGGACCACCTTGACATGTTTCGACGCCAGTTGCGCCGCGTAGTAGTTAGGGTAGCTCTGGCCGACGCGAGGCTCTTCGATGTGCCATGCCAGATCCGGGAAGACCCGCTCCATATCGCCGGCCTTCAGCACGACCTGATGGTGCTCGGTCCTGAAGGTTTGCGACATGTATCGGGCCTGCTGGCGTTCGTCGAAGGCCAGCTCCATCCCCGAGGCCGAGCTTAGATCGAAGCCGCACGTGAAGGTCCTGATATGCGGAAGTTCGCCGGCGGCGACTGCGGTTATCGAGCCGGAATCAATTCCGCCGCTGAGATAGGCTCCGACGTCTACGTCGCTTACGAGCTGTCGCTTGACGGCCTGGCGGAAAAGCCGATCGGCCTCTTCGATATACTCCTGCTTGTCGGCCTGATGGTCCGGCTGGCGGAAATCGTAGTCCCAGTATCGCACCGGCTCGAGCTGATCGGGGCGATCGGGGGAGATCTTCGCCCAACAGCCGGCCGGGAACATTCGCACGCCTTTCAAGAGCGTGCGATCGGTGAAGAAATTCTGAAACGTGAAGTATTCGACCAGTGCTTCGAGGTCGATCTCGCGACGCGCGACGCGATGAGCGAGAATCGCTTTCTGCTCCGAGGCGAAGAGGAACTTACCCGGAACGAAACTGTAGTAGAGCGGTTTGATCCCGTAGCGATCGCGAGCCAGGAACAGTTCGCCGCGGAGCTTGTCCCATATCGCAAAGGCGAACATGCCGTTGAATCGATCGAGGCATTTCGGGCCCCACTGCGCGTAGGCCTTCAGCACGACCTCGGTGTCGGTCCGGGAATGGAACCGATGGCCCAGAGCCTCCAGTTCGTCGCTGAGTCGGCGATAGTTGTAGACCTCGCCGTTGTAGGTGATCGTGTATCGCGCGTCGTGATCGCTCATCGGCTGATCGCCGGCCTGGGTCAGGTCGATGATCGCCAGCCTGCGATGGCCCAACCCAACTGGAGGATCGATGAACAGGCCTTGTCCGTCAGGTCCGCGATGGGCCAGCGCGTCGGTCATGTTCTGCAGGCAATCGCGCCGCAGCGCCGATCCGTCGAAACTGATAATGACTGCCACGCCGCACATGATATTTCACACGCCGTCGAATCGGAGCGATGTCACCCCGACGAGGCGATCTCCCTGATCTGGTCAACTACGTACTGGTAGTCCGCCGGCGACATGCGATTATGAAGCGGGATCGCCATAGTGTTCATCGCACAATCGCGTGATGCCGGCAGGTCTCCGGGCGCCAGTCCCAGACGCCGACTGTAGTAACCGAGCATGTGGATCGCATGCGTGCCCGGCCGAGTGCTCACGCCGCCGGCGGCCAGGCGGTCCATGATCTCGTTTCGCGGCATGGGAGCAAGATCCGGATCGACATAACACACATAGGCCTGCCAGGCGTGAACACCGTCTATCGGCTCGCTGGGAGTTGTCAGCCAATTGATGTCGGCAAGCTGCTCGGCGTAGAACGCGGCCCACTTGCGGCGCTGGCTGATGAAGCCGTCAAGTTTGCTCAACTGCACCAGCCCTACCGCGCCCTGCATGTCGGTCATCCGATAGTTGAAGCCCAGCAGATTGAACTCAGGAAGCAGATACGGATGTGGTCCGCTGTGCCGCACCTCTTCGGATACTTCGGCCCCGTGGTTTCGGAGCATGTCCATTCGATCGGCCAGTTCGGGATCGCTTGTGGTGATCATGCCGCCTTCGCCGGTTGTGATCGTCTTTCTGGGATGGAACGAGAATCCGGCCGCCAGTCCCAGGGACCCGGCCGATCGCCCCTTGTAGACCGCCCCGGCCGCACACGCTGCGTCTTCAACAATCGCAACGCCGCCTGCAACCTGGGCGATCGCGTCAATGTCGGCGCAAAGACCGAACAGGTTCACTGCGACAATCGCCTTCGTACGATCGGTGATTTTTTTCGCGACGTCCGCCGGGTCGATGTTGAACTTCTCGCGATCGACGTCGGCCAGCACCGGCGTCGCGCCGCAGTACAGCACGACATTGGCCGACGCCAGCCATGCGAATGACGGCACGATAACTTCATCGCCCGGCCCTATCTCCATCGCCGCAAGTATCAGGTGCAGCGCCGCGGTGCAGTTTGTCGTCGCCAGCGCGCGTGCCGCATCGTGGCGCGCGGCGAAGGCCTTTTCGAATTCGGCGACTTTCGGGCCCTGGGTCAGCCATCCGGTCATCAGCGGCTCGCCAACGGCTCGCCACTCTTCGTCACCGGTATCCGGCAGAGCGATCTGGATGTTTCGCTTTTCAGTCATCGTCGCTCGGCGCCTCCCTGCGGCGCTGGGCCACAGCCGCCTTGTGAGCGCTTCGCCACTCGATAAGCTCAGCGAGCCCCTCGCGCAGATGGACCTTGGCCTCAAAGCCAATCTGCTGGGAAGCCTTGACGGGACATCCCACGCGGTTCTTGACGAATGTGGTTCCGCCGGGTTCGTACTGTATTTCCAGGTCCGAGCCCGTGATTTCCAATATAAGTTCGGCCAGTTCTTTGATCGTGGTCTTGCGGCCCATTCCGACGTTGTAGAACTCATCGCTCGTGTCGGCCTTCATCGCACATACGTTGGCCGCCGCGCAGTCGCCGACGTAAACAAAATCGTATGCCTGCGAACCGTCGCCGTAAACGATCGGGGGCAGTCCGTGATCGAGTCGATCGAGGATTTTCATGACCACGGCCACGTACGCGCCGCGATAATCCTGCCGCGGACCATACACATTCATGTACCGCAGACCGACGTAGTCGAAATGCTTATCGGAGTCCTTGTGCCTGTGATACAGGGCCCGCGCCATCTGCTCGCCAGCTACTTTCGTCGCGCCGTAGAAGTTTGTGTTGTTGTAGCGATGGTCCTCTTTCATCGGCTCTTGGACCGCATCGCCGTAGACCGACGCCGACGAGGACCAGACCAGGCGTTTTACGCCGTTGTTTATGCAGGCCTCCAGGACGTTGAACGTGCCGCCGATATTGACCTCGAACGCCGAGCGCGGAAACTCGCGGCAGTGCAGCAGCCAGAGCGCCGCGAAGTGAAACACCCCGTCGATATCGGCCATCGCCTTGTCGAGAATGTCGCGATGCAGCAGCTCGCCGCCGAGTGGGAAAACGTTTACGCGCGGGTCGCACAGGGCCCCGGCGATGTTCTCCATCGAACCGCGGGAGAAGTTATCGTAAATGCGAATCTCGGCGACATCTTCATCAAGCAGCGCGTCAACGGTATGCGAGCCGATCAGCCCGGCCCCGCCAATGACCAGCAAACGTTTACCCTTCAGATCCATATGCATCCAGTCCCGCAAGCGCGTCGCGGGCTCCGATCAGGCTTCGGCTTTGCGGACTATCACGATCAGGTTGTTTCCGCCGAGTATGACTTTCGAATTCAGCGTGAGATCTGTGCGAAGCTCGGTTTTCTTGCGTTGTGACTTGAAGCAGTTAATCAATCTCATGCACGCCACCAGCGGCAGCCAGAGCATCTGCTTGCGTTTGGGAGCGTTCTGTCTGAACTCGACGATCTGAAGATCGTTTATCCTCAGCATGAACTCCAGAATGGTTATCGTTATGGGAGAATTGTGAAAGTTGAAGAGATTTCGCCCGCAGTTTTCGTACGCCTTAGTCGGAATCGGCTTGGTGAACACGCCGCGAAACAGGAATCGAATCCGCCGCTCAATGTTCGTGTAGTTCGGGATGGAGAAGACGCCCATACCGCCGGGCTTGAGGACCCTGGCGAATTCGGCCACTGCGGTGTACGGATCAGTCATGTGCTCCAGACCGTCAACGCACGCGACGTAGTCGAAAGTATCATCCGCCGCGTCGATACGACGATTCAGATCGGTATAGACCGCATCCATGCCCGGGACCTTGAATATCTCCGGATCGATCTCGCCGCAGGTCACCTGGTAGCCCATGTCGCGCAGATTCATGCTCAGGTGCCCGAATCCCGCGGGCGCGTCGAGCACCTTGCCCCGCTCCTGGTCGGCGAACCACGCCAGAATCGCAGTATGGATGCTGGGCCTGGCTTTTGGTTTCACTTCCGAAGCGTTGTCGATATCATTATCCGTGGCCATAAGAATGCTTCCTCGTCAGAACTGTCGGTAATAATAGGGCAATCGGCTGGAGAATGAAAGACGCTAGTTGGACCGATGTTGTCGACAGGATCGGCCGGGTTGATGAAAATATCGCCGACAAAGTCATTTCTCCCGACTGCCGCTGCGACGACACGGGCCGGTAACAGGTGCCACTGGCACCACTTGCAATCAAGCTCGATATCTCATTACAAAAGCCTCAGATAGAGTCTAACAGCGCCTTGACCTCCAGGGACTCAGGGGCTAGACTTACTTTGGTTGGGAACAAGTCCCGGCAAAGGCACGGGAACTGGAAAGACTGTGGCAGGAGAGTTTTCAAAGGATTTCAGGCGTTTCTTTTTTCGCGGCCTCGCGGCTGTGTTGCCTACTGTCCTCACGCTGGCGATCCTCATCTGGGTGCTCAGTTTCATTCACACGTATATCGGTCAATACACCAATCGCGGTGCGCAGTGGATCGTCGTGCAGTGTGTCGCCTGGTTCACCCACGATCAGATGTCCTGGTCCGGTCCCGCCGGAGCCTGGAGATCCGTCGAGGCGTTCTGGTCAGACTACTGGCTGGTCTGGATCGGCTTTGCTCTAGCTTTTATAGGTATTTACATATTCGGGCGATTTATCGCCAGTTTCATAGGCAGAGCGGTCTGGCGCCGCGTTGAGAAGGGTATTTTCCGTCTACCGATAGTCAAGCAGGTTTACCCTCCTGTAAAACAAGTTACTGACCTGTTGTTTTCTGACAGGAAGATAGAATTTTCACGAGTGGTCGCGGTTTCTTACCCTCGTAAAGGCATATGGTCACTAGGCTTAGTTACATCACTGGGTATGAAGGCCCTTCAGGGCGCCGATAATGAGATGCTTACTGTCTTCATTCCTTCAAGCCCAATGCCAGTTACAGGCTATACTGTAACAGTGAGACGTGACGAAGTTGTGGATTTACCAATTAGCATTGATGAGGCTCTTCGTTTTACCGTAAGTGGCGGCGTAGTCCTGCCGATGAATCAAATACTGAAAGACCATGCACTCCAGGCCCCGGCCCAGCGCCACGTCCTGGAAGTCCCGGAAGACACCAAGGAGATACAAGAGTGAGCATAGTTATTGAAGCAAGACACATGGAAGTAACAAATTCGCTCCGCCAATACGTCGAATCCAAAGCCGAGAAACTACCAAAGTACTACGATAACGTACATTCGATAGAAATCACGCTCGATATGGAAGCCGACAAGCCGATGACGGAAATAGTCGTACACGCCGGACGAAAAACCACTTTTGTCGCCAGCTCCAGAGACGCAGACATGTACGCTTGCGTCGATCAATGCGTACACAAAATCGCCGAGCAGCTCAGGCGCCACAAAGACCGTGTGCGCGATCACCATGCCCCGTCGCGGAACCCGCTGGCCGAGGCGGGCGATCTGCAATAGAACTGCAGCTACCGGCTCGCCGGAGATCGTATAGCGGCATCATCTTATCGCAGGGAAGGTTACAGACTCCTCTGAGGTATCACCGGCGGATTCTCCGCCGTCAATGAACCTCTATTTAGAGGATCGGAAATTCCCCATCCATACTGGCAAAAGGTATCGATAAGCGGTAGACTTATCTGCTGTAAGGGTCATCGTGACCGCGAGAATCATGAACAACTCGCTTACACGCTCGACTACAGTGTTGAAAGAATCTCGCAGGAGTCAGAAATGAATCTGTCAGACATTATCGTGACCGAGGCGATCATCCCGGAACTCAAGGCCACTACTCGCGATGAAGCCATAGAGGAAATCGTTGGCTCGCTGGCCGAATCCGGAGCGATCGCAAAGGCGAAAGTAAAGCCCGTGATCGAAGCGATAAAAGCGCGCGAAGCCCAAGCGACGACCGGGATCGGCAAAGGCGTCTCGCTTCCGCACGCGAAACTCAAGGGCATCAAGAAACCGACTGGAACGATCGGAAGATCAAGCGGCGGAATCGATTTTTCCTCGCTGGATTCCAAGCCTGTTCATTCAGTCATCCTGTTGCTGTCGTCTCCTGACAGTCCCGATGAACACCTCCAGGCGATGGAGGCGATTTTCAAACACGTGCAGAGAGACATCTTCAGGAAGTTCCTCCGCCAGAGCGAAACCCAAGAAGCAATTATTGATCTTATCCATGAAGCCGACGAACTGGGGTAATCGGGCCGACGGAACCCCGGCGTCAATGGAATACTACAGTGCCGACCGCAGAACAGGAAATCAGCATCGTCAACAAGTACGGATTGCACGCCAGACCGGCTATGCAGTTAGTGGAGTTGGCTAACGGATTCGGCAGCAAGATTGAGCTGTCCACCAACTCCATAACCGTTGACGGAAAGAGCATTATGTCCGTCATGCGACTCGGCGCGGCAAAGGGCACAGTCCTCAGGGTCGTAGCCGACGGCGAAGACGCCGCCGAAGCTGTCGACGCCATCGCAGGACTCGTGGGTGACGGGTTTGGTGAAATGGAAGGCGCCTGATGAAAACAAAGGAAGGCATAGGGGTTTCCCCGGGAGTAGCGATTGCTCCGGCGGCCATTGTGGACGCCGAAGAGTTCGACATTCCCGAACGCCATGTCTCCCCGGAACTCGCTGACCAGGAAATATCACGCCTGCAGCAGGCCGTTGCGGTCTCAAAAGAAGAAATACTCGATCTCCAGGAACGCACCGGAGCGCAAATAGGCCGGGAAACCGCATCCATTTTCGACTTCCATCTCGGACTCCTGCAGGACAACACCCTGCTGAAGAAGTTCACCGATGCGATCAATGAAGATCACGTTACCAGCGAATACGCCGTCGCCGCGGTTCTCAGGAGTTATGCCAAGGAATTCCTGGACATGCCCCAGTATCTCGCCGATCGAGTCAAGGACGTTTACGACATCGAAAAACGCCTCCTGCGGAATCTCGTCGGACAGAGCCGCCAGACGCTCAAGCACCTCGACAGCGATCGAATTCTGCTGGCCCACGATCTGACCCCGAGCCAAACGGCCGGGATGGACCGAAAGCACGTTCTGGGACTGGCGATAGACGCCGGCGGACAGACCAGCCACACCGCTATCGTCGCAAAGGCGCTGGGAATTCCCGCAGTCGTGGGACTTAACAGTGGAGCGGGTGAAGCCACGGCCGGGGATATCGTCATTATCGACGGAAATCGCGGACTGGTCATTATCGACCCCGACGAAAAGACGCTGGCCCAATACCGCACTTACGCTCAACAGCAAGTCGAGTTCATTCACTCGCTCGACTCGCTGAAGGACCTGCCGGCGATCACGCTGGACGGACACGAAATAAGCCTGCTGGGCAACATCGAATTCCCCGCCGAGGCCGCATCGGTCATTAACAAAGGCGGAGACGGAATAGGACTCTATCGAACCGAGTTCCTGTTCCTGGGAGTTGAAACCGAACCGACGGAAGAAGATCACTACAACGCATACATGGAAGTGATCGAGCTGTGCAAGGGACGCCCCATCGTTGTCAGAACACTCGATCTGGGCGCCGACAAGCACACCCAGAGCCGCGCCAGAACACCCGAGAGAAACCCGTTCCTGGGATGCAGATCAATTAGATTCTGCCTGCAGGAACTGCCCATGTTCAAAACGCAGATCCGCGCAATACTCAGGGCCAGCGTTGACGCCGACGTCAGGATGATGTTCCCGCTGATAACGAATCTGCGTGAACTTCGCCAGGCCAAGATGATCGTGCGGGACGTGGCCGAGGATCTCGAAGAAGAAGGAATCGAACACAGAAGCGACCTTCCATTGGGAATGATGATAGAAACGCCCGCCGCGGCGCTGCAGTGCAACGCATTCGCGCAGGAAGTGGACTTCTTCTCGCTGGGCACCAACGACCTGATCCAGTACACCCTGGCCGTAGACCGTGCAAACGAGAAAGTCGCACAGCTGTTCACCGCGGCCCATCCGGCGGTCCTGAGGCTGGTCAAGGAAGTAGTCCGCGCCGGGCAGCGATACGAAGTGCCGGTAAGCCTGTGCGGAGAAATGGGCGGCGATATCGTCTACACCATGCTTCTGATGGGACTGGGAGTAACGGCGTTTTCATGCACGCCGCCGGCGATCCCGGAAGTGAAAAAACTCATCAGATCGATCTCGATGGAACAGGCTGTCAAAGTCGCTCGACGAGTGATGACGTTCGACGGCGACCAGGAAGTTTTGAATTATCTCCGAGTGGCGACCAGAAAGGTGCTGCCGGAAGCTTATACGAATATATAGCGCCCCGCCGCAAGAGTCTCGTAAGACGCCTTCGGCGGCGCATGCATCAACGAAACATTGAAAGGACCAATGAGCATTGCCGCAACGTTGGGCAATGTGGATGGCGGTGCATGGAGATCTGAGATTCGCCTCGCATCATGACATGATGCGGGTGATCG
>CAYMSH010000075.1:7459-19534 GCA_964392945.1 uncultured Planctomycetaceae bacterium | reverse complement strand
TTTCCGGCAACGGTCTGGTCAGCGCCGATCTGACCAGCAGCGGTTATGTCTTTGGAGACCCTGCAGGCCTGGAGCTTTCGGGCTACGTCAACGGTCCGGGACAGTTCGACGGATCGGTGAGCTTCACCGGCACGTACGATCCGGGCTCCAGCCCGACAATTGCTTACCACCAGAACACGACGTTCGGCGATTCGAGCACGCTGCTGATCGAACTTGGCGGACTTGTTCCCGGTTCGCAGCACGACAAGCTCATAGCCGAAAGCCTGTCGCTGGACGGGACGCTCGAGGTCTCGTTGATCAACGGTTTTGTTCCTCAACTCGGCGACAGTTTCGATATTTTTGACTTCAACTCCATAGCGGCCGAGTCTTTTGACGCAGTGTCCCTGCCGGAACTGACCGGAAGAAACGCATGGGATACATCTTCGCTATACACAGACGGCCTGATCGTTGTCGTCGCGATGCTGGACGGCGACACTGATAACGATCGGGACGTTGACACCGACGACTACAACACGTTGGTCTCGGTATTGGTAGACACTGGCGACAGATGGACCGACTTTATCTGCGACGGCAGGATCGACTTGGCCGATTTCATCATACTCCGCGAGAACTTCGGCACAAGTCTTTCCGGCGTTTCACCGATAGAGGTCCAACTGTCAACGCCCGAACCTGGAACGCTGATCCTCATCCTCGCAGCCGCCCCTGTCTTCCTGCAGCGACGCAGAAAACATGATTGACTGACCGCAATGCGACGATACAATACATATAGTCCTCCAACTCATCTCGCACGTTGGCATAAAAGGAGACTATTATGCTCGACAAATCGCCTTCCTCGCCTCGCCCGGGGCGGTTCGATACTCTCCAGGCCGTGATGGACGCCGTCCCCAGCCCGGTTTTTGTCATCGATCAGCAGGCGCGTATCGAACTGGTCAACAAGTACGCCCAGGGTCAAGAGAACCTCCTGCAGGCTTATACGCATCTCGAGCGAATGGGAAACGTCATGGGCTGCATAAACGCCCTGTCATGCACCGACGGGTGCGGCGGATCACGAAACTGCAGTGACTGCCCTATCAGGAAAGCCGTCGGCGACGCCGCGGCCGGGAAGAACGTGTTTCGCAACCAAGCGGTCTTCCAACTCCTCGCAGACGGCCAATACGCCCCTGTGCACCTTTGGATCACCGTTTCGCTGCTGCATTTTGACGGGCGCGACCTGATCGTATTGATACTCGAAGACGTAGACGAACTGGTCAAAGACACCGGCCTGGTCCCGATCTGCGAATCGTGCGGCAGAGTCGGCGACGGAACCGAATACCACGAGTCGATAGGCGCATACGTTCAAGGTCGATTCGAATCGGACCGCGAGCACAGCCGTTGCTCCAACTGCGGACCTGACGCCAACTAGCGACTCGCGATCAGCCGAACGCACAATCGTTGGAGACCGCTCGCACCAGCATTCCGAGATACTCGATGCGAGGCATGTCGAACGCTCCGAAGCGGCGGAGGTTTTCGGTAGTCCACTGTACGTCGCAAAACACGAACCCGCGTGCGGCCAGATGTTGGATCAGGCCAACAAGTGCGACTTTTCCCGCGTCGGTTTGGGTGTGGAACATGCTTTCTGCGAAGAACGCCGAACCGATTGACACCCCGTAGACTCCGCCGACCGGCAGTCCCTCAGCTATTCGACCGGCCGGCCAGGCCTCCACGCTGTGAGCCAGACCAACCTCGTGGAGCTTCGCATAGGCGATGTTCATCTCCGAAGTAATCCAGACCCCGTCATTCCGCCCCTGGGCGCAGAGATCCATAACTTCGCTGAACCGCGCGTCGATAGTGCACTCGTACACGCCGCGGTTGATCGTGCGCCGAAGTGAACGCGAGACATGAAACCGCTGATCCAGCGGCATGACCCCGCGCGGATCGGGACTGAACCACATGAGTCGGCCATCGCTGACCATGGGGAACAGTCCATGCGAGTAAGCATGAAGAAGCTTCTCCGGCGTAAGCTCAGCCAATATGTCCGGATCAGGCTCCATAGCCATAGGATAAACCAGGTGTCGGCGATTCGCAATTACCCGCCGAAACGCCGCCGTCGTCGGCGTTTCATGATCACTGCTGCGCCCAACGCCAGCATCGCCATAGTCGCAGGTTCGGGGATTGGAGCTACGGTAACGTTTGTCGATCCCGAGAAGGCTATCGAAAAACTGTCGAGTTCGTCGGGGCTGATATGGAAGATCAACTGGAATATCTCTCCGTAACTCTCGACGAACGCATACTTCAGACTACCGCCGGTAACTTCAAAGAGCCCTTCGCCGGCAAGTATCCCGCCGTTGTCTCCGACTTCATGCAACGTCAGGCTAATCAGATTGCCCGCAATCAGATCGCCTCCGCCCGATCCCCTGAAGGCCAGGGTCCCGTCTCTGAACTCACCAAGAACAGCACCACCGTCGGAACGATCGGACCAGAGTGAGGCGTTCATTTCGAACGATCCATCGGCGTAGCTGACCTGTTCTCCGTTGCGATCTTCAACCACAACATCAACCTGTGCGGCGGCGGTCAATTGTCCCCGTCCGTAGGCGCCTCCGGAGGGCGTGAACTGAACGTCAACATCTACGGCGCTTATGCTGTGAAGAGCCTTCCTGTCGTCATCAGAAATATTGTAGTCAAATCTAACGGTGTACATCGCCGAGCCGCCCCGGCGATTATCGTCGAATTCGGCGATCAGGGTGAAGTCGTTGGCCTCCGAAGGATGCTGAATGATTGAAGCCTCACCGCGCACGTCAATCTGTTGGAGAATGACGTGCTGATCGACCTCGGGAAACAGCGGCGTCAGGTCCGTGAATACCGACGACAGTTCGGGACGTCCAACGTTGTGCGGCGGCGGAGAAGACCATTGCGGGATCCACTCGACGTGGTCCATGACGGTCAGGCCGTCTATCGTGGTGGTAATAGTCGTCGGGACGTTTCGGCCCTCGTGCCTGCCGACTGCAGAGAAGTCAAAGTGCTCCCACTGCAGCGTTCCGTCCTTGATGATTAATTGGTCACGCCCGTCAAACAGGGCCGTTATCTCGATTGAGGCGTTCGGCTCCGGTCCCGGCTCCTCGGGAGGGAGGGCTGAGACGGTGTTAGTATTCATCAATTCGGTAATCTGCGCACTGTTCAGCGCGTCCTTGTAAATATGAAACTCGTCCATCAAACCGTCGAAGTAGTCGCCGTTGTCGTTATTGTCCTTCTTGGCGCCGATAAAGAGACTTTGTGTGGTTTGATCGATCCCGCGACCAGCAAGCGACTCCGAGCCCACCTCTGATCCGTTGGCGAACACCTTTATCACATCGGCGCTCGAATCCACAACCGCGGCGATGTGAGTCCACTGCCCAATCGGAATAAGCGTGGAAGCCGAGGTGTGGGTGTACGCCACCCGCCCGTTGTGGTCAAACTTGAAGTTGTTCCCTCCGGCATGCAGCCTCCAATCGTAATCTTCACCCTTTTGAAACACGCGAGACCCGCTGGACCAACTCTCAGGCTTGAGCCACATCGCCACAGTCATATCGTCGAGTGAGGTGAACATCGAGTTCTGGAGCACTTCCAGAAACTGTCGATTGTCAGCTTCAAAATCCGCCGAAGCCCCGAATCGGGCGTCGCTGACGTTGAATGCAGGCGGACGAGCCGATTGAGCGTCAAATCCGTACGCCGAACTGTCCAGGAAGCTGTTATCGAACGAGTATTTCGCGGCCAGACCGGCATGAGCCGACCTGGAGTACATCGCTCCAACAACCAGCGTCACCGCGACAACACTCCAGCACAGACACCAATCCGACTTCAATACGGTCCCATGTCCCGCTTTCATAGCACTCGCTCCTCTTCACCGTTATGCGGCATCCGTCTGCGCAGGACCGCCTTGGCGCCTGCACAGACAAAAACAAGGAGAGCACTTCCCCTGACGGACTGGCTCGGTCCGCGCAAAGAGCCCTTCATCATGGGAACTCGGCCGGTGGCGGCCTGGAGGTGGTGCGGGTGAGCGAGAACGCCCTGCCTCAAATAGACTAATTATCAGCTCTGCCGCTCCCTTACTTTAGCAGGCTAGAGCAATGACGATAATACCACGAGTCAACTGTTTAACCAAGGCAAATCCCGATATCTGGGCAAAGAAAAAGAAGTAAGGCTTTCACCTTACTTCTTTGAATTACACGTGTTGCCGATCCGAAAGCCTCGCAGTTATGGAAACTTAGAGGATTCGTCCGCCTATGGCGTTTTTCAGGCCGTCGTGGGGGGCGGGGATTACTTCTATATTTGTCAGCATTCCCGGCTCTGCTGCTTCGGCGACGTGATCGGCGCTGTCCTGTACGGCGTAAATGTCGCCCGTGATTATGAAGTACGCCTTGCCGCCGAGTCCCTGGGCTAATCGCAGGTCCAGCAGGCGAACGTCGGTGCGTTTGACCGCCAGGTCGGCCAGAATCACCGCGCTGGCTACGGAGAACGTTTCGATTATGCCGACGGCGGAGATTTCAATGTCCTGGTTGCCGCCGATGATCGCGGGAAAAATAGTCTCGCTTACGTTGGGTATGATCAGGTGATCTATAACGGCCTGGCCGCCGTAGTGCAGGCCCTCTTCCATCGCTTCTTCAACGTCGGCGGTCAGCCCGGCGATAAACACGACGTATTTGCCCGGGCATATGCTGTTTGACTGGACAACGTCAACCTGGGCCTTCTTCAGCATCACGTCATGTACGACAATGCCGCGTGCGATGCTGTTGGTTTCGATCATTCCTATGGCGGGGTGCTTCATTTGGAACCTTCTATTGTGATGTAGTCGCTGTCAATTCCCGTTACCGTTCCGTCGATCGAGGCGTGCAACGCGGCGCCAAGTTTTCCTTCCGGCGCGTTCGCGATCAACTGGCCTGCTTCAACGACGTCGCCGGATTTAACCGCCGGCTCAGACGGAGCCCCGAACGCCTGGGTAAGCGAGAGCCTGACCAGCGGCGGATCGGGAATCGGTGTGAGCGTCAGTGAGTGGGAATCGTATTTCGTAAGCTGGTACCGGCGGATCAGGCGATCTTTGCCGATCTTCCGGTACTGGTTGAATTCGTGTACGCTCGTCGGAGCATTGTGGTGCGGGTTCTTCATGCCGCCGGCTCGGAACTTGGCCGCCAGTTCGGCATACGCTCGTCTGGGGCTCAGGTTCATCGGGCACGCATACTCGCACAGCCCGCACTGCGAACACAGGAACGCCGCGGTCATCCCGCTGGTCGGTTCGTTGTTCTGGTAGGCCAGCGATCGCATCATAAGGTGCGGCTGGATGTCGTGGCCCTGCATGTATCGCGAGCAGGCTTCGGTGCAGTCTCTGCACTGGCAGCACGCGGCGGCCGAGCGGCGAACCATCGCCGGCATCGGAATGGACCACCACTGGATCAGCGGATGGTCCTTGCTCAGGAAGATGAGCCCGCTGGTGGTCTTGTTGACTGTTGCGTCAAGTCCGACAATCTTGCCCATCATCGGGCCGCCGTCTATAACGACTATGTCCTCGATCGGAATCGCCGGCATCGCCAGCTTCAGCAGATCGCCGACGGGCGTGCCGATGGCCGTAGTGACGACTTTGGGCTTCTTGACTTCGCCTACAAGCGTAACTTCGCGATGCGTGACGTTTTGGCCTTTGGCGGCGCGAGCCACCTGGACCATTGTCAGCACGTTGGACACCACGGCGTTAACCTGCGGCGGGATTCCGCCTTCAGGCACGATCAGTCCGGTAAGTTCGGTAAGCAGAATCTGCTCGTCTCCGGACGGATAGAAGTTACCAAGCACGCCGATCTCGACGCCGTCGAGACCTTCGATCCGCTTGGAAACCGCTTCGATCGAGCCGTGGTATGACTTCTTCAGGCCGATTATACCGCGAGGTGCTCCGACCTGTTTCATGATCAGGCAGAGGCCCTCGACCAGTTCGTCGGCGTACTGTTCCATTACGCGCTGATCGCTATTGAGCAAAGGCTCACATTCGGCGCCATTTGCGACAACAACGTCGGCTTTCGTGTCGATTTTGACGTGCGTCGGGAAGCCCGCGCCGCCGCAACCGATTACACCAGCCAGCTTTACTGTATCAACCAATGACATATCACAACCATCCAAACGAGTGGGAAACGTTACCTTTTAACACAGGAGGTCCGATCTTTCAAGCAATATTGTCGCCACGTCGGCGGTCAGTGGGCTTCTTTCGACCTTGGCGCCTCGCCGAAACACGCTTATTTGTACTTGCAACGGCACGCATGCGGCAGATAATGAGAGCGGCCGGTGTTGCGTGTTTCAAGTGCATGCATGCGGCGGAAGCAGGATAGACCTTATATAAAGGGCGACACAAATGGCTGACACATCCGCTGTTTTCGAGACTATCGGCGACGTTATCGTTGCGAGAATCACCGGCTCTGAAATCACGCACGAGACCGGCGAGAGTCTCCACACCCAGACCCCGGCCGCCCAGGACCGCAACAAGCCGCTGAAAATCGTAGTGGACCTGTCCTGCGTCACCTTCCTGGGAAGCATCGGCCTGACGGTCCTGGTCGTCTACCTCAAGAGGATTACAACCGCCGGAGGCCAGCTCGTGATATCCGGACTCACCGGCCAGTCGCGAGAGGTAATGAAAGTCACCCGGCTCGAAAAAGCGTTCAAGTTCTACGACTCGATCGGCCAGGCCGTAGAGGCCCTCGAAGACCTGTAGCACCGCTGGCGGACCGAACAGTGTGAATTTAACTTTTCTCTTGGAGTTCAGAGTTTCACGCATATAATCGAAATTCGAGGGCCGACCTGAGCCGGTCGCCTCAAAGCCGAACCTGGCTGAACTCAACGAGATTTCAGCCCTCAGAGAGCCTGTTTAAAGAGGAATACGAAAAATGAGAAGATCACTTAATCTGCTGGTCCTGGCCGGTGTTCTGTTTGCAATCGCAGCCCCAACCCTCGCCGACGACATACTTCCCCCCTGGTGGCGATACAAAGACCCCGATCATCACGTCAACAGATCCACGCTCCAGCAGTGGGAGTTTTCCGACGACAGCATCAATCCTGAGCCGGAACCCGGGTATACAATGCCGCCCAACACGATAGAGAACCCCAAGAGCCCCCCTGCGGCGGCAGTAGAAACCACCGGAGCGGCATGGATCGACGACGATCCGGACAGTTCCCGACAAGGCATATGGGCCCTGACTGACGCCGAGTTTTCCGGCGAGATCCTCCTGTTCATATCCAACTACCACAACGAGGTAGAGGAACCGGAGAAGAAGATCTGGATTCAGTTGACCTGGAAACCGCGGCCGCACATTACGCCCCCCCCATCGCCGGGCGAGCCGGTGATCACCGGTTATGCGGATTTCATCATTCCGTTCGGCGCCAGTCTGGTCCATGAGCAATCGCTTGCCGAAGGCTGGATCCACAGCACGTACCTGAGCATCATACAACCCAATCCAGAAGAGGAGATGATCTCGATCTCCGGCGATATTCTCGTAGACGAAGTAGTTGTCGATACGATCTGCCCTGAACCGGCTACTCTTGGTCTCTTGGCCCTTGGATTCCCGCTTCTTCTGAGGTCCCGGCGAAGGAGTCGGGCCTGATACAAACCCGCTAGCTTCGTGATAGCCGAACGCCTCGGCGAGCGGATTTTCGGCATATTTATGGATTTCTCTTGGTGAATCCCCATTTCGTGGTATAATTTGCGCGCTCGAAGTTCGAAAATTTGCTCAATGCTCAGCTCGGAGAGTGGCTGAGACGCTTTTCTCAGGGTATGTGCGGACAATGCTCAGTCCGGCACGTTCTTACCCGCCGACCCTTTGGGTCCAGCTCTCGTCAGTTATTGGAGTAGTCTTCGTACGTCGCAGTCCCCCGCGGCGGGACCCGTCAGGGTTCGAGGGCTCAATAGGAGATTAGTCGAAGTTTTTTGGCTCTTTTGCTCATTGGAGTACGGAAGGAAGGTTCGGCATGCGACGAGGAGTGATCGCAGTAGCTATCATATCGGTATTGGTCGGTGTATCAACTCGGGATTCACGCGCAGATACAGCTTTCGGGGTGGGTGATTTCATGGGGTTCGAGGCCTTCAGCGGCGTAGGGATACTGGACACGACGGCCGCCACGTCCAGTATGTTCTTGCATACGCCTGGGCAGAAATGGTACGGCGCGACTGACGGAACAGCGCCCGACAAGTTCTTTGCGGTGGCCAATCCCACGTACGGCGCGGTCCCGCAGTCCGAACTGTTCGAGATTGACACGACGGCCTGGACAGTGACTTCGCTGGGATTCGTGACAGCCCCCGCCGGCGGCGGACCGATCAGGGAGATCGGCTACGACGAGGACACAGGCGTGCTCTACGGCACGGACTACGCGAACCTCTACACGGTTCCGACCACAGGCGGGCCGACCACATTCATCGGCAGCTTCACCCCTTCTGGCGCTGCGCCGGGCGACGAGGTCGACTACGTCTTTGCGATGGATTACGACTCGGTAGGCGACAGGCTTCTGGGAACATCCTGGGACAGAGACGCCAACCAGACAAGCCTTTACACATTCCACACCGCCGCGAGGCACCATACGCTGGGCCAGGCTACGTTGATCGGGCCGATGGGCGTTGACAGGACATCTGACATATGGTTCCCCAACGGACCGAGCGAGCTCCTGGGAACCGCTCGCGACGGGCGCATCCTTGACATAAACACCGCCACGGGAAACGCCTTAGTCGGCGGAACCGCTGACGAGGTGAACTTCTACGGTCTGGCCAACGCCGCCGGGTCGCCTCCTCCGCCCGCATTTACGACAGTTCCACTTACTAATCTGACCTACGAAACGCACGTTTTCGCCGAAGTCGACTCGTTTGTCAGCCTGCCCGCGGGCCTGTCGGATCCCGCCAACGACGACGATGCCGACACAGGCCTGGACCAGGCGGCGCACGTTGTTGACTTTGACGTTCGAGCCGAGGTTCAGAACGGAGCCTCACCATGGCAGAACACTAACGCCGAGGTATTCATGAATCTCTCCAGTTCGGCAAACGTGCCCGCGGGCATGCTGCGATTCTCATCGGATATGATCGCAATCGCCACTGGTTCCGACGAAGGCGTCGACGGCGTGACTCGACATTCCGGCGTGTACGCCACGGCCTCGGTTCGAGGCGTCATAGGCGTGGGGACTCCGGAAGACTCTGGCCCTGGAACACCGGTTCTGTTCGGAGCCGGAATCTACGACTGGGGAGACGGATTCGATCTCTTGGGGTGGACTCTTGTGATCAAGAACAACGCCAACCCCGCCATAGTCTACCTTGACGCTAACGAAACCACTGGCCCGACGTCGTTTGCGTTCACCGTACCGGCTGGAGCGGTGCTCGATTACGACTTCTTCTACGACGGGTTGGTCTTCGAATCGCCCAACGGCAAGTACGATCTGCTTGTCGATCTGGACTTCGGAGCCGCTCACCAGACTCCCGAACCGGCGAGCATGATCGCTCTTTCGATCGGAGCTATTTCGCTGCTGGCTAGGAAACGCAAGCGCGTCGGCTAACCGGCCGATCGCTGGTATTTCAGCGCATGAAATGGGGCGCAGCAGCATCGTGCCGCCGCGCCCCAACGGTAGAGGTCGTATTCTTACTTCGACTTGGAGAACTCTATAAAGACGAATCGCTGACCACCGGCTTTGTCTTTGACCAGCAGCCTGATCCCGCCTTTCTTCGTAGCGGCGATCGCCTTGTTGAACTCCTCGGCGCCTGAAACGGGCTTGCCGTGGACCTTGGTGATCAGTTGCCCTGCGGCCAGGCCGTTCTTCTCGGCGTCTGAACCTGGCGTAACTTTGGTTATGATCGCGCCTTTGACGTCCTTCTTGAAACCGTGCTTCTCGGCGGTTTCCGCGTCGGCAGACACCACTTCCACACCAAGCTTCTTGACGCTCTGGGACTTCTTCTCTGTCGGCGCGCTGAAAGCGGCCATCATGTCTTCGGGTTGCTTGGCGATCTTCAGATCGACAGTCTTGAGCTTCCCTTCGCGATAGAGCTTGACCTTGACGGTCTGTCCCGGGCTGAGCGATGCGACGTAGTTGCGTAATTCGTTTACGGTTTTGGTGCGCCGCTTACCGACGTTGATGATAAAGTCCCCGGGCTCCATTCCAGCATCCCTGGCCGGCCCGCTGGGGGCCACTCCGGCCACTAGAACACCGTCGGCGTTGGGAAGTTCGAAGCTCTTGGCCAGTTTCTCATCGATGTCCTGAATGTGCACGCCAATGTAGCCCCTGACAACTTCTCCGTTGTCGATCAACTGCCTCATCACGTTCCGAACCATATTAGAGGGAATCGCCAGTCCGATCCCTTCGTTAACACCGGTTCGCGAAACGATCGCGGTGTTGATTCCGATGATCTGGCCTCGCATGTTGACCAGCGGACCGCCGGAATTGCCGTGATTGATCGCAGCGTCGGTCTGGAGGAAGTTCTCGTATCCCCGCCGTCCGGTGGTGCGTCCCTTGGCCGAAATTATGCCGACAGTAACGGTCTGCGGCAGCCCTTCAGGAGCCCCGACAGCCATAACGCAGTCGCCGACTTCCATCTCGTCGCTGTCGCCCAGCGGTGCGTCTATCAGGCGATCTGACTTGATTTTGACTACGGCGATATCGGTCTTCTGGTCCGTGCGGACCCACTCGGTCTTCAGCCGCCTGCCGTCAAGCAGAGCAATCTCGACCTCGTCGGCGCCCTGAACCACGTGCCAGTTAGTCAGGATGTATCCCTTTCTGGCGTCCACTATGACACCGCTGCCGACGCCGCGCGAGAAAAACTCCCGCCTGGGCGCTTCCTTTTCATCATCTTTCCGAGGCAGGCGATTACCAAACGGGTCCCGACCGAAGAAGCGACGCATGTATTCGTCCATCTGGCCCTGGCCCACGGGAGGGTGTCCCCGCATATCGATCTTCTTCCTGACGTGCACGACAACCACCGATGGTTTAACGGCTTTGGCCACAGCACGGTACAGTTCCGAGGTGCGATCGGCCTTGCTGAGTTTGGCCAGTTGTTCTCTGGCGGCCCTGTTTTCGCCGGATGCGACAGCATAGCTGAGTTCCTCGACAACAAGCGGTCCGATCAGGCAACCGATCCCGATGGCTCCTAAGACCAGCATCGCCAGCGTAGAATTCCTTAGTGTTGTAGATTTCATCTGTTGTGCTCCTTTTTCGGTTCGAGTCAATCCGTTACAAAGCATCTATTTCCCACGGGGGCTGTTCAACGCCCTTCTAAACGTTATATACGCACCGAAACCGCAATTGGTTCACAAGTTTGCAGAAACGGCGAAAAGCCGGCGGAAGTAATTCGCCGCTCGATCGGATCGCACGTCGGTGGCTACTTGCTCGGCGCAGGTCTGGTAGTCGCCCCGAGCGCCGCGGGGCGCTTGCCGGTGAGTACATATGTCGCGAAAGCCGAGTAGATCTTGTCGTCACCGGCGGCGGCCTTGAGTTTCTTGGCGCAGACTTCGGCGATGTAGTTTTCTCCGGCGCTTCTGTGCATATATGTCGCCAGCATCGCCAGTTGCGGATCAACGTTGGCCCCTTGCCTGTCCTTGATCCGATTGTATATCTGCTCAAGCCTGCCCTTGAGCTTCTTTGACGGTATTTCCCGCATCACATTCAGCCTGGTCACCATAACCGGGGGGAACATCCGCATCGCTCTTCGCAGTTGCAGCGACGCTCCGAGAGACTCTCCGGCCCCGAACAGAGCGGCGGCCAGTCCAAGTCTTGTCGTCGGATTGGCCGGCTGAATTCGCACCGCCAGTCGATACTGATCGACGGCGCTGTAGAATCTTCCAGCTTTCAACTCTTTTTCACCGGTCCGCATGGCCAGATTGAACGCATCGGAGCCCTTGCCCGCCAGCGTGTTGAAGACCAATTCCCCTCGCAGGCCTTGCTCGACGAGTTCAAGCGAGCCGGGGCGAGGGCCCAGGGGCTTGAGCGTAAACCGCGGATCGCCGCTGTCGGGATCTGCGGTCTTGGGCTCCGAGCCCTTGTCGCCTTGGAGGTGCTGCTGCTGCAACATGTAGATCATCGTCAAGAATACATCGGACTCTCTTGCGGCCTGGCTGGCGAGAACAT
>CAYMSH010000075.1:0-7437 GCA_964392945.1 uncultured Planctomycetaceae bacterium | reverse complement strand
GCCGAGTCCTCCGGCCGCGGGGTCGGCCCCAGTCCTGGGCGGCACAACAGTCGGACCCCGGAGTTTGCTGTCGATCCTGGTTATGTCGTCCTGCTCAAGCTGCTCAAGTTCCCGCAATTCAATATCCACGTCGGATCTCTGGGAGGGTCTTGAAACGGTGAACACAGCAAGTTCCCCGGCTCCGAACGTCCTTGGCGCGGCGCGTCGGGTCGGCGTGCCCAGCGCACCGACGATTCGCGGCGGCGCGGCGTCGAGTTTGATCGGCGCGCGAATGTCGGAAGACAGCGCACCGCCTACGCGATTGCCCAACAGCGGGCGGAAATCGCTCATAGCCTCATCCATCGCCTTGCGCGGCACAATTCCGCCGAGATGGCTGGATCGCGGCACATTGGTGCCAGTGGCGGTAAGTCCCTGGGATATTCCCTTAACGCCTAAAGCTGTGTTGGAGCGATCGTAGTAAACTCCCGTACGATATGTCTGGCCGCTCAGCACATCGGACAATCCTACAGACTGGCGCCTGAAACCGCTCAGGCCGGCCGACGGAACGTTCAGTCGCAACTGGTTGTCGGCGAAGTATCCGGTCTCGCCCCTGAAGGCGCCCAGACCGGTGACCTGGCCGGTGATGTACATCTGGCTGCTGAACGAAGTCCGCTGCGGGGTTCCGTTGTTGACTCTGCCGCTGCCGATGCGGTAGTTGGAGTCGAGGGCTCGACCGTCCTGCACGGGAACGATCTGTCCCCAGGCGATCGAAGCGATACTCACAGAAACGACAAACACGAGAATATGTCTTAGCTTTAAATTCATAATCGCACCTTCCCTGACGCAAATCACCCGCGGCCCCGAGGTTGAGCCCGAGGCCCATAATGGCCCGCTGGCGCAAGTTCAGTCATCGCCTCTTCGGACCTTCCACTCTAATTCTAGCACGTTGACCGCTCTTTTGCCACAAACTCCTGTGGGCCGATCCGCTATGTCGCGGTGTGCGTCTGGCTCGCCTTTTCGGTGCTATTCGAGCTCTCCTGGTGTGCCTGTGCATCATCGAACTCCTCGCATTGGGCCCCTATAATCATAGCGCCAAAACTGGCAAAACGCCTCGATTGGGCCGCATCGACGTATAATGTACATCGGTCAGCCGGGCCGTCGGCCTTACTTGCTATGGCTCGCGGATACTTTTTTCCGCCTGACCGTAGTCGGCCAAGATGGATTTGTGTTGAAATCCAGGCCCTCAATTGCCGATGAAACATTCTGTGAATACTATGTATACGTGATAATGCCCGCTCGGCGAACGCTCCGGGCGCTTTTTGAGTCTACTAACGTAAAACTGGCGAAAAACAGATGAGACCGCTTCGAACATTTACGATAGAGCCCGCCCTGCCGCCAAAATTGCTGCAGTTGAGCCGGATTGCTGAAAACCTCTGGTGGTCCTGGCATGGCGACGCGCAAGACCTCTTCCGCCGCCTGGATGGGGAGATCTGGGAGGACTGCTACCATAATCCCGCGGCCATGCTCGGGCTCATCGGCCAGGAACGCCTCGAGGCCCTGGCCGACAATGACGGGTTTATTTCGCACATGAACAGGGTTCACGAGAAGCTGCAGCGGTACACCGATCACGCAGGCTGGTGGCCCAAGACGTACGGCCAGCCCAGCGGCGGTCCGATCGTGGCGTATTTCTGCGCCGAATACGGGATCACTGAAACGCTGCCGATCTATTCCGGCGGCCTGGGCGTGCTGGCCGGCGATCACATGAAAAGCGCTTCGGAGCTGAACGTGCCGCTTGTCGGCATCGGTCTGCTCTACCAGCAGGGATACTTCCGCCAGCGGCTCAACGCCGACGGATGGCAACTCGAGCTGTTCCCACGCAACGATTTCGCTAACCTGCCCTGTCAGCAGATCCGCAACGACGACGGGAGCGAGCTCACCATAGACATCGACCTGGCGGACCACTCGATCAAGGCCTACGTCTGGCGCGTGCGCGTCGGGCGATGCGATCTGTACCTGCTGGACACTAATGTGCCCAGCAATTCCCCTGAAGACCGCCACATTACCGCACAGCTCTACGGCGGCGATCAGGAAATGCGAATTCGGCAGGAGATCGTCCTGGGAATCGGCGGGGTCCGAATGCTGCGAGCCCTGGGATTCAGTCCAAAAGTTTACCACATGAACGAAGGACACTCGGCGTTCCTGAGCCTCGAGCGGATATCGATCCTGATGGCCGAGCACAATATCGACTTCCATACCGCCGCCGAGATTGTCGCTTCGTCGAACGTGTTTACGACCCACACCCCGGTTCCCGCCGGAAACGATGCGTTTGAACCATGGCTGATCGAAAAGTACATGGGCCCCTACGCCCATCGGCTGGGGATATCTCAAGAAGACTTCCTCGGTCTCGGCCGCCAGGAGATCGGCAACAAGGATGAACCGATGTGCCTGACGATCCTGGCGATGCGAATGGCCAGGTTCCGCAACGGGGTCAGCGATCTGCACGGGCACGTATCGAGAAACCTCTGGGCTGCGGTCTGGCCCGGCGTGCCTGACGACGAAATACCGATCCATCACGTCACTAACGGCATACATACCCCCTCGTGGATAAGCAAAGAGCTGTCGGCCCTGTACGATCGATACCTCGGACCGGACTGGTCGGAGAAATGGACCGACACCAGCACGTGGGAGGCCGCCGAAAACATCCCCGACCCGGAACTGTGGCGCACTCACGAACGCAGGCGAGAACGCCTGGTCACGTTCGCCAGGCGGCGACTTCGCAAGCAGCTTGCCAAGAGCGGAGCCGGAGGAGCCGAACTGGCCAACGCACAGGAGGTCCTGGACCCCGAGGCGCTGACTATAGGTTTCGCGCGACGATTCGCCACTTACAAGCGTGCGGGCATTATCCTATCGGATATCCCGCGACTGAAGAAACTGCTGAACAATCCCGACAAACGCGTTCAGATCATCTTCGCCGGAAAGGCACATCCTCGCGACAATCCCGGCAAGGACCTTATCCGCCAGATCGTACATATTTCCCGCCAGGAGCCGTTCAAGCGATCACTGCTGTTCCTGGAGGACTACGACATCAACGTCGCCAGATACCTCGTCCAGGGCGTGGACATCTGGCTGAACACGCCGCTGCGGCCGATGGAAGCTTCGGGAACCAGCGGAATGAAGGTCTCGGCCAACGGCGGGCTCAACGTCTCGATACCCGACGGCTGGTGGGCCGAGGCCTACAGGCCGGACCTGGGCTGGTCGATCGGGGCCGGGGAAGCATACGACGATCTGGAGTACCAGAACCGCGTAGAGAGCCAGGCGCTCTACGACTTGCTGGAAAAGGATATCGTACCGCTGTTTTACAAGAGGGGCCGCGACAATCTGCCGCGAGAATGGATCGCGATGATGAAGGCCTCGATCCGCGATCTGGCGCCCCTGTTCAGCAGCAATCGCATGGTCCACGACTACGCGGCGAACTTCTACGCTCCGGCGGCCAGGCAGTGGGACCGCCTGACGGCCGACGATCTGTCGCTGGCCAGAACGCTCAGTGACTGGAAGCATGAACTCTGCAAGCACTTCAGTCACATCCGAATTGAAAGTGTTTCAGACAACATCGACACCGACGGCCATGCCGCGCAGGTCGGCAGGACAATCCGCGTTGAAGCGTCTGTCGATCTGGGTCAGCTCTCGCCGAATGACGTTCTGGTTGAACTGTATTTCGGATCGCTGGACGAAGACGGCCAGCTCAACACCGGACGCCCCGCAGAAATGACTCTCATCAGCGGTGAAGATAGACCCGCAAGGTACGTTGTGGAGATGCCCTGCCCGGCCAGCGGCCGCGCCGGATACACCGTAAGAATACTGCCCAAACACGAAGCACTGTCCGACCCGCTTGAGATGTCGATGATTAAGTGGGCCTGATGCGCGATTCGGCGGGAATTTGTTTTGCATTCCTGCAGTTTCCTGATAGTTTACCAGCAACAGGCTGCTCGGCAGACCTGGAATGAACCGGCAAATGAGCAATGTCCACAGTAACGCCAGACACTACGACGATGTAATCAATCGGCCAGGGCCGCTGCGCCTCAGGTCGAGTGTCTGCTGAAACTCGGACCACTTACTTGCCGGTTTTGCAGTTCAAAGCCGCGAGATCTACCGACTCAATAGAAAGCATAACATGAGCATCACAATAAAGTTCCCAGACGGAAACACCCAACAATACGACTCGCAGACCACTGCGATGCAGATAGCCTGCGGGATATCCGAAGGGTTGGGGCGAATTGCTGTCGCCGCCGAGCTCGACGGCGTGCAGATCGATTTGTCGGCGAAGATACCCGACGGCGAACATGCACTGAGGATCCTGACCCCGCACGATCCGGAGTCCCTGGAAGTACTCAGGCACACCGCGGCGCACATAATGGCCCAGGCGGTCCGCAACATCTACGGCGACAAGGTCCAGTACACCATCGGACCGGCGCTGACCGACGATTTCCAGTACGGATTCTACTACGACTTCGACCTGCCCGATTCGATCAGCGCTGACGACCTGGGGAAGATTGAAGCCGAGATGAAGAAGATCGCCAAAGCCAAAACCCCGCTGGAGCGAATCGAGCTGCCGTGCGATGAGGCCAAACAGCAGATGTCCGCGATCGGACAAGACTACAAGATCGAGATGATAGACGATCTGCTGGCCGGAGAAGATGATGTCCGGACCGTCAGCTTCTACAAGCAGGGCGAGTTTATCGACATGTGTCGCGGCCCGCACCTGCCGACCACCGGCAAGCTGAAGGTCTTCAAGCTGCTGTCGCTGGCGGGAGCCTACTGGCGCGGCGACGTGAAGAACAAGATGCTCACCAGGATTTACGGCGTGGCGTTCTTCGACAAGAAAGAGCTGGCGGCCCATCTCGAACGGGTCGCCGAAGCCAGGAAACGCGATCATCGCATCCTCGGCAAGCAGTTGGGCCTGTTCGCAATGAGCGACGAAGTCGGGCCGGGCCTGCCGCTGTGGCTGCCGAAAGGCACGACAATTCGCATGGAGCTGGAAGGCTGGCTGCGAGGCGAACTGCTCAAACGCGGCTACCAGGCGGTAATGACCCCTCACATAGGGCGCCTGGACCTGTACCGCACCAGCGGACACTATCCCTACTACGAGCACGGGCTGTTCCCGACTCTGGACCTCGGCGACGAAGAGGGCTACCTGCTCAAGCCGATGAACTGCCCGCACCATATTCAAATATACAAATCTTCCCAACGCAGCTACCGCGAACTGCCGGTGCGGCTGTCGGAGTTCGGGACGGTCTACCGATTCGAGAAGTCCGGAGAGCTGAACGGGCTGACCCGGGTACGCGGCTTCACCCAGGACGATGCGCATATATTCTGTTCGGCTGACCAGTTGGAGACTGAGATCGCCTCGTGCGTGGAGCTTACCAAGCTGGTGCTGGACACTCTGGGCCTGAGCGACTATCGCGTCAGGATCGGCCTGCGGGACCCCGACAGCTCGAAATACACCGGCAATAGCGACAACTGGGACCTCGCCGAGCAGAACATTCGCAACGTGGTAAAGAACGTTGGGCTGGATTATACTGAAGAGCCTGGGGAAGCGGCGTTCTACGGACCCAAGATCGACTTTGTCATAAATGACTGCATCGGTCGCGAATGGCAGCTCGGCACCATCCAGGTCGACTACAACCTCCCTGAGCGATTCGGGCTTGAGTATATCGGCTCGGACAACGCGGCCCATCGCCCGGTTATGATCCACAGGGCCCCACTGGGATCGCCGGAGAGGTTCATCGGGATCCTGATCGAGCACTTCGCCGGAGCGTTCCCGCTATGGCTGGCGCCGGTGCAGGTTGCGGTCCTCCCGGTCAGCGAAAAATGCGCCGATTACGCCGCGGATCAGGCTAGAATTCTAAAAGACAACGGCATCCGTGTTGAGCTTGACGATTCTCCGGAAAAAATAGGAGCAAAAATTCGACGAGCCACACTGGACAAAGTGCCTTATATGCTTATTCTTGGTCAAAAGGAAGCCGATGCAGGTACTGTAGCTGTACGGCATCGCACCGAAGGTGACTTCGGGGCCGTAGACGTTAATGACTTTATCTCCGCCATCCGTGCGGAGATAGAAACCAAAGGCGCCCAGTTGGTCGCCGACAGAATACAGGAGAAAGAAGATCGCTAAACCGTTTCGCCGTGACACACGCAACAATAACGAACTCCGCCGCAACGACAGGATCCGTGTCTCTCCGGTGCGCCTGATCGATCAGAACGAAGAACAGGCCGGAGTCGTTTCACTGTCCGATGCCCAGGCAATGGCCCGAGAGGCCGGTCTGGACCTGGTGGAAGTCGTACCAAACGCCACCCCCCCGGTTTGCCGCATTCTCGACTACGGTAAATACAAGTACGATCTGGCCAAGAAGCAGCGCCAGGCCAAAGCTCACCGCCACGAGACCGAGCTGAAGGAAGTTCGCATCAAAACGCCCAAGATCGACACTCACGATCTCATGATCAAAGTCAATCGAGCCAAGAAATTCCTGCTCCGTGGCGACAGAGTACAGTTCTCCCTGCGATTCCGCGGTAGGGAGCTTGCCCACATCGATGAAGGTCAGCGAATCTTCAACCAGATCGAGGAAGCTCTGGAAGATTGCGGAAAGGTCGATCGCAGCCGCCGAGAAGGACGACGCATAACAATGCTCATCGCCCCGCTGACCAAGCAGCAACTGCTTCAGAAGCGACAGGCAGCCAATCTCGCAGCGAAGATCGCTCGCGGAGAGATCCCCGATCCGGCCAAAGCCCAGGCCCCTGAAGCTGCGCCCGCACCGGCCCCGCCGAGCGACCAACCGCCCCAGGCGTGACGGCTCTGCCCGGCTGAGGTGCGACGCGACTAGCTGTTTGGCCTCGTCAATTCCGACGGTCCGATAACCGGCGCCGACGGTAACTCTGCGTGTAGACGGGAATTTTCTCGTAAATACCAAAGAATATTTCCGTTAGCCCCTTTACAAACGAACCGGAATAAGCATAATTCTGTATCCTTGTTCCCAAAGAGCAAGGTGCTTTTATTAACAGACCCAAGCCCTCGCAGCGACGGACGCATGAGGGATTAACAGTAAGCCAAGGTCGTAATCATGCCAAAAATGAAGACACGCAAGTCGATCGCCAAACGCGTAAAGATCACCGGGCGAGGTAAAGTCATGGTGCGCAAAGGCGGTTCGAGCCACCTGAAGTCAACGAACTCTCCCAAGAAGAATCGAAGACTCCGTCTGCAATACGCCTTGAGCAAAGGCTTTTCAAAGCAGGCCAAGAAGCTTCTCGGATTGTAAGTCGATCAAGAATTAAGAATAACACACAATAGCTGGTCCAGTGGGAGCCCTTTGGGGCGGCCGGGAACACCGGCAGGAACTTCTCGAACGAGAGTCCGCTGACCGCCAAACACAGGAGACGCATCATGCCACGCGTACGCAAAGGCGC
>CAYMSH010000074.1:0-19535 GCA_964392945.1 uncultured Planctomycetaceae bacterium | reverse complement strand
AAGCTGGCGAAGAAATGGTCCGTCACTCTCGGCGGGAAGATCACCCAGCCGATCATCGCCGGCGGCAAGCTGTTTGTCGCCAGCACCAATACTCACACGATTCACGCCCTGGACGCCGACGGCGGCAAGGAAATCTGGAAGTTCACCGCCGGCGGACGGATCGACAGCTCGCCGACGATCTACAAGTCAACGGTCCTGTTCGGTTGCGCCGATGGGTGGATCTACTGCCTGACGGCCGCCGACGGAAAGCTCGTGTGGCGTTTCCGTGCGGCTCCGACTGAACGGCTCGTTAACGCGTACGGTCAAATCGAATCGCTCTGGCCGGTGCATGGAACCATTCTCGTCCAGAACGACACGATCTACGCCAGCGCCGGTCGATCGACCTATCTCGACGGCGGGATAGTGCTGTACAGCATCGATCCGGCCAGCGGCAAGCAGTTGTCCAAAACGCTGCTGTACCATCTCGATCCGAAGACCGGCAAGCAGCTTACCAAAGAGTCCGGGTTCAATATGGACGGCTCGACTTCCGACGTTCTCGTCGGCGACGGCGAAAATGTGTACCTGAAATACTTCGCCTTCGATCGCAAGGGTCAGCGGACTGCCGAGGCGGGCAATCACCTGTTCACCATCGCCGGTATGCTGGGCGAGGACTGGTTCGTCCGCTCGTATTGGGTCGTCGGCAAGGGCAAGCCCGGAGCCGGGTGGAGCCAGTGGGTCAGGGCGGCCGGTTCATTCCCCGCCGGACGCATACTCTGCTTCAACAAGGACAATATCTACGGTTACGGTCGCCAGAAGGTTGTCGGCGGCGCCGTTGGTCACAAGGCCGACGCCTACCACCTGTTCCGAGTCGGCAGGAAAGCCGCGCCGAAAGTTGCGCCCGCACCGAAACCGGTTCCGAAGAAAGCGCCCGCAAAAGGCAAGAAGAGGCGACGACGCCGACCGAGCGGACCGAAGAAGGCTCCGCCCATCTGGTCGGAGGCCAAATCGCTGATCGTCCGGGCGATGGTTCTCGGCCCGGACAAGCTCGTCGTCGCAGGTCCGGTTGACATCGGCAAGAAGGACGCCAAGATTCTTTCGTTCGCCAACCAGGAGGAGGCCTTGTCGGGCTTCATTGGCGCCAAGGGCATATTCCTGCGGGTGGTGTCCGCCGTCGACGGTAAGACCGTGTCGGAAATCAAGCTGTCGGCGATGCCTTCGTTTGACGGAATGTCGGCCGCCGGCGGAAAGATCTACCTGAGCTCCAGGGACGGATCTGTAGCATGTTTTGGTAACTAGCTTCAAGGAAAACAGTACTATGACGCGAAAATTGATCTGCCTTACGATGCTGTTGTCGGTTTCTCTGTGCGCAAGGGCCGGGCTGGTCGAACAGGCCAAATCTTCCGGCGTCAGCGGCGGGTTTGTCGTACACGTGGGGTGCGGCGACGGGAAGATAACGACCGCATTGCGGACCAGCGACAGCTTTCTCGTGGAGGGCATCGACACCGACCCGGCCAACGTAGTCAAGACACGAGCTGCGGCCGGGGCGGCGGGTCTTACAGGCAAAGTGCAGGCCGCTTCGTTTGACGGCAAGACGCTGCCGTACACCGACAATCTCGTGAACCTCCTGGTAGTCAGCAACGCTCACCAGGTTCCGAAGACCGAGATGTTGCGCGTGCTGGCGCCTGGCGGGGTGGCGATCGTTGGCGATGAAAAGATCACCAAGCCTCGCAAGAATATCGACGAGTGGACCCACTACCTGCACAATCCGAGCAATAACGCAGTGGCCAACGACACCGTAGTCGGCCCGCCGAGGCGCATGCAGTGGCTCAGCGGACCGCGATGGACCCGAACGCACCACGGGCTCAACAGCATCTCGGCGGTAGTCACAGCTAAAGGCAGGCTGTTCTATATCGTTGACGAATCGACCGCCGCCAGCAACGCCGTGCCGGGCAAGTGGACTATCGTCGCGCGGGACGCATTCAGCGGCGTGCAGCTCTGGAAGAGCAAGATCAAGAATTGGACCTCGCACAAGAATCGCTTCCGATCCGGTCCGGCGCAGGTCACGAGGCTGCTGGTCGCCCGGGGCGATCGTGTTTACGCACCGCTGGGTCTCAGTGCTGCGGTTTCCGAACTCGACGCGATCAGCGGCAAAACGCTCCGTACGTTCGAAAACACCACAGGCGCCGAGGAGATAGTTCTTGTCGGTGATACGCTGCTGGTTGTCAAGGGCGCCCCGGTCGCCGCACACGCCGTGGGACACCCGGACTTCAAGACCAGGTTCAAGTTCCCTAACAACAAGACGATCGTTGCGATTAACGTTCCCGACGGAAAGGAACTCTGGTCCCTGTCGCAACAGGACATAATGACTGAGACGCTTGGGTCAGACGGCGCCAACGCGTATGTGCAGGTCGGAGCCGACGGCGTAATCTCGCTCGATCTGAAGTCTGGAAAGCAGGCCTGGGCCTACGGGACAATTCCTGTCGCAAATCCTCCCAAGCCGGTCAAGACAGGCAAGAAGCCGGCCAAGCCTCGCAGGCGTCGGCGCGGCGGGGTAACTTACGGTAAGTACGTGCTGGTCGTTTCCGACGGCGTGGTGCTGTGCAATCTGTCCAAAGGGCTTACCGCGATCTCGGCCAAGACCGGCAAACGCCTCTGGGGATACAAGAAGGGCGCCGGTTTCCACGCGCCGATGGACGTATTCGTGATCGACGGGCTGGTCTGGACCGGCTCGCATCCGCGAGATTCAGTCGCGCCGCCGCCGGTCGACGACTTCAGCGTCGCACTCGATCTGCGCACCGGCCAGGTCAAGAAGAGAAACACGATCATGGTCGATCTGCAGACATCGGGGCACCATCATCGCTGCTATCGCGAAAAGGCTACGTCAAACTACATCATCGCCGGTAAGCGCGGGATCGAGATGATGAACATCACCGGCGAGGAACACTCGCGGAACAACTGGGTCCGCGGCACGTGCCAGTACGGAATGCTGCCGGCCAACGGGCTCACGTACGCCCCGAGCCACTCGTGCGGCTGCTATATGGAATCGAAACTGTGGGGTTTCTGGGCGTTGGCTCCGGCCCGCGGTTCGCAAGCGGCGCCCAAGTTGTCGGACGACAAGAGGCTCTGGAAGGGGCCTGCGTTCGGTTCGGCTTCAGGCGCGGCTACAGGCGGTGAGGACTGGCCCCAGTACAGGCATGATGATCTTCGCAGCGGTATCGCCAAAACGCTGGTCCCCGCCGAGCTTGGCGGAGTCTGGAAAGCAAAACTCGGCGGCAAACTCTCCCAGCCCGTAGTCGGATTGGGCAAGGTGCTGATCGCCGGCGTTGACGCCGGGGCGGTATACGCCCTCGACGAAAAAACCGGCAAGGTCCTCTGGCGATACGCCGTAGCCGGTCGGGTCGATTCGCCGCCGGCGATCTACAAGTCCATGGCGATCTTCGGCAGCGCCGACGGCTGGGTCTACTGCCTGCGCCTCAGCGACGGCGAGTTGGTCTGGCGATTCCAGGCCGCACGCGCCGACGTCAAGACCATCGCCATGGAGCAGGTCGAATCGCTCTGGCCGGTTCACGGCAGCGTGCTGGTGTTCAAGGACCTGGTCTACTGCACCGCCGGCCGATCGACGTGGCTCGATTCGGGAATCGATCTTTACGGGCTGGATCCGGCGACAGGGCGGATCGTCTGCAGGTCGCATTTCGAAAGCGCTCATCCCAAGATCGGCGAGGGCAAAGACACCGCCAAGCCGGAGCACAACTCGCGAGTCTCGCAGAATACGACTGACTACAAGACCTACGGAGCCTCTGACAAGAGCGACGCGTTTTCGATGGCCGGCGGGTCGGTGCGGGACGTGCTCAGCACTGACGGCAGGAATGTGTTCATGCATCACGTGAAATTCGATTCGATGCTCGTCAAGCAGGACGATATGACCCGGCACCTGTTCTCGACTTCCGGCATGCTCGACGGAACCGAGAATCACAGATCGCACTTTGTGCTCGGCACCGGCGATTTCAGCAAAGTCGGCGTCGCGTATTCGTGGGTAGTTAACGGCAATCGCCGCGAGAAGTCCGGCGTTCCGTTCGCACTGATGATGGTTTACGACGACTACGGCGTATGGGGCGTCAAGCGGCAAGGCGGGGGCGGGAAATACAACCTGTTCCAGAAGCCCAACACGCCGTTCGACGAAAATGAAAAGCCCAAGCCCGACTTTGGCGTAGGTTCGAAGGGCAAACCCGCTCCCGCCGGTTCTTCGTGGAGCGCGGGCCTGTCGGTTCGTCCGCGTGCGATGGTGAAATCCGGTGACAACCTGTTCCTCGGCACAATGCCGATCAACACGCTCCCGGGCGATCCGTACGCCGCGTTTGAAGGGCGAATGGGCGGTCTGGTGACGGTAGTCAGCGCCAAAGACGGTAAGCCGCTGGGCCAGTACAAGCTGGACTCGCCGACGGTCTGGGACGGTATGTCGGCGGCCAATGGAAAACTCTTTGTCAGTACCGAAGAAGGCGTTGTGCGGTGTTTCGGTACGAAGTAAGTATCGCCGGCAGTTATTCAGGTAGCCGATGGGTCAGGACGGATCAATAGATGTCAAGGTAGACAGCGCCGCCAGGACGGCGTGCCACAAGTGCAAGACCGTTGTAGACACTTCGGTCCTGAAGGTGTTTTCGACGGCGACATGCCCCAACTGCGGCGCGACGTTCACCACCCCGGGCAGGCTCGGTCCGTACGTAGTGATGAAGGAACTGGGTCTCGGGCTCATGGGGGGCACTTACAAGGGTTTCGAAAAGGCCCTCGGGCGATACGTCACGATCAAGATCATGTCAGCCTCTCTCGGGCGGGACACCAAACGCATTAAGGATTTCCTGGCCGAAGGAAGGGCCCTGGCGCGCCTGGATCATCCAAATGCGATGCGGGTGTTTTCGATCGGCCAGGAGAAACGCCAACCGTACATTGTGATGGAACTGGTCAACGGTCAATCCATGGGCCGCATGCTTGCGGACGGTCAGCCGCTGAAAGAAACGCTCGTGCTGGAATTCGCCACTGGCGTGGTCCGGGCGCTACGAGCGGCGGGCAAAGTCGGGCTGATCCACGGCGATGTAAAACCCGACAATATCGTGCTGGACGAAAGAGGCAGGGTCAAACTCGTGGACTTTCGCATCGCCAGGTTCGGCAGCGCGAAGGTCCAGGCCGGTGCGGCGGCCGATATGCCGTATTACGTCGCCCCGGAGCAGGTCGGTGCAGCTTCGCCGGACTTTCGTTCGGATATGTACTCCCTCGGCGCCTCGCTGTTCCACGGATTGGCCGGCGCCCCCCCGTTTGACGGAGCCTCTGGGGCCGATGTGCTTAACGCTCGCGTGAAGAAAGCGGCTCCGAATCTCGCCTCCGTTCGGCGGGGTCTAAGCCCATATACGACGCGGATGATCGCCAAGATGCTGGCCAGGGATCCGGCCAGGCGATACCAGAACTACGACGAATTGCTGGTCGATCTGGGCAAGGCGTGTCTGGCCGTCGGCGTGGAATCGACCCTGGAGACAGACGCCGCCCGCCCGCCGGAGCGGCGCGTGGAGCGTCGGGCTTTTCCCGGTAAGATGCTCGCTGTCGCTGCGGTGATGGCGATTGCGGGCCTTGTGACCTGGGCGATATTCTTCCGGGGCCGACCGCAGAGCCAGCCGCTGGTCAAGGCCCCCAGACCGCCGGCCAGGGTCCGGTCTCCGGAGCCGCCGAAAACTGCTCGCAAAACTCCGCCGAGAAGTATGATGCAGCGACAACTGGCCAGCCCGACGTTTCCCTCCCGACGCCGGACCAGCAATGGTGAAATCGAAATCGTCATTGCCTGCTCCGCCAGCGGAGCCGACATCCACTATACGACCGACGGCAGCGAGCCCACACGAGAGTCCTGGAAATGGAACGGCCGCCTCGTCGTCCAACCAGGCGCCACGCTCCGCGCTCGATCGTTTCGCCAGGGATGGCGGCCCAGCAGGATCGCACGCACCGTCATCAAGCCGCTGGCTCCGCAGGCGACGACTGTTGTTGCGATCGATAAGCCTCCCAAAGTGAACCCGCGCAACATCCCGGAACACAATGGCTTCATCATGACGTGGGTCGTGGCGGGGCCTTACTCCGGCCGGAGCGGTCCGGAACTGTTTGGCGTTGCGTTCGATCCGGAGAAGAACGACAAATCCGTCGCCTGGCGGCCGCTACCGTATCGTAAGGGACATTGGGCCCTCGATCTGAACGCCACGATTTCCAAGGTCGACAATTGTGCGGTTTACGTGCGGACACGCGTATATTCCCCGGAAGCCCAGCCGGTGAGGCTGGAACTCGGCAGCGATGATGCGGTTAAAGTCTGGCTCAACGGCAAGTACATCCACGGCGCGAACCAATCTCGCGGTCTGACGGCCGGGAACGACAAAGTCAAGACCAGCCTGTCGGCCGGCTGGAACGTTCTCATGCTGAAGGTGATAGACCATAGCGGCGACTGGGGCTTCTGCTGCCGCATCCTCAAGCCCAACGGCAAGCCCGTGAGCGGTCTCAAGATCCATGCGCAATGACAGGGCCAGTCGCAGCGAGCCCGGAGAGTCCGTAGAATCCCCCGGCAGGCAAGGTGTCGTCGTGCTTACGCCAATATGCGGTTAACCGCGTTGAGCAGTTCGTCGGCCCCGAATGGTTTTACAAGGAGTTCGGCTCCGCAGTCGGCCAGGCCCTGGGTCAGCAGTTCGCTGTCTCCGTATCCGGATATGAAGAGCACCGCCATTTCCGGGCGGGCTTCCTGCAGGTCTCTGGCCAGTTCGACGCCGCTGTTGCCGGGCATGACAACGTCTGCGATCAACAGGTCGATTTGTCCTTCATAGTTCTTTCCCAGGGTCAGTCCCTTACCGGCGTTTTCGGCCTCTATTACGGTATATCCGCTTTGACGCAGGATTCCGACCAGCATGCCCCTCAGGTCGTCATCGTCTTCGACGGCCAGGATCGTGCCGCCAGGCGGTCGATCGCCGCTCGGCTCGCTCTGGTCTGTCGAGGGGTCGGCCAGCGGCTGGGTTGTCGTCGGCAGGTAAATCGTGAAAGTTGTTCCTTGTCCCGGTTCGCTGTCGATTGTGATGTCTCCACCGCTTTGCCTGACGAAACCGTAGACCATCGACAGGCCCAGCCCCGTGCCCTGTCCGGCTGGTTTCGTGGTGAAGAACGGATCGAACGCGTTTCTGCGCGTTTCTTCGTCCATTCCCGAGCCGGTGTCGCTGACGGCTATCATCACGTATCTTCCGGCGTGGACGTCCATGTTCCTGCGGGAGTGTTCGGCGTCCAGGTCGATGTTGGCTACATCAATTGTCAACCGGCCTCCCTGGGCCATCGCGTCGCGCGTTGACAGCCAGGTTCACCATCATGTTCTCGAACTGTGCCGTGTCGATGCAGATGTTGTCCAGATCGTCAGCACCGCAGGTTTCGAGATGCACATTGTCGCCGATCATGTGTCCGAGCGGTTCGAGCAGGCCCTCGATAAGCGTCATTGGAGCAACTACCGTCGGGGCCAGGGTCTCTCTCCTGCTGAACGCCAGCATGTGTCCGGTCAACCTTGAGGACCTGTTGGTCGCATCGAGTATGTGCCGGACGTATCTGGCGTGAACGCCGTCTTCATGCAGGTGCGACAGCAGCCAGTCGGAGTAGCCTTCTATAATCGTCAGCTGGTTGCGGAAATCGTGCGCTATCCCGCCGGCGAGGCGCCCGATGGCCTCCATCTTCTGGGCCTGGCGGAGCTGGGTCTCCAGATTCCTCCGCTCGGTGATGTCGTGCAGTGTTACGAAGACCTGGTAGGGCTCGGTTTCGCCGGGCCTGAACTGCGGGATGGCGTTAACGTTCAACCATACGTAGTTCCCCGTTCGCTGGTTGTAGAACCCGCCGATTTCATTTCGGACCGGCTTGCCCGTTTCCAGCGCCCTGGCCGATGCGTATTCGTGATACTGAATGGCCGATCCGTCCTCGCGAATAATCGGCTGGGGATTGTCTACCGGGGTTTTGCCGATGAACTGATCGCGAGAGAGGCCCAGCATTCTGAGGGCGGCGGTATTCACGTCGATCAGCGCCCCGTCCTTCCGCTGGTAAAACGCTCCCTGGGCCATGTTCTCAAACAACGTCCGATATTTCTGTTCATTCTCTCGCAACGTCTCTTCGGCCTGCTTGCGTTCGGTGATGTCGGTCAGCGTCCCGATGAATCCCGTCACTGCGCCGTCGGGGTCGGTGATCCTGGCTACTGAGCTGGAGACCCACGTGATCCGGCCGTTATCTGATGCGAATCTGAACTCGCCCTGGAAATCGGACTCGCCTCGTACGGTCCTTTGCCACGCCTGGCGAGTGTGCTGGCGGTCTGCGGGGTGAACCGCCTCTATCCAACCGTCGCCATGGTGGGTTTTCGGATCCATACCGGTCAGTTGGCAGATCTTGAGGTTCACGTAAACGCCCTTACCTTCCGAGTCGGCCTGGTATATTCCAGTCGGCGCAGACATCGCCAGGGTTCGGAACCGCTCCTCACTGCTGAGGAGCTTGGCCTCGGCCAGTTTCTGCTCGGTTATATCGCGAACCAGCCCGCAGACAACCTGGCGCCCGGCCAGATCGAATGAGCTGGCCGATATCTCAACGGGAAATGTCGTCCCGTCCTTCTTCCTGTGGTAGCGCAACGGGATCCGATGGAGTTGTCCCGAAACGGTGCGGCTGATCGTGAGGTCCGACTCGGCCGGTTCGGCGGTGATGTCGTCCTGCCGCATATTGAGAAACTCGCGGCGACTGTAGCCGTAGAGTGTCGTGCACGCCTCGTTTACATCGATGAACTCCCGCGTTTCGGCGTCGAAGATCATGACCGCGTCGGTTGTTGTCGCGACGACTTGCCTGTAGCGTTCTTCGCTGTCCAGCAGCGTCTTCTCGGCCTGTTTGCGTTCGGTTATGTTAACCGAGGAGCCGATGATGTGTTTGACTTGCCCGCTGCTGTCAAGGGCCGGTACGAAAGTCGTATGATACCAGACTATATCGCCCTCCATGTCGCGCACCGGTGCTTCAACGGTCGATGTCAAACCGGCCATGGCGAGTTTCAACGCTTCGACCAGCGGTGTCCGCATGGATTCGGGGTAGAACTCCGGCGGATAGGTTTGCCCGTAGTAGGGCTGGATATCGGGAATCTTCAGGTCCCTTACGCCGGCAGAGCTCATGTACCGCAACTTGAAATCCAGGTCGATTATCTTGTTGCATACCGGCGAGCCTTCGAGCAGCGAGCGGTTTGTCGCCTCGGACTCGCGCAGCGACTCGGCGGTTATTTCGCGTTGGGTTATGTCGTGCCCGATCGCAAGTACGCCGACGACGTCGCCGTTGGCGTCCTTCAGCGTTTTGTCGTACCACTCGATCCGGCGTTCCCGCCCGGTCTTGGTCAATATGGAATTGACGTTTCCGCACGTACGGATGTTGCTGACTGCGTTACCGAACACTTTTCGGATCTGCTCGTGATCTCGATCCGGGAGAAACGTGCTGAACCAGTCCTTGCCCCGAACTTCGTCCAGGCTATAGCCCGATATTCTCTCCATGTACGGATTGAAGCGAACTATCCTGGCCTCGGTGTCCAGGACGAGAACTACGGCCTGGGCCGCCTCGATCATGCCTTCGGCGAAATCTCTTTCCGCTTGCAGGGTCTCTTCCAGGCGCTTTCGGTCAGTGATGTCGCGAGCGACGCCCTGGACGGTTCCAGCGGCCGGGTCGACAATGCGGGCGCTGATCTCCACGTCGATAAGTTCGCCATCGGCTCTCTTGAAAACTGACTCCAGGCGAACCGATTCCAGATCGCTCATGTTCTTCATGGCGCTGTGGGCCTTCTCCAGCTCGCTTTCGGGATGAAGCTGCGGGACGGACATCTCCAGCAGTTGGGCCTTGGTCCATCCGAGCATTTGACATGCTCTTTCGTTTACGTCCAGTATCTCGCCCTCGGGGGAGTGGATGAAGATCGCATCGTTTGACTGCTCGAAAAGACGCCGGAACCTGTCCTCGCTCTTCTTTATGCGGATTACTGACGATACCCGGGCGATGAGCTCGGTCTGGTCGATTGGAATGCCGAGAAAATCGTCGGCTCCGGCGCGGAGTCCGCTGTCCTTGTCGCCCGGCCCGGCGTCGTGGGCGGTCATCAGGATAATCGCAATGTGCGCCGTTGCGGTATTGGACCTCAGCCGGCGGCATAGCTCGATCCCGCCGATTTGCGGTTTGTGTGTATCGATCAACGCTGCGTCAATTGGTCTGTCGGCGGCAATCGCCATAGCCTCGTCGGCATCGCCTGCGGTCAATACTTCGCATTCAGGCAACTGGCCGGTCATGGCGTTCTCAATCGCCGACAAAACGTTCGCCTCGTCTCCCACGATTAGAATCGTGGCCCCACCTCCGTTGGTTGTCATATTTCACCTCGATATGTTTCTGGTGAGTTTTTGGAGATTCCCCGGCACGAACCCTTGGCGAACTGAATCCGGAGATTGTGCACCCGAACTGGGTCGCTCGTGCATGCCGACATATAGTCGACACGAAGTGACATACAATCACCGTCCAAACTAACGGCATCGACTATCATATTTATCCCCTGGTCCCAATTAACTTGGAGCCAAACCCAGAACCAATTGACTCTCGCCCGCGACCCCGCGGCACGATAGCTTTGTAACGATCTCTATCTAGTAATAATTGTGGCTCCGTCGCCGGCATGAGTCAAGAATAAACCCCGCTCAAAATAAATATAAACCCCTGCGAATATGGAGGTGGGACGTTGCGATCGTTAGATTCTTTGTTTTACGAATTGGAGGGCTGAGCGGATTGTTTCTGTGCTGTCGGGGGATTCTTCGTTCCACATTTCTATTACGCATGGAACGGCGCAGTTCATCCGGCGAAGGACGGCGAATATCTTTTCGAATTCCACTGTTCCTTCTCCGAGATTCACCTTTCGATACGTTTGGGGCTTCGTGTCCTTGATGTGCAGGCCGATGATGCGGCCCTGGGCCCTCGGGATATCCGTCAGGTAGTCCACGCCCTGGGCGCTGAGGTTGGCGAAGTCCGGATACATAGCCAGGCGGGGCGAATCGATTTCGTTAATGATCTCCATGCACTGCCGGATCGTCCTGGACATTTCGGTGTCCACGTTCTCCAGGCCGAGCATTACGTCATGTTCCTCGGCCAGCGATGCGATCGTCCGCAAACCGCGCCTGAATCTCGCGTACGTCTCGGGCGAAGATTGTTCGTAGAACACGTCGTACCCGGCGATCTGCAAAACTTTCAAGCCCGTGTTGTCGGCGAAGTCGAGCGTCTTCTTCGTAAGTTCGATGCCCTCGGCGACTATTCGATCGTCCATGCTGCCCAGCGGAAACTTCCGATGCGCGCTCAGGCAGAGCGAATGCATAGTCAGCCCGTTGTCGCTTGCGATTGTCGCCAGTTCTCTCGCCCCGGCCGGCGACATGTCCAGCCTCGCGATGCGAGCGGGGTTTTCGTCCATGCACAGTTCTACGAAGTCAAAGCCGGCGGACTTGGCGGACCTGGTTTTCTGATCCCAACTGAACGTCGCAGGCAGAGCCTTTTCGTAAATCCCGAACAATCTTTCGCTCGCGGTGTCGGCCATCAGTCTGCTTCCTGCATTTTCGACAGTCGGGCGTAGGCTCCGTTGGCGTCCAGGGCGTCGTAGATGTCTACGTATATGCCGTACAGCTCTTCGTATACCTTCACGTTGGCCGGGATCGGTTCGTATCGTTTGTCGAACTTGACCAGGTCGTCGGCCGCCTCCCCTAAAAACTTGTAACACCCCACGCCGCCCCCGGCGCCCAACCCCCAACCCAGCCAGCCCGCCTCTTTTACATTCAGAGTTTCAGTCGGCATGTCGTAGGCGTCGGCCTGGATCTGGTTCCAAATCTCGGACTTCGTAGCGCCGCCGATTATCCGCGCGGTGTCGACTTTTATATTGTTGGCCTTGATGCTGTGGATAATGTCCTTCTGCTCCAGGGCGATCCCTTCCATGCACGCCTTGGCCATGTGGGCCTTGCCGTGGGAGAAAGTAAGCCCCACGAACATTCCGCGAGCGTCGAGATTCCATCTCGGCGAAGCAGCCGCGGCGAAGTAGGGCATGCACAGCAGCCCGCCGGAACCTGTCGGGATGTCGGCGATCATCTCGTTGAGCTTCTTGTACACGTCGGAGCCGCCGGCCTCGGCCTGGGCTTTTTCCAGCGTGGCCACTTCGTCGCGGAACCAGCGGAACACGCCGGCCGCTCCGTTTTGAAGACCTTCAAACTGCCAGTTTCCGTGCAGCGCGTGATTGCAGATTATGGTCTGGCCTTCCGGATCGCGGTACTGGCGGTCCAGGAACGCCACGGCCATCCCGCCGGTGCCCAGAGAGACCGACAGCATGCCCGGATAGACAACTCCCGCCCCGATCGCGGCGCTGTTCTGGTCGCCAATGCCCATGCAGATCGGCGTGCCTTCGAGGAACCCGCTTCGTTCGGATGCCTGTTTGGATATCCCGCCGACGTGCGTTCCCGAGGGCAGGACCTTGGGCATCATGTCCCGATCGATCCCGAACGTGTCGATGATCTTGTCGCTCCAGCAGAAATTATCGGTGTCCCAGAATCCGGTCAGGGCGATCCCGGATTCGTCGGAGTAGTAGTCGTCGGCGCCCATGGCTTTCAGGATCACGTCCTGGAGTTGTACGTGCTTCTTGGTCTTGTCCCACAGCTCCGGCTCCTTGTTCCTGACGTACAGGATCTTCGGCAGCAGCCAGGTCGGCGTGTTCGGCATGCCGGTGATCTTGTAATACTCGTCGCCGCCGAGCTTCTCGTCGATCTCGGCCACTTCGTCCGACGTTCGGTTATCCTGCCATGAGATCATCTTCAGCGGCTTGTCGTCATGGCCGACGAACACGCAGCAGCCTCTTTGCGAAGACGCAGCGATCGACGCGATCTCAGAGGGATCTATGCCGCCCTTGGCCAGGGCCTGGCGATTGGTTTCGAATACCGCTTCGATCAGTTCTTCGGCGTCCTGCTCGACCCAGTTGGGTTGCGGGTAGTGGCACGTATACTCGGTGTATCCGACGCTTACTTCCTGCCCCTTGTCATCGAAGATGATAGTCTTGGCGCCTGTGGTTCCCACGTCAATACCGACAAGATACTTGCCTGCCATAAGAAACTCCTTAGTCATGGGTGAACTCGGATTAGGCGTATGCTACGGCAAAGGCGGAGGAAAAGGCAACGGCAAAGGCTGCGGCTACGGCATTTAGCCACGGATGGCGCGGATGGCACGGAAAGTTAATGACAACTGCGAAAACGACACGGCCAGGGCGCCATGCCGTTGGCCGTTGGTTAAAACATCCGTGTAATCCGTGCCATCCGTGGCTAAATGCCGTTGCCGTCGCCGCGGCATGGGCCGCCAACAGCCCGGCGAACCAGAAGTCAGGATTCCCGCCGATACTGCTTGCGGTACTCCTTTGGCGAGATCCCCTCGATGCGTACGAACGTGCGGTAGAAGTGGTTTAAGTTGCTGAAGCCCGAATCCGCGGCCACGTTCTTCAACAGTTCGTCGGTCTCCACCAGGCGTCGTTTGGATCGCTCAGTCCGCAGTCGAGTAATCTCGTCGGTAATGGACCGTTGCGTTGCTTCCTGGAAGCGGCGTTGCAGGGAGCGGCGTGACGCGTGTGCGGCGACCGCTACGTCGTCTACGTTGATCGCTTCGTGTCCGTGTTCGGCGATGAACCGCAGTGCGCGGGCCACTGTCGGGTCGCTCACGGCGTACGAGTCGGTCGATTGGCGCGGAATCAGCGCTGCTGGCGCGACTAATTGCGGTTGGGTCGGCGGCTCCTGTCCGTCCATGAGGCGATCCAGCAACGCCGCGGCCTGGCGACCTACTTGGGTGTAGTTAAGGTCAATGCTCGACAGGGTCGGCGGCGGCGAGGCGCAGATGACATCTTCGTTGCCCGTGCCGATTATCGCAACGTCGTGGGGCACGCTGAGTCCCTTCTCCCGGCATAGGTCTATCAGGAAGCGGCACATCAGGTCTCGCTCCACGTAGATTCCGATCGGCGTAGTCCACGTGTCGATCCACGCCGAAAGATTGTCTATGAACGCCGGCCAGGTCCTGGACATGAAGGCGCTGTTCGGCGCGCACCGATGCGTCGAGCAGGAGGCTCCCGCCGATGCGAGCTCCGAGCGAAACCCCTTGAGATACAGCGGCGAGGACCTGTCGCGCAAGAAACCGAGAAGGCCGAACTTGCGAAATCCCCTGGCCATCAGATGTCTGGCCGCCATTGCGCCCGCGGCTTCTATGTCGGGAAAGACGCTCGGCAGACCTTCAGCATGCGAACTCATCGAGATGTTGACCGTAGGAACGCCGCAGCGACGAGCCGCGTCGGCAAGTTGCGGCGAAATACGCCCGAGGACTCCGGCATACGGTCCATTGCGGCGGCCGGACTTCATCGCGTGTTCGGCGAACGCATTGATCGTGCAATCCCAGCCGGCGCCGGCGGCATACTCCTGGCAACTGGCGTATGCCTCGACGTGATACTTGTACGGCCACTGGATGTCGATCGCCACTGCTACTCGTCGTTGGCCCATCATCGACCCTTTCAGTACTGAAAATCGCCAATATTACTATTGGCGGTTCATTTCACACCGGAGCCTAACCAAACCATCGGGGGAATGCAATATCGCAGTGGCGCAAAAGGTAGGAGTTTTGGCGTGAGATGTAGGAGTATTCCTCTTGTAGCCGTCTTGGCGCCATTATAGTATTGCTGCCGCGGCCCGTGTCGACCACGCCCGGGCGCACCGAGAGAACCGTTTTTTTGATAGGAGTGCATAATGAGAAAAATAGCGATTTGCCTGTTTGTCGTCATGCTGTCGAGCCAGGCCGCATTGGCGGAATTGCACGTGGCCAACATCTTCAGCCAGGATATGGTCCTCCAGCAAGGCAAGCCCATACGCATCTGGGGCCGGGCCGACGCCGGAGCCAAGGTTGATGTGGCCCTCGGTGAGTCTCGCAAGAGCACCTCGGCGGGGGCTGACGGCGCCTGGCAAGTCGAACTGGCGCCGATGAAGGCGAGCTTCGATCCAATTGAACTGAGCGCCAAGAGCGGCGAGAAGACGATAAAGCGCAGCGGTATTCTTATCGGTGAGGTATGGGTATGCGGCGGGCAGAGCAATATGGCGCCGGGAGGGCACCACAACCAGGACGTAGAGTGGCCCAGCGCCGACAGCCCGTCAGTTCGCTATACGCGCGTCGAGGGCAAAATAGCCCACGAGCCCATGACCGATCTGCCCGCTCGCGACGGATGGAAGCCGCTGGTTCACGATAAGATGGAACTCCGCCGCATAGCGCCGGTCGCGTACTACTTCGGCGTGCGGCTGGGCCGGTTTCTCAAGACGCCTGTCGGTATTATCAACACGTCAATCGGCGGGACGACCGCTGAGGTCTGGGCCTCGCGCCAGTCGATGGCCAAACATCCGCAGCTGGAGGGCATTCTCAAGGAGCGAGGCAAGGACGCCGGGGCATTCTATAACGGCACGATCCTGCCGATCTCGCGCCTGTCGATCAGCGGTTTTCTGTTCTACCAGGGCGAGAACAACACGTTCGACGCCTACGAGGGCTATCGCTACAGCTTCCCCTGCGTGATCGCCGATTGGCGCAAGGCGTTCGGCGATCCGAAACTGCCGTTCGGGATCATATCGCTGGCTGGCAACAAGGCGATGGCGACTCTGCCGGAGCCCGAGGCGGAAATGACCCACAGGCACAACTACACGCACATTCGCGACGTACACTTCCGCACGTTCCGCAGCACGCCGGGGACAGGGCTGATCTCGATTCACGATCTCGGCGAGGACAACATGCACCCCGGCCGCAAACGCGACGTCGGCGAACGCGCCGCTCGCTGGGCTATCGCGACGGCCTACGGTTACGGCGCCAAGCCGCGAGGAAAGGGCGGGGTCTACCACACCGCGCCGATCTACCGCGAGTTGAAGATCGACGGCGACAAGGCGCTGCTGTACTTTGACTTCGATCCGATCATTAAGGACCGCCGCGCGGGCAAGTGGTACAAGCGATTGCCCCTGTCCGATCGTGCGCGGGAGTATCGCGGCTTCCTCATCGCCGGAGCCGATCGGCGTTTCTTCCCCGCCCAGGTCAAGGTGCGCTCGGTCAAGGACGACAAGGACGTCGCCAAAGAGTGCCTGGAGGTCTGGAGTCCGGATGTTCCCAAACCTGTCGCCGTTCGCTACGCATGGGCCAGCCAGCCCAACGCCAACGCCTACGGTCTGTGCGGTCTGCCCGTGGCTCCGTTCCGCACCGACGACTGGGCGTTTATTCGCGCCGAGTCCAAGTGGATGCCCGACTTCAAGCAACGCCAGGCCGACAACGAGAAGACTAGAAAGCGGAGCGAGCAATGGCGCCGCGATCGCCGCATCCGAGAACTCAAGCGAGAGCTGAAGTCGCTCGGCGTCGAACTGCCTGCTGCTGCGCCAGACGCCGGCAGATATTAACAAAGCCGCTTCGGGAGAATCCGGGTATGTCCTGCAAGATGACGATTGCGTCGCTGATGATCGCTCTGGCCTGCGTGACGGCCGGCGCAGCCGAGAAGGAGCCCGTTGACTACATCAACCCGATGTTCGGTTGCGGATCGGGTCCAGGCGGAGATGCGAAGAAATAGTAAACGATGCGCCCGGCCGCACGGTATATAATGTTCAAACACCAACGAATGAACGAAGGGACTCATACCTGATGGACATAGGATTAAACATTAAACTTGTGCGGCGCGGGTTCTTGCTCGCTACGGTTGTTTGTTTCTCGGCCACCGCCTGGTCGGACCAACTTCAGGCCGAACGCCAGAAGCAGTACTCCGTGCTGGCGCAGCACATCAAGCAATTCAATCCAATGCGCAAATGGGGCGAGTCCTCCGATGCCGGCAACCTCCGTTCATGGCGGGGATATCATCCGACATGGGATGAGATTCGCTCGCAGACGTCTTCCCAGGCCTCGCTCATTTTCGCCGAGGATCGCGACCCGCTGGACATCGTTCTGCGACGGACTCAGAGCTTGCTGAAGGATATTCAAAGTCGCCTGCGCGGCCCGAAACTGGATAACGAACGCCATGAGTTGACGCAACTGCTGGCGGCGGCTAAGAGTCTCGATCTGAGAGAAAAGGACGCTCGACTGAAGAAGTTCCACGCCGCCTGCAAGCTTCGCAGGCGCATAGCGTTGGCCAATCCTCTGCTCAGATTTGACAAGATCCTCTTCGTGAAAAGACCCTTCCTTCCATACAACGAACATCTTGGGGATCACATGGTTTGGCAGCGGTTCGGGCGCAATGCTTGTCCGAAGGGCGTTGTCGGCGGGTTGTATATCTGCGACAAGGCGTTCACCAAACCGGTTGTTCGTAATGTGCTTGAGAAATCCATATGCGCCAACGGACCGTACAAGGGCAAGACGCTCCCGCCGGGAGGCTTCCATTCGCCGTGTCTGTCTTATGACGGCAAGAGCATCCTGTTCTCGTTTGCGCCTCTGAAGGACGCGGCCGAACCGCGATTCCATATTTTCCGCGTCGGCGTTGACGGTAAGGGATTGACGCAACTGACCGTCGGACCGTACAACGATTTCGACCCCTGCTGGTTGCCGAGCGGACGGATAGCGTTCATCTCCGAACGGCGGGGCGGTAATGGGCGTTGTTTTAGCAACGCAGTGCTTTCCTATACACTTGCGTCGATGAACGCCGACGGAAGCGATATCGTGTTTCTTAGTTATCACGAGACCAATGAGTGGTCGCCCGCGGTGAATCGCGACGGTATGCTGGTCTACACGAGATGGGACTATATTGACCGCGGATTCAACCAGGCGCATCATCCCTGGATCACCGCTCCGGACGGCCGGGACGCTCGTGACATCCATGGAAACTACCGTGTCTCTCCGCGGATCGGACCGCACATGGAGATAAATCTCCAGCCGATTCCCAAATCGGGGAAATACATGGCCATCGCGACCGGGCATCATTACCAGTCCTACGGATCGATCATCCTGATCGATCCTGCGATACCTGATGACAACCGTATGGCCCCGGTAAAACGCTTCACCCCTGAGGCTCCTTTCCCCGAAGCCGAATCGCGTGAAAGGGGCGGGCGGGTCCCGTACGCCACACCCTGGCCGCTCGATGAGAAGTACTGCCTGTGCGTCTATGCACCGATGGCTGAGGCCAACTACGGAATGAGGAATCACTACGGCATGTACCTCGTTGACGCGTTCGGTAACAAGGAACTGCTCTGGCGCGATCCCAAGGTCTCGCTTCTGAGTCCTATTCCGGTGCGCCCCACGCGCAGGCCGCCGGTCATTCCGCACGCCACGGCAGTTGGGATACCGCGTGGTATGACCTCTTCGGCTCCCGAGGGTACGGCCGGCGATCTGGCCGAAGTTACGCTCCTGAACGTCTATGACAGTCGTCACCCCTGGCCGAAAGGTACGGTCATAAAATCGCTGCGCATTTATCAACTCTTCCCTCGGATCCCAACGGCCCCGAGCAAGAACAGCCCCAAGATAGGATACGCTTCCGGGGCCGGCGCCCGCGCCGTGCTGGGGACCGTTCCTGTCGAAGCCGACGGAAGCGCCCGATTCATGGCTCCGACAAAGAAACTGCTCTACGTTCAAGCCCTGGATAAACGCGGCCTGGCGGTCCAGTCCATGCGCAGCGGCATGTACTTCCATCCCGGCGAGAAGTTGACCTGTCGCGGCTGTCATGAAAGCAGACAGAAGACTCAGTCCCCGCCCAAACGCGTGGCCCAGGCGCTGAAGCGATCGGCGTCGAAGATCAAACCGGACGTCGACGGAAGCAATCCGTTTAGTTTCCCGCGCCTGGTTCAGCCGGTCCTGGATCGCAAGTGCGTTCCCTGTCACAAGAAGAAGAGAAATAAGAACAAAAAGGCTCCCGACTTGACCCGGGGCGATTGGGGAGGACACCGTTTCCGCTGGTACAAGTCCTACGAGAGCCTCGCCAAGTACGCCTTCTACTATGATTCGGGGAACATGACCGGTTGGAACCGTTTTGTGACTCCGGAGACCATTCCCGGCAAGTTTGGAGCCCGCGCGTCGGCTCTGTTCAAGCAGATAGAAAAGGGACACAACGACCTGAAACTCAGCCCGGAGGATCTGTATCGGATCACGTTGTGGCTGGATTCAGACTCGAATTTCTTCGGTTCGTATAGCGACGTAAGCGCGCAGTGCGAGGGCAAGATAGTAAAATCGACGTTGGATTGATCTAATCCGGCCGGCCGGCTCCGCCGATCGCCTATTCGTCCTTGATCCAGATCATCGAGGTCTTGGATTTTCCTTTGCCCGCCTTGGCGTTGCGGTTGTTCCGCGCGTAGTACGGGATCGCCGTGAATCGTTTGCCGTCGCGCCACCAGCCCTTCATGATCGTTACTCCGCCGAGTAAGTCGCCTTTCCACTCGAGAGTCAGAGGCGTGTTGGGGCGGATTTTGCCCGTGATGTCCTGGTCCACGCCGTCGCCGGCGTACATCACCGGCCCGTAGCGCACCGCGCTCAGGCCCGTG
>CAYMSH010000073.1:0-19566 GCA_964392945.1 uncultured Planctomycetaceae bacterium | reverse complement strand
GCAGGGTTCCTCCTCGGATGACGGTTTGGTTGTCGATTTCGACTTGATTGGAATAAGCTTGATGCCCGTGATCTTCTCCAGGGCGTTCCAGACCGCCTTTCGATACGCCAGTTGAGTCTTGCGGTCCGGCAAGCCGATCAGCGGATAGTTGTTCCTCTTTAGCGCCGCCAGCAAAGGCGCCGCGGCGATAGGGCGATTGTGCGGCGGTTTGGTCAGCAGTTTCGCGGCTTCCAGGCGAATACTCGGCTTGGAATGATCCAGCATTTCACAGATGATGAAGACCGTTTTTGGGTCGGAGTCGGATCCGACGGCCTTGTTCAGAGTTGCCGGGCTCAGATCGGGGCTACTCCACAGTTTATCAAATTTTGACAGCCGATCGGCCAGGCGGAGAATGTAGTGAGAGTTCAAGCCGCTCGTCCTTGGACCGCTTATGTTTTCCGACGCCTTGAGTTCTTCGGCAGTATGAATGGCCTGGTATATCAACTTGAGGCGGGCTTGAAATATGCTCGTGGGCTTCTTGTCGGTCCGCCACAACTCTAACTCTGCATTTGAATAATCGGAGCCTGCAGCGAACGCCAGCACCAACACGATAGACAGAAATACGCCTCTGGTCATAGAACGCCCCTTGCAGCATGGCGGTTTCCCGCAGTTCACTGTAATTATAACCTCTAGAGGGGGTTGTGTCAGGGTTGGGAGGAGATTATCGATCGATTTTTTTCAGTGTCTCGTTGACGCTGCGGAGCTTGGCGGCAAGGTCCCTGGAGTCCGGATTACGAATGATCGCTTCTTCGAAGCAGTGTTTGGCATGGCGGAAATCGCTGAGGCATGACCGATCGCCGGCCGCCATCAGCGCCTTGGCCCTCAGTGCGTAGCTCACGGCCAGCACGTCCCAGACGCCTTTGTACTCCGGGTCGGCGCGGGTGGCCTTTGTGCCGACTTCGATCGACAAATCGAACCAGTTCATGTGCTGCAGCGTTCGGGCGGCCGCCTGCAGGGGGTAGACCTTCACCGAGTCCATTGATTCGAGCCTGGCGATGAACGGTTTGGACTCGACGATCAGCGGCGGGCTGGAGTCCAGCGACTTCGATGCGAACACCACGGTTCGGGCGCCGAGGTACCGCAGCTCCCATTGTCGCGACAACTGCAGCATTTTCGTGAGCAGCGCCGAGGACTTATCGACTTTAAGGACCACTGCGCCCACGCCGTATTTCTGCGCGAACGGGGCGAAAGGCTTCTTGCCCTTGGCGATCAGACGGACGGTGTCCATGTTCCGCGGCGGACAGGCCCATCCGTTGCCCAACACCGGCAATTCGCAGTAGCCTTCATCGTTGCGGCTGAAGAACAGCACGTTGGACGCCTGGCCGAACGTCGTAAACACACGCGTGCCGCGAGGGAGCGTCTTTAGATACTCGCCGGCCTCCAGCGGAACGTCGATTCGCGATATCCCCGGCCCGAACCGCGGCCCGATTCCCTGTTTGGAATAGAGGCGGTTGGTGACTACCGAGAAGATGAACCACGAGCACGTCAGCAGTGTGGCCGCCGAGATGAGGATTACTCCGTATAGTTTGGCGGTGCGATTGTCGCGCCATCGGGCCGGCAGCCTGGCCCCGACGGCCCATATCGCCGCTATGGAAACCGGCGCGAGTATCACCACGCCGGGTCCGATGTTTCGCCTGACCTGCATCGACATCATCGCCATCCCGCCAAGCAGCAACAGATAGCTCCAGCGTCTGGTTCCGGCGGCGCAGGCCGCTGCGATTCCAGTTAATACTAGAGATGCTCTGAACGCCGCGGAAGTAACTGATCCGGCGAAGATCGGCGCCAGGGACGGGTACATCTCGCTGATCTGGGACCACGGGTGTGTGGTTTGCCCGGCCGGCATGAGATTATTGACCTTCAGATACCACATCATCTGCAGCGGCAGCATCGCCGTTCGCCAGCCCCAGGGGCTCACGAACGCCATGGCCAGTTGTCCGGCCAGCACGCCGATAAGCCATTTCCATTGTCCGTCTGAGGGTTGCCCGGTTCGCGAGATGAAGCGGGCCCAGATCAGTCTGGCGATCCGCTCGGCCAGGAAGCACATTGTCAGGAATATGCCCAAGAGCCACGAACTGTGCAACTGGACGAACGCGCACTGCAGCGCCAGCAGGGCGATCAGGGAGTATCTGCCGAGCCTGGGGCCGATGAGTATGCAGAGTTGAGCGGCCATTATCACGTAGCCGAACAGTTCCGGGCGATGCATGAATCTGGCCTGGACCGCCAGTGACGCAATCGCCACGCCGATGGCCGCAGCCCAGGGCCTCACGCCGGTTTTCAGCATCGCCGCGGTTATGAGCGTCATTAACATCGCCACAAGCGCGGTTTGCAGCAGGCACACGCCTGTGGGACCGCCGGCGCGATAGGCCGCGGCGAAGATGAGTTGGCTGGCCCAGGTTACGTTGGGGAATCTCAGGCGTTCTTGCTCGTCGAACCAACTGGATGGCGCGAAGTCCATCGCGTAGTCGCCTTGCGGCGCCGAGTCGGTGTAGATGAACATGTTCGAGTCGATGATTTCGCCGGTGTCCAGCAGGTGCCCGCCGTATGCCAGGTGGCAGCCGATGTCGGCTCCGGTGATAGTTCGCCACGACAGCGCCACGCCGAGAGCTATCGCCAGGGCCAGCGATGTCCACTGGATCACCGTGCATATTTTGACGGCCGGAGAGGCTGGCGCGTCGATAGTGTCAGGGGGCTTCTTGGAGGTCATTTACGCTCAGGATTCTAACCTATCGACGGCTCTGTGTCATCTGCGTGTGAGGCAATGGTTGTAACTTTGCGAAAATTGGATACAATTGGGAGATGGACCAGCAGTATATTCGAAACTTCAGTATCATTGCGCACATAGATCACGGCAAGAGCACTCTTGCCGATCGCATGCTTTTGCGCGCCGGGGCGATCACCCAGCGAGAGTTCCGCAACCAGCTTCTGGACACGATGGATCTCGAGCGCGAGCGCGGCATAACCATCAAGGCCTCGGCTGTCACTATCGATTACGAGCACAACGGTCAGACCTACATGCTCAACATGATCGACACGCCGGGACACGTTGACTTCCACTACGAAGTCTCCCGCTCGCTGGCCGCCTGCGAAGGCGTGCTGCTGGTGGTTGATTCGGCCCAGGGCGTTGAGGCCCAGACCGTATCCAACGCGCACCTGGCGGTGCGAGGGGGCCTGAATATCGTACCGGTGGTCAACAAGATCGACCTGCCGGCCGCACGGCCCGAAGATACGGCGATGGAGATCGAGAAGCTGATCGACTACCCCGCCGAGGATTGCATATGCACCTCAGCCAAGTCCGGAGAGGGCACCGACGACATGCTGCAGGCGATAGTCGAGCAGTTGCCCCCGCCGACTGGCGATCCCAACGGTAAGACCCGTGCGCTGATCTTCGACAGTGCGTTTGACGAATACCGCGGCGTGGTTGTCTACGTTCGCGTGACGGACGGCAAACTCTCCGTCGGCGACAAGATCCGCATGATGGGCACCAAGGACGTCTACACGCTTTCGGATATGGGCAAGTTCTGCCCCAAGGCGACCCAGGTCAAATCGCTGGCCGCCGGCGAGGTCGGGTACATCCTGGCCAACATCCGCACAGTCGCCGCGGTCCACGTAGGCGACACAGTCACCCTCGAACACGACCAGGCTTCCGATCAACTGCCCGGCTACCAGCCGCCCCAGCAGATGGTCTTCTCGGACTTCTACCCCGGGCCCGGGACGCAGTTTCCCACGCTCCGGGACGCATTGGATAAATTGAAACTCAACGACGCGTCGCTTACCTACCAGGCGATCAGCTCTGATGCGCTGGGCTTCGGCTTCCGTTGCGGATTCCTTGGAATGCTGCACATGGAGATCGTCCAGGAGCGGCTCGAACGCGAGCATAACGTCGAAGTGGTCCAGACCGCTCCGACGGTTCCGTACGAGGTGCTCGACGTCAAGGGCAAGGTGTTCGAAGTCGACTCGGCCGGCGATCTGCCCGACGTGAGTCATTACGAGGAGCTGCGCGAGCCGATCGTGAAAGTCGATCTGATCGTACCGGAAGATTCAATCGGCGGGGTGATGCAGCTGGCCGACGATCGCAGGGCGATATATATAAAAACCGAATACCTGTCATCCGACAGGGTCATTTTGAGTTACGAGTTCCCGCTGGCCGAGATCATCTACGACTTCTACGACAAGCTAAAGAGCGCCACTCGCGGGTACGGAACGATGGACTACGAGGTCATCTGCTTCCGGGCGAACGATCTGGTTAAGCTCGACATCCTCGTCAACAGCGAGAAGGTCGACGCTCTGTCGGTTATCGTTCACCGCAGCAAGGCCGACGCACGCGGTAGAGCTCTCATCCGTCGACTGCGGAAAGAAATCTCACGCCACATGTTCGAGATTCCCCTGCAGGCCGCCATCGGGACAAAGGTCATCGCACGAGAAACCATCTCGGCGTTCCGCAAGAACGTAACAGCCAAATGCTACGGCGGCGACATATCGCGAAAACGCAAACTGCTCGAAAAGCAGAAAGCCGGCAAGAAGCGAATGAAGATGGTAGGCAACGTGGAAATCCCGCAGAAGGCGTTCATGGCTGTGCTTGAATCGGCTGAATAGTCTCGGCGGAGCCAATCGGCATACCGCCGGCATTTTATTTCTCACCAGAGCGGGAAGCACCCTTTCAAAGATCCTTATATGTAGTATACTGGTCCGGCACGGGACCCAAGCAAAGAGAAAGGGGCCAAAGACGCCGTGTTGTGGCCTGAGAGTGCTTTTTGCAATAGTATTCCTTCCTGGGAAGGCACAATGCCATGGATTCAACGGGAGATCAACCTGTTAGCGGGATGATTCTAGAGACGCTCGAACCACGACTCCTGCTGTCAGGCGAGATATCAGGGCTGTTGTGGACCGATCTTGATGTGGATGGCGTATCGGATGCCGGTGCACCCGGGCTGGCCGATCGGACTGTCGAACTCGCGGATCTCACTATCGGAAGTGATGACGCGACGGTGACCCCCGCCGGCGGATCAGGTCCGTTCGACGCGAGACCTGTGGATGATACGACGCCTCCGACTGTGATCGAATCGATCATTAACGGCGGTCTGGATATCGGATCCCGAGTTGAAACTTTCAGATTCACGTTCAGTGAAGACGTTAGAGTCCTGGCCGATGCGCTGCATCTTCACAACGTTACGACTGGTGAGGATTTCCCCGCTTCAATGTCGTCGTTCGATCATCTGACCGGTACGTGGGATTACTCACAGGTTGCTCTTACTGACGGGCGCTACTCGGGAACGTTGTGGCACTTGAAAGTCTCAGACCTTGCATTCAACCGACTGGACGGTGACAACGACGGCGTTGCGGGAGGCGAATACAGTTTCCCGTTTTCTGTCCTGCTGGGAGACATAAACGGCGATCTGGTGGTGGACTCCGACGACGCGGACGGCTTCGAGGCCCAGTTCGGTATGTCTGGAGACTCCCTGGCGTCGGACTTCGACAGTGACGGGAGCGTGGGCCTTTCGGATTTCGCTGTACTGCGAAGCAAGTTCGGAGTGAGGTTTGATGGCGTTGACGACACGTTGGATGTTCAGCTTCGCGTAGTGGACAATCCCCACGCCGCCGACCGCATGTCCGATGCAAGCTTCGAATCGTACGATTCGCTTTCCAACACTGAAGCAGGGAGCGTCTTTTACGCCGAAGTCTGGCTTCGGGACCTTGGCACGGGGCGGGGGGTTACCAGCGGGACTGTGGACATCGCCTATTCGACGGATCACGCCGACGCGGTGGCGATTAACCATGGGGGCCTCTATACGGTATTTGCTTCCGGCTCGATTCACGAGTCCGAAGGCCTGATTGACAACCTCGGCGGTGCTACGCTGACGATCGAGGAGGGGACGACTCAGTGGGTTCGCCTCGGTTGGGTCGAAATGCTGTCAACGGGATCGGGGGAATCGGCTTTTTCGATTGGACATGATTTACTGCAGGAGTCTGTTGGCGTGGTCAATCCCCAGTTCGAGACTATGCCTGTCATGGCGGACTCATTTGCGGTTGTGGAATACGAAAACCCGTATGGACGATACCCTCTGGACACGATAGGAGAAGGCAATTGCTATAAGTCCCGACGCGGCCGTGATCCGAAAGGAGCTTACACCGAATTCCTCATGCAGGACAGTGAGGGGACCGGCGGTCAATACGCGGTGATGGACTTCAACGGATGGGTGGACGTTGACGGCGGATGCCGAATCTACGATGAGGGGCTTATCCATGTCTGGCGTAACATAGTATCTGAGACAACTGGTTCGGTTCCCGACTGGTCGGGAGCTTTCGGTGTGGGATATCCCGACCGTATCAATACGTGCAGCGTCATGAACAATATCAGGTACGATGGCGAGCCTTCCCTGGAAGGAAACGGGAGGATGCAGGACGCTCGCGGTAAGTCGTACCTGTTTCCGGGGTGGGGCGAGCCGCAAGTCGAATGGCTCGCGGTGCATTTGTCGGAGTATCCGATATCGGTAACGGTCAATCCCGCTGCGGCGCCGACAGCGTTCCAGTCGCCTTCTCCAGGGCTGTTCACAGCGGTGAACCAGTCGTCGGAGTCGGAGCCTGAAGATACGAGTTTTGCCCAGACGGCGCCCGCGTCGCAGGCGAATTGGCCTTTTGTAGATATTGAGTCGCCGTTTGTCAGCGATCAACAGCCGTCTGAGTACCACAGTTCCACTGCCCAACCTCCAGTCGAGCGTGTGTTCTTCGGCGTCCTGGCCGGTGAAACATCAGGGGCCTCATTCGGCAGCGACGAATTATTGGCTGATCTCCTCGCCGAGAGCGTCGGGGCTCCGCTGTAGATTCTCAGTCGGAGTTCGGATCGACTTCGGCGTCGCCGGAGTCGTGCTGGTCATTCAACATATTTGTCATCACCCACTGATACTCTTTTGCGATCGCCGGCGGCAGATCGTCGGGTCTCAGGTCGTCTGGGAGTACTCCGAATGTGTAGGTCTCGATCTCCAGGTGCTCTGTCAGGCCGCGGGTAAGAATGTCGGCGAACTGGCCTTTGAGCATGTAATTGGTTCCCTGGAGCCCTTGGAATTCCTCGAAGAACAGCGGTACGTGAAAGTGTACTCGCCATTGGTCTGTGGCGTGCAGTTTGCGCTGGGCCAGGGCCTCGGGCAGATCGTTATGGTGATAGACCGCCTCGTGGCGGCGGATGCGCGTCTGGTGCAGGTAGACCGGATCGCAGAACGCCTCGATCTTCGATTTCAAATCGTCGCCGAAGTCTCTGGGTATCGCTACGTGCAGGGCCGAGCTGAGCTGCACCTTTGCGATGCGAATGTTCTCGTAATGGATCGCCATCGCCGCTTCGGCCGCGTCTTCGAACTCGACGGCCACGTGGGCGGTGTCCAGGCATACGCCGATATGCCGCCGGAGGAGCTTGGCGGCTTTGTGACCGGAGATGTTCAGCTTCTTGCGCACGCGGGCCTTGCCGTATTGTCTCAGCGGGCCGGTGAAGAACTTGATCACCTCTTTGGACGTTTCGATGTAGCAGTCCGGCTCGGGCTCCAGGGCGATGCATATGCTCACGCCGCGCGATCTGCGGAGCTGGTACAGGTGAGCGGCCGCGTCGGTGAGATTGTCGATCATCGCCTCGACGTCGGCGTCGGTCTTGATCCACGCCTTGTACGATCCCGGCACAGTCGAGATGCTCCCCGATACGCCTTCAGGCAGCAGATCGGCCAGAATATCGGCCAGCAGGATCGTGTAGTCGCGACGCTCATCGGTCCGCCAGTCGGGTGCGTAAACTTTTTCCTTCACGCCGGGATCGTGGAACTCGCCGTACGGAAACCCGTTTATCGTAAAGACATACAGATTGTTGGCGTCGAGGAACTCTCGGAACTCTCTCAGCTTGTCGGCCTCGGAAAGTTCGTCGGCGGCTACTTTCCCCAGGCGCATGCCGAGTCCGAAGGGAGTATCTGCGTCGCAGACAATATCCCGCACTCTCAGAGCGTTATCCCTGATAGCGGCGAAGTTGTCGGACCACGACTGGCCCGGGTGAACGTTAAGGCAATAGGTAAGATGCAGCGGTGGTGTCTGTGAAATAATCATAATATACGGGCCATTATCGCTATGCCGCCGGGTGGTAACAAGACCAATCCGACGAACTTGGAGCATTGAGTTACGCCGGTGGGGCGGGTATCCTCCGGAGACCGGCTTTTCTGGCGCCGTGACGATCTGAAAGGAAGTTGCGATGATTAGACATTCAGCGATTGTGTTGGCGTTGTTGGCGACTATCGGGCTCGATTCTGCGATCGGGGCTCCCAAGGCGCCTGAGGCGAAGGAGAGTTTGACGGTTGCTAAACCTCTCTGGGTAGTTTCGCAGTACCTTGAGAAACATGCTGAACAGTATCGTGCCGACGTGCCTGATCCTGTGTCGCTGGGCCTGGACGAGATAACGGCCTACGAGGAGCACAAGAATTTCGTCTACATCGTCGGCCAGGCTCGTTGGACCAGGGGACGTCAGCGTTACTGTAGATTCATACTGCTCAAACCGAGGACGCTGGTGATGGATCACTACATGACAGGCCAGCCGGCGACTTCAACGCCGCCGAAGCGCGGCTTGCTGGGGCACACTGTATCACGTCACACGATGTCCGGCGGTGGGGGCCGTTCGGGCGGACCGCATACGAGTTCCTCGCAGACTAACTTTAGCTTCGATACCGGCCGGATTATTATGGTGCTCGGTGTGCCGGGAGAGAGTGCTCCTGTAGCCAAGTCCGACGTGAGCGGTAAGGAGTTTGTGCTGAATATCACCGACGCTTCGGGTGCAGCGAAACTCACCTTGCCCTCGGATGTCCATGCGGCCGGTTCGATCGCTATCGCCGACGCCAAGGGCAAGGCTATTCTGCCGCAGCGTTTGCTGCCTTCGGGGATCATGCCGCATGGTCCCAAAGGCGTGAAGATGCTGGCAGGATGGGATTCGCGGTACACTCGCAAGAACGCCGCGCCGTGGGATACGAAGAAAGTCGCTGTCGAGCTGAAGAAGGCTGTAGAGAGCGGAAAGATCAAGCCCGGCCGAGCCGTTGTGCTCGGCTGCGGGGCCGGGACCAATTCGATCTACCTGGCTTCGAAAGGGTTCGACGTTACGGCGATTGACATCGCCCCGACTGCACTTGAGATCGCCAAACAGCGAGCCGCCAAGGCGAAGGTCAAAGTCAACTGGATGCTGGCCGACGTTACCGCGGTCCCGAAACTAAAGGCCTTCGATTTCATGTACGATCGCGGATGTTATCATGGCGTGCGGCGCTCGTTCGCAAAAGAGTTCGTCGCCTCTGCGAAGAAACTGTCAAAGCCCGGCACGCAGTTCCTGATCCTGGCCGGCAACGCCAACGAGGCCCGCCACTACGGTCCGCCGCGGGTGAAGGAAGAAGATATACGCAACGATTTCAAAGCACTGTTCGATTTCACGTGGCTTCGCGAGTCGAAGTTCGGACCCAACGGCGAAAAGGGCAAAGGCCCGCTGATGTGGTCGATTCTCATGACGCGAAAGAGCAAATAAGGAAACACAATCATGACACGCAATTTCAGATGCATCGTATCGCTTGGCCTGCTGCTGTCTCTGGCCGTCTCCGGCTCGGCCGCGGTTAAAGCCAACCCGCTGTTCTCCGACGGAATGGTCCTGCAACGCGGGATGAAGGTCCCGGTCTTCGGAACCGCCGACAAAGGCGAAAAGGTCAGCGTGACGTTCGCCGGCAAGACCAAGACCGCAACCGCCGGCGATGACGGCAAGTGGATCGTCAAACTCGACGAACTGAAGGCAATCGCCACCGGAGCCGAACTGAAGATCGGCGCCACGGTTATCAAGGACGTGCTCGTCGGCGAGGTGTGGGTCTGCTCGGGCCAGTCGAACATGGCCTGGCGGATGAAGAGCGACAGGGAGACCGCTACAGAGGCGCCCAAGGCCAACTTCCCGACTATCCGCTGGCAGGGCGGTCGGGGCTGGGCCGCGATCACCCCGCAGAACGTCCAGGGCGTTTTCGCCGCGGCGTATTACTTCGCCAAGACTCTGCAAGCCGAACTCAAGGTTCCGATCGGTCTTATCGGGCGAGCGCGCGGCGGTACGCCGATCGAAGCGTGGATGCCGCCGGGGACCTCCCAGGCCGTCTACACGAAGATCGACCCGAAAGGCAAAGGCGGCGTAAGGGGCGCCCAGGGCGGGCTGTGGACAAAGCATATCGCCACACTGGTTCCGTACGGCATTCGCGGGGCGATCTGGTACCAGGGCGAACGCAACGCCAAGAACGGCTCGGGCTGGCACTACCGCTACCTGCAGCAGCGCCAGGTCGAAGAGTGGCGAAAGGCCTGGGGCCAGGGCGATTTCCCGTTCCTGTGGGTCCAGGTCCCCACTGGCGCAAACGGCGGCGGGATGGCCCAGCTTCGCGATTCGGAGCGCAGGGCCCTTGCGACGACGCCGAACACCGGCATGGCCGTATTCTACGATCACGGTCCCTCGCTCCACCCGCCGAAGAAACGAGCGGCCGGGCACAGGCTGGCGCTCTGGGCGCTGGGGACGACGTACGAAAAGGAATCGCTGGTCTACTCCGGTCCGCTGCTGCGTGACAAGGACACCAAGACCGTCGGCAAGACGCTGGTGTTGAGCTTCGATCACGTCGGCGACTGTCTTGTCGCCAAAGACGGCGGCAAGGAACTGAAGTTCTTCGAGATCTGCGGCGCTGACGGCGTCTGGGCTCCGGCCAAAGCCGTTATCGACGGTAAGACCGTTGTCGTGTCGGCGGACTCCGTGGCCAAACCGGTCCACGCGCGGTACCTCTGGGCCACTGGCGGCAAGCCGGTTGTCAGCCTGCTGAACAGCGCAGGCCTGCCGGCCTCGCCGTTCGTGAGCGATCCTGATTTCGGAAAACCCAAATAGATGGAGATACGATGAATCTGTTGTCAAAGAAGTCGATCGCGTTGTGCGTTCTGTTGTTGGCGGCAAGTTCGCTCCAGGCCGAGAACTGGGCCCAGTGGCGAGGCCCCAACGCCGACGGCACGAGCAACGAGACCAACCTGCCGACGAACTGGTCGAAGACCGAGGGCAAGAACATCGCCTGGGCTACCAAGATGCCGGGATTCACGGCGTCGACTCCGATTATCTGGGGCGATCGCGTGTTCACCAGCGCCGGCGACAAGAACAAGGGCCTGCTGGCGATATGCCTGGACGCCAAAGACGGAAAGATCCTCTGGACCGATAAGACCGGCAAGGATCGCAACACTCCCGGCAAGAACCATAACATGTCATCGCCGTCGCCGGTTACCGACGGCAAGAGTGTGTTCTTCCTGTTCGGCACCGGCGAGATGATCGCCTACAATTTCGCCGGTAAGCGTTTGTGGTCCCGAAATATCGAGAAGGACTACGGCCCGTTCATCACCAAGTGGGGCTACGGGTCCAGCCCGATGCTGCACGACGGGAAGGTCTATGTCCTGGCCCTGCAGAACAAGAAGCCCGGAGCGTATGGGATTAAGGGCCACCCGGCCGGGACTGTCGATTCGTATCTGCTGGCGATGGACGCCTCAACCGGCAAGACGCTCTGGAAACACGTCCGGCCGACAGATGCAAGCGGCGAGAGCACAGAATCCTACGCCACGCCGCTGCTGTGCGAGATCGGCGGGACCAAGCAGATCGTTCTGCACGGAGCCGAATACCTGACCGGTCACGATCCGAAAACCGGCGCCGAACTCTGGCGATGGCAATTCGTACCGCACGAACGGGTCCAGTGGCAGCGCGTGGTCTCATCGGCTGTCGCCGGCGACGGTGTGGTGTACTTCGGCCGGCCTCGATGGCGCGGACTGTACGCGGTGCGCCCGACTGGGAAAGGGACGCTCAAGCCCGGTGCGATGCTCTGGAAGCACGATAAGTTCGCCAACGACGCCAGCACTCCGCTGCTATACAAAGGCAGGCTCTACGTGCTGTGCGGCAAGACCAAAACCATCGCGTGCATGAACATCAAGACCGGCAAGCCGGTATGGTCGAAAAAGCTCGACGCAAAGAGCCAGTTCCGCTCCTCGCCGACGGGCGCCGACGGCAAGATATACTTCACCAGCATGAACGGCGTGGTGTTCGTTCTCCAGGCCGGAGACGAGTTCAAGCAGCTGGCCAGAATCGAGATGGGCGAGAAAAAGTGCCTCTCGACTATCGCGGTTTCGAACGGGAACCTCTTCCTTCGCACGCCGGGCTTCATGTACTGCATAGGTTCGTCGAAATAGCATCTGATGCGATCGCCGAAAATCGTTAATCCGCAGAAGGTTTCCAACGGCCTGCACAAGCTGGCCGGCGCGGCGATTCTTGTCGCCAACAAGGTTCGTCACGCGGTTCGGGGCTACCGCACGCCCCGGCCGTTCGACTCGGCACAGATCGATCGGGCAGTAGACTACGATTTCAGCGTAGTTGACGGCTGGCTCGAATGCCTGGAGGAGTTCTGCGGCGAAAAAGCGGATCTGTCGGGCAAGAGAGTGCTGGAACTCGGACCCGGAGCCGATCTGGGCGCCGGGTTGATACTGCTGGCCGCTGGAGCCGGGAGCTACACCGCATTCGACGTGCACAGACTGGCCGATTCGGCAGGCCCGGAGTTCTACGACAAGCTGCTGGCCAGGCTCTCCGACAGGGCGGACGCCGACGAACTACGGCGCCAACTGGCGATGCTGAAAGACGGCGAGCCGGACAAACTCCGCTACGAGTGCAGCGGCGATTTCGATCTGTCAGTCCTTCCTGAAAGCAGCATAGATCTGATCGTAAGCCAGGCGGCCTTCGAGCATTTCGACGATCCGGGGCGCACGATCCGGCAGGCGACGAAGCTTGCGGCTCCCGGCGCCATGCTGGTTGTCGAGATCGACTTGGCGACCCACACCAGATGGATCCGCGATCGCGATCCGTTGAACATCTACCGCTACTCAGAGGGGTACTATCAAGCAATGAAGTTCCGCGGCTCGCCAAACAGAGTTCGCCCCAACGAATACCGAAAGATGCTCTCCGAAGCCGGCTGGCGAGACATCAGGCAACTACCCCTGGCGGTCCTCGACGAAGAATACCTGGCGAAAGTTCAACCCTCGCTATCAAGGCAGTTCAAGTCTGGCGACGCCGAAATGCAATGTCTCAGCATCGCATTGTGCGCCAGAAGAGTCGTTGATGACTAGCCGTTCGCCGTTACGCCGTTTTCAGCATTCATCATTCATCACTGCCGTTACTTTATCTGTTTGAATCCGTCCAGGACTCCGGCTTTTTTCATCAGCATGTAGCCCAGTTTTGTCTGGGAGATTATCAGTTTGTTGCGGAAGTAGCGGACTGATCCTTTTCCGCCGCCGTCGATCCACATCTCTTCGCCGATCGAGTCGGTTATGATCTTCTTCAGGGAGTCCTTGGCCTGTTGGCGCAGTTGTGCGGCGTTTTCGTCTTCCATGCCTGTCCCGTCGCCGGCGTCGGCTCCGACGTCGAAGATTCCCTGGCTATCGCTGCTCTCGTCGCCGGCGCCTTTGGTGCTGCGCCCGAGCCGGGGGCCCTTGAAGTTCGGCGGCGTGAACAGCAGGTCGCCTACTTCGTGGATTGTCAGGATCGTGTTGGTGTTCAGTGCGTGTCCCGTGGTCATCGTGACTACTCCGCGATTGACCATCCAGTAGACGCTTTCGTACCTGTCTTTGCCTTCGGACAGTTGGGCCGTGATCATATTCAGCGCCCGGGTGATCGAGATGCCCTTGGCGACAAGCGTTATCGGCTCTTCCTTGTCTACGCCGACATTGGCCAGCGCTTTCCAGTTTACGTGGAAGTTGACGTCAGTCAGGTTGCGGTAGAACGAGATCACATCCGACAGCGGCTCGGACTTGAACGAGTGCGTCCTGAGCCTGGTTCCCGATATTCGGCTGGCCACCGGCTTGCGCCGTGCGGCCGCTCGGCGAGTGTTCTTGACTCCGAGCACGCGTCTCTGGGTGGAAACCACGATCACGCCGCCGCTTTCGTACCACGCCAGCGGCTTGCCCCTGGGCGAAATCCGCATCAGCAGCAGGTCCAGCAGCTTGCTGGCCGCGATCTTCTTGGCCACCCGTATCGAAACTGTCGTGTCGCGTTTCACGCCGACGGTCTCCAGGTCGGTCCAGTTGGCCACCACCGGCACATCGATCAAGGCTCCGAACTGCGAGAGGGCTCGAGAGAGTTTCCCGCCGATCACCGCTCGCGGCAGTTCGACGGCAAGGGCCTTCTTGATATCAACCGGTTTTGGTTTCTTTTTAGGCGTCGCGGCCGGCAGGACGGTCGACGAAACAGCCAATGCGAAAAGCGTGGTGATGCACAGCACGACGGGTGACAGAGGTCTAGTCATGGCGGGGTCTCCTGTTAGCTTGAGGTATGGAAGGAGAACGACTACGTGTTATTATACACATAAGTACCTGCGGCAAAGGAAGAAAAAACCAACGGAAATTTAAAATATATTTGCGACGTCGCCGAGGCCGATGATCTTGGGTTTGTAGAAGGGTGATCGCACATGGCTCGATCGCGATACGCCGGGCGGACCACGGCGTCTGTGTGCGAAAGCCGCGGATGTAATCATCCGGGGCCGGATGCATGCGATCGACATCCCCAAGCGGCTCGTTACGGCGAAACTGAAAAGCGAAAACCCAAGAGCGAATGCCGCTGATTTGAGCCGGGTAGTCGGAAAACCTCTTGCAATTATCGGTGCTTGTGGTACAATGATGCGTGCTTGAATTTGCTCACAGGAGTTGCTCGATTTAGCTAATGCCGATGGCTCCGAGGCTGCGCTGTCATCTCTTCGCACGCCTCATGCTGACGCCGCCTGTATACGGATAACAATGTGAAATGGAAGGAGCTGAGTTAGAGGAACTCAGACCGTAGGAACGCTCGCTTCAACACGCTCGATCCTCTATGCCGCAACGGACAGAGGAATCATAACTGACAATGGAGAGGTCAAAATGCTCAAATCACACAACCGCTCAATAGCTCTTTTTCTGGTAATGGTCTGTAGTTTGTCGCTGGGCTCGGGTCTGGCCGGGGCGCAATCGATCACCGGGAGCACCGGCGGGGGGCAATCGCATTCAAACATGCAGCCGTCCCTGGCTTTGAACTACATGATTGCCCTGAACGGCGTTTATCCCAGCCGGACTACCGGGACCGAGCCGGCAGTGGGTGAGATCAGCATATTCGCCGGAAACTTCGCGCCGCGAGGCTGGGCGCTGTGTCAAGGGCAGTTGCTGCCCGTTTCCGGAAATGACGCCTTGTTCAGCCTTCTGGGCACGATCTATGGCGGTGACGGACGCACTACCTTCGCCCTGCCCGACCTGCGGGGGCGGGTGGCTATTGGCGCCGGGTCTGGACCTGGGCTAACGCCGCGCAATCTTGGTCAAAAGGGCGGCAGTGAGACTGTGACACTGAACTTAAATGAGATGGTGTCCCACACGCACTCGGTACCCCCGGACACCGGTCCGGCCGGTAGCAATTTTGCACACGCCAACATGCAGCCCTGGCTGGCGATTAACTACATCGTCCCAACGCAGGGGCTTTTCCCTTCGCGAAACATTGGAGGCGAGAGCTATCTCGGTTCGGTAGAGATGTTTGCCGGTAACTTTGCGCCGCGCCCTACAACTCTGGCCCACGGTCAGATACTGCCCATCAATCAGAACCAGTCCCTGTACAGCCTCCTGGGCACAACTTACGGCGGCAACGGTAGAACAGATTTCGCCCTGCCCGACCTGCGGGGACGCACCCCCGTGGCCTGGGCCAAGGGGGGGGGACGGAGTGGAGTCTGGGCGAGAGGCAGGGCGCTGAAACTACAACCTTTACTACGAACCAACTGCCGTCCCATACCCACACCCTGCCCGGTTCGCCCAATGTTACTGCCGCGACAGGGGGGGGGCAGGCGCACAACAACCTGCAGCCTGGTTTGGGCTTGAATTATGTGATCGCCCTGCAAGGTCAATATCCTTCCCGAAGTTTCGGATACCCCTTGCTCGGTGAGGTGGGGATATTCGCGGGGAATTTCGCACCGCGCAGTTGGGCCTTCTGCGATGGTCGCCTACTGCCGATTGCTTCGAATACAGCTCTGTTCAGCATTTTGGGCACGATCTATGGAGGCGACGGTAGAACAACTGTCGGCTTGCCTGACCTGCGCGGTCGAGCCGTTATCGGAGCCGGAAACGGACCGGGGCTGACCCCGTATGCCCTCGGTGCGCAGACCGGCAGCGATACCGCGACCCTTACACTAGCGCAAATGCCGCCGCATACTCATGCCCTTCCGACAAATACCTGGACAGGCGAAGACTGCTGGGACTGGAGTTCCTCCTCCTTCTGGACCGCGGGCGAGAGTCCGACGGCGAATCATAACGCATATCTCAACAACGGCAATACCGCCGTGATTGCCCGGGGCGGTCAGCAGTGCGCGTCGCTTTTCCTTGGGGAAAACCCCGCCGATGTCGGTAAACTTGAGATATGGCAGGGCGGTTCTCTAAGCGTGAGCGACGATGCGTACATCGGCTTCGCCGGTCAGGGAACGCTTGGTCTGGCCAGCGGGGCGCGCGTTCGTTCCGACACAATGTCTATCGCCAACAGTTCGGCGATGCGGCTTCATGTAGACGCTGATGACATGGTGGTCCTGGGCAATGCGGCAGCCCAAGGCTCCATGGTTAATAACGGCCTGATCGGGCTGTACGCAGACGCATTCCTGACCGATGCAACATACACCCCGATCTCAGATATCTCCGGCGGGAACGTACTCTGGTCCGGCGGCGGCGTGGTCGCTGATTTCGGCGGGACATGGGACACAATCACTCAGACCTTTGTTGTCGCGACCGCTACTGAATTGAATGCCGGCGCTACGCACCCCCTGGCGTCACACGATCGCCTGTTAATAACGGACGGAGCGTCCGGAGATCGGGTCTCGGCGAGCTTTGCAGACGTACCGACGTTGGAAACTTTCTCTGCAAGCGTAATGAGCGCCGGCGATCAGGCTGATCTGGAGGCGATCCTGCCGCCGGACTTCGCGATTCTGGGAGCGTGGGATTTTGATACTACCCTTCCTGACGGAGTTGGAGCGTTTCTCGCCTTCGAGCTTGACGGCGATCTTACGAACTACTTCCGGGTTTGGCATTTGGATGAAGGCGTGTGGTCCTTGTACCATCCCGAGTTCAAGAGTTTTGACGGTGTCGGCAGTATTGCAGGGTTTACTGTCGACGGCTTCAGCGGATATGCCGTGACTACCCCCGAGCCGGGTACTCTGGCGTTGCTGTCTATCGGCGGAATCCTGTCGCTGAGACGCAGGCGTCGTCGACAGAATAGATGAAGCGGTAAAGGCTCAACGCCGCCTGTATACGGATAACAATGTGAAATGGAAGGAGCTGAGTTAGAGGAACTCAGACCGTAGGAACGCTCGCTTCAACACGCTCGATCCTCTATGCCGCAACGGACAGAGGAATCATAACTGACAATGGAGAGGTCAAAATGCTCAGATCAAACACACGCTCAATAGCTCTTTTTCTGGCACTGGCCAGCATCTTGTCGCTGGGCGCCGGCCTGGCCGGGGCGCAATCGACCACCGGCAGCACCGGCGGGGGGGGATCGCATTCAAACATGCAGCCGTCCCTGGCTTTGAACTATATGATCGCCCTGACTGGCGTTTTTCCCAGCCGGAGCACTGGGGGCGATCCGGCACTGGGTGAGATCAGCATATTCGCCGGCAATTTCGCGCCTCGCGGATGGGCGCTGTGTGAAGGGCAGTTGCTGCCCATCGGTCAAAACCAGGCCCTGTTCAGCCTCCTGGGCACAATTTACGGTGGTGACGGACGCACTACCTTCGCCCTGCCCGATCTGCGAGGGCGGACGGCTATTGGCGCCGGAAACGGACCGGGGCTTACGGACCGCAGGCTTGGTGCAAAAGGCGGTAGTGAGAGCATAACATTGAACCTGAGTCAGATTCCGTCCCATTCGCACTCGGTACCGCCGACCACCGGCGCGGCCGGCAGCGGTTTCTCACACACCAACATGCAGCCTTGGCTGGCGATTAACTACGTCGTCCCAACGGTGGGAGTCTTCCCTTCACGAAACCTGGGAGGATCAGATAGTTATCTCGCTTCAGTAGAGATGTTTGCCGGTAATTTTGCGCCGCGTCCCACAACTATGGCCCACGGTCAGATACTGCCGATCAACCAGAACCAGGCCCTGTTCAGTCTCCTGGGCACAACCTATGGCGGTGACGGACGCACCTCATTCGCCCTGCCTGACCTGCGGGGTCGCGTCCCTGTCGGCCAGGAGGATTCGCCGCTGTACAGCCTGGGCGAGAGGAAGGGCGCTGAAAGTATATTCCTAAATACGAGCGAACTGCCGTCCCACACTCACACCCTGCCCGGAACGCCCAGCGCCACTACCGCCACAGGGGGCTCTGGGGCGCACACCAACCTGCAGCCTGGTTTGGGCCTGAATTATATAATCACTCTGCAAGGTCTATTCCCCTCCCGATCCATAGGGCAGCAGGACTTCATAGGTGAGGTGGGGATATTCGCCGGTAATTTCGCACCGCGGGAGCGGGCCTTCTGCGATGGTCGATTACTGCCGATTGCTTCACATACGGCTCTGTTCTCCATTCTGGGCACAACCTACGGAGGTAACGGCAGAACAGATTTCGCCTTGCCTGACCTTCGCGGCCGAGTCGCTATCGGCGCGGGCCGCGGGCCGGGGCTGTCCTCGTATCCCCTTGGTGCGAAAGTAGGCAGCGAGAACATAACCCTGGTATCAGCGCAAATGCCGCCGCACACTCACGAGCTTCCGACAAATACCTGGACAGGCGAAGACTGCCGGCCATGGACCGGCGATTCGGAGTGGACCCTGGGCCAGAGTCCGACGGCGAATCATAACGCATATCTCAACAACGGCAATACCGCCGTGCTGAACTATAGCGGCCAGCAGTGCGCGACACTCTTCCTCGGGCACGGCGCCGGCGATATCGGTAGACTTGAGGTCTGGCAGAGCGGTTCTCTAAGCGTGGGCGATGGTGCATACGTCGGCCTCGGCGGTTTGGGATCGCTTCACATGACCAGCGGGGGACGCGTTAGCGCCGACATAATGTCTATCGCCAACCAGTCGGCGTTGCGGCTTCATGTCGACGGCGATGGTATGGTGGTCCTGGGCGGCGTTAGCTCCCAAGGCTCCGTGGCCAATAGCGGCGTGATCGGGCTGTACGCAGACGCCTTCCTGGCCGGTGGAACATACACGCCGATTTCAGATTTCTCCGGCGGCTCCCTGCTCTGGTCGGGTTCTGGCGTGCTGAAGGCCTTCGGCGGGGAATGGGTCCAAGCCACTCAGGCCTTCGGTACTTCTACTGTCACACCATTAGGCGCCGGCGTTGTTCATTCCGTACAGTCAAACGATCGCCTGTTAATCACGGACGGACCGTCCGGAGATCGGGTCTCGGTAAGCTTTGCAGACGTGGCTGGACCGGTAAACTTCTCGGCAAGCGTAATGGGCGCTGGCGATCAGGCCGCTCTGGAGGCGATCCTCCCGCCTGACTTTGCGAT
>CAYMSH010000072.1:0-19991 GCA_964392945.1 uncultured Planctomycetaceae bacterium | reverse complement strand
GCGGTCCCGCGTTCTGCGGACCCGCGTTTGCGGTTTGTTCGGCGTTTTGCGTTTTGCGTCATTTCTTTTGTGTTTTGCGTTTTGCGTTTTGTGTTTTCGTTGCGTTTTGTGTTTCAGAATCCCGCGTTTATGCGTGTTGCGTGTCGGCGGGCCTATGTGAGCGCCCCGCTGGAGCCGGCTTTCGATCACAACCATGGTATCGTCGCGATTTGCCGCAGGTCTTATCGCCCCATTTCACCGGCGATCCGGAAAGCACTGGAGAATGTATTATGACAGAGTCACAAACAACATCGAAGCGAACCGGCGATCCGATTTTCGAGTCGTTCCTGTCGAAGCAGTGCGGCCCCGGTCTGGCGCTGGCGGCCGCCAGCGACGTACTTGATCTGCACCCGATCGGGTCCGCGGTTCCCCGCAGGTACATCGCGTCGTTCAACGCCAGGACGATGGCCCAGACCGAATCGGGTGAAATAGTTCCCGCCGATAGATTCGATATCGGCGTGTTCTTTCATGACGATTATCTTCGTCGCTGCGATCCTGCTCGCGTGCTGACTTATCTTGGCCCGCACCGTTGTTTTCATCCCAACGTACGCGGCGGCATGATCTGCGTGAACCTCAGGGCCGGTATGCCGCTGGTTGATCTTCTGGCGACTGTATACGACTTGTTCACTTGGCGCCTGTACGGCGTCGGCGACAACGGTCTGAATCCCGAAGCCGCCGACTGGGTCAGGCATCGCGATCCGAGCACGTTCCCGACTGACCCCAGACCCCTGAAGGGACGATCGGACCTGTAAACCAAAGCTGTGATTGCTAACGAAGGGAATGCGCTATGACGCAACAGGAAACTACAGATGTGCTAACAGACGCCGTGTCGGCTTCATTGGCGAATTCGGCCAGTGCGATCAAGCAGACCGCACACCAGCGCTGGACGCTCGAACTGACCAACGGTTCTCCGCACGCGGCTTCAGCCAGGCTGGATGATCACTGGCTGTGCCTGGATATACCGCTTGTCGATATGGATTGTCCCTCGGACAGGCAGTTGAGACGCATGCTGACGATCCAGGCCGGGATTGACGGGGCGGCGAAAATCACCCTCGAACCCGACGGATCGCTCTCGGTTCGCGCCGAGGCGCCGCTTACCGACGACAGCGACAAAACGCGACGAATATCGGCCGCTTGCGAGTCGATCAAGTCGGCCCTTGACGCACTGGCGTCGTCTCGGCGTCAGCGCGGCAAGAAGGCGATCGTTATCGATGATCGGCCCGAGGCGCCTGACGCTTCGAACGAGTTTTCGTCCGAGGCATTGGCCGATCTCTGCTCACAGAGCGGTTGGACTCCGTTCGACGGACCATCGGGAAAACCGGCTGTGAAAATCGACAGTCGCCTTCGAACTTACAACGCGATACTCACCCCGCTCAGCGACGCCGGCGTCGCGATCCGCGTTGACGTTGCTTCGACCGCCGGCGCATCTGAAAGCCGCCTGGCGGCGCTCGCTGAAATACTGCTGAGGGCCTGCGGGGTAGTTCGTATGGTCAAGGCGTATGTCTGCGACAGGCCGGATTCGCATCCGGCGGTCTTCGCCGTCACGCTGCCGGGGCCCGTAGCCCAGGGCGAGCTCGGCGAGGCGCTGTCGGCGCTTGCCGTGGCCTGCGAGATATGCGGAAACGAGATCAGCGCCCTGCAGAACGAAGAAATAGCCCAAGCCTACCTGTCGCTCGGTCGGAGACGTTCTCCCCGGCGACGGGCAAAGGCGTCGTAACATCCGTAAATAGAAAGAACACAAGGAGTATCAAATGGACAAGACGAAAGACAACACTATCAATCTGACAGTTACAGACGTGAGTAGACAAAGACGCTTTGCAGCATCCGTTCCCGTTGACGCACCTGTCGGTGTGGCCCTGGCCGACATCGTCGGACAGATGGACCTGCCGGTAAACGACCAGGCCACCTCGGCGACCTGGTCGGCTAGACTCGATCGAGAAGCGCGCCAACTGCACTCTTCAGAGATCGTCGGAGACGCATTAGTCCAGGACGACACCATAGTGCTGCAGCCCGAGATTTCCGCGGGATGATTCCGCGCCGCGATTAACAGAAGCTATCGTAGAAAGGAACGAACTATGTATGCAAACCACTACCGGTACGCGCTTACCTGGCTCCGCCAGAACGGACAGGTCCTCAAGACCAGCCCGGTCCAACCGGACCTGGGCGCCCTGGCTTATTGGGCCGAGTTCCAGGCCCTGAGGCAAGAGTGCATCGCACCCGGATCGGCGATCACAACGACTATAGAACCCGTCTGGAGCCAGCAGGCCGAGATCCGCTGTCTCAGCGCGCTGAAGTTGCGCGTCGAGGCCGGGACCCGGCCGCTGATTCTCGAAACGCCGATATCATGGTTCGATCCGCTGGCCCGGCTCGGCAGCAGCGCCCTGGTCTCCGAGGGCCTGCTCCAGGCCGGCGAGATATTCAACTACTTTGTGACCGCCGCACCCCTGGAAAAGACCCCCGACGGATCGGGCGCCACGGTGCGCGCGATTGAACCGGTGATCGACCTGGTCCAGCGCCCGCTGGCCGGGCGTCTGGAAGCCAGCGCGTTTGAGGGAGTCGGCGACGAACTGGACGTGCCGGTGATCCTGCCGGAAAGCGTACTCGACCAGACCGGCGAACTGACGCGAGCGGCGGGAGCATACGAGACCGGCGGTATCCTGATAGGCGACATATGCCGCGATCCGGACACGCGCCAACTGTACATCGACGTGACGGCCCAGATCCCCGCGATGCACACCAGGAGCGAACTTACGCAACTGACGTTCACGCCGGAGACCTGGACCAACGTGCAGGACGTCCTAATCAGCAGAGGCCGAAACGAGCTGATGCAGGGCTGGTGGCATAGTCATTCGTACATGAAAGAGACGTGCAAAGACTGTTCAAAAATCCAAAACGGTCAATGTAATGTCAACGCGGCGTTCATGAGCAACGAAGATGTGGCGCTGCATCGAACGACGTTCCCGCGGGCCTACAGCCTTGCGCTTGTCGTTGGCGACGGTCCCTGCAGCGGAATGACGCGATCCCTGTTCGGCTGGCGCTACGGAGCCGTGGCGCCGCGCGGATATCACGTTGAATCGGATCGCTCCGCAGTCGCCGTCGGGGCGGGACAAGAGGCGCGGGCCGATTGAAATCATCACGAGAGTTCGCTAACTGCGCAATCCCCCGGAAGGGCCGAGGGCGGAAGGATAAGAACATGGAACATGCCGAAGAACAATTGATCATCAAACACTTGCTGGATACCAGTGAAACAGCCCCCAGCAGGCGCGAACGAGCACGCCTTGTGAACATTTTCCGCCAGGATGCCTCACCCGAGGCGCTGCAGATGTGCTTCGAGGCCGTGGCGATGCGCGTGGGCCACTTGGGCTCGGGTCTGCGCGAGGCGAAAGAAACGCAGGCCGAGCTGGCCGAAACGATCGAAAAACTCACTGCGCCTCCTAATCACGTGTGGACGTTTCGCGGCTTGTGCCAGACCGATAGAGGCCAGGAGGCCATTGTCACCCGACAGGGCGCCAAGCAAACCATTGGAATCGATGACGCGGTCGACATCGACAAGCTCGTCTATGGCGATGAGGTGTTCCTCAGCAAGGACAAGAACATGATCATGGCCCTGAGTCCCTGGGGCCCTCCGACTTGCGGCCATACGGCGTTCTTCGATCGACTCGACGAAAACGGCAACTTGATCGTCAAGTCCCGCGACGAGGAGATGATCGCCGATCCGGCCGGACGACTCGACGTCGCTTCGCTCAAGGCCCAAGACGAAGTCCGCTGGGACCGCAGCGAGAAGATAGTCTACGCCAAAGTCGCACGGTCCAAGGGCGAAAGCTTCTTCATGAAGGATCCTCCCAAAGTCACGTTCGACGATATCGGCGGGCTCGACGATGCGATCGCAACGATGAAGGAAGTCATCGCCCTGCACATTCACTACCGGGACATCGTCGAGGACCTGAAACTGGAGCAGGTCCAATCCATACTGATGGAAGGTCCTCCCGGAAGCGGAAAGACAATGCTGGCCGCGGCCCTGGCCAACTGGCGGGCCGGCTTGTCGCCTACCGGTCGGAGCGGTTTTATGCACATTAAACCCGGCGGACCACTGTCAAAATGGTACGGCGAGAGCGAAAGCAGAATTCGCGAACTGTTCCGCGTAGCTCGAGCCGAAGGCGAGAAACATCCCGGACTGCCGATAGTCATGTTCTTCGACGAGGTCGATAGCATAGGACACAGCCGCGGTTCTTCGGTCAACAGCGTTGACGATCGTGTGACCGAGGCGTTCATGGCCGAACTCGACGGGCTGGAGAAGATGGGCAACATTCTCGTCGTGGCGGCGACTAACCGTATCGACATGATGTCAGAGGCCGTCCTCAGACCCGGTCGGCTCGGCGATGTTCGCATTGTCGTGCCTCGTCCGAATATGGCCGCATCGCGTGAAATCTTCGCCAGGCACCTTCGCGCTGATATTCCATACGAGAACTCCAGTGACACGAAGGATCAAAGCGCGGTTCGCCAGGGCGTGATCAACGCGGCGGTCTCGGCGATTTTCGCACCTAACGGTTCGAACGCTCTGGCCAAGGTCACCCTTCGCGACAACACGCGCCGGATCGTAACGTCGTGCGATCTTCTCAGCGGAGCGGCTATCGGCAAGGTCTCACAAGTCGCGATCAAAGCCCTTGCCCGGCGTATGGTCGCCGCCAGAGAGGCCGGCTGCGCGTCCGACGGCATGGGCATTCGCGTCCAAGACGTCCTGACGGCTATCAGCGATGAATTCAACACCGTCGCACGCGGCCTGACCCGTCACAATATTAAACGCTACATCAAGGACTTGCCCGAGGACGTGGAAGTGACAGGGGTTGAGCAAATCTCCCGACAGGTCCTTCGTCCTCACAAGTACATGAACCTCAGCGTGGCCTGATTACGGCGACTGGAGAACACGATTATGACAAGAAAGAACAAGAAGAAACTGCGATCGTCGAAGCGGGCTCGGTCTGGAAACCCATCGAGCGTGCCGAAAATGCTCGGCGCCGACATCGAACTGGGTTGCTGCATAGTGGGTTTGGACCGACCCGGCGGGACCGGATATCTCGCCTCCCAGGCCCTGCTCAGAGAGATGCCGGGGGCGGCGAACCCCGAAGACTGCCAGCCCGATGCAGACGGCAACGTGCCGAATGAGACAGCCGACGAGGATGTCTACAATACGCCTAACGGCTACAGCGATTACAGCGGATACTCCTACAGCCCGTCGAACTGCCTGCAGAGCTCCTACGGCGCCGGCTGGGGATACGGATACGCAAACTACAACCATGCCTGGTCCAGCGGGTCTCAAAACAGTTATAACCCCAGCGACTGGGGCCGCAAATGGCTGATAAACGCCGCGTGTACGTATATTGATATGGGGCATCTGGAGGTATGTACTCCGGAAGTCTTGAGCGCATTTGAACATGTGGCGGCCTGGAAGGCGCTCTTGAACGTTACGCGGTTGGCCCAGCAGCGCGCCCAGGCCAAGCTCCCGGACGGACAGAATCTCGAAGTGCTCGTCAACAACAGCGACGGGCTGGGAAACAGCTACGGTTCGCACACCAACTTCCTGATCACGCGCCGCTGCATGGAGAATATCGCCAGGCGCAAGCTGCACTACACGCTGTTTCTGGCCAGCCACTTCGCCAGTTCCATAGTTTACACGGGAGCCGGAAAAGTCGGTTCGGAAAACGGTCCTGAATACACCGGATACCAGTTGTCCCAGCGAGCCGACTTCTACGAGTCGATTACCGGCGTTCAGACTACCCATAATCGTCCGATCGTGAACCTTCGCGACGAGACCCTCTGTGGGCCCCGCGGGCTGAGGAACGCGGCGTCCTGGGGCGATCAGGCGGGTCTGGCTCGAGCGCATATGATCTTCTCGGACAACACCATGTGCGACACCAGCACAATGTTGAAAATGGGCGTCGCTCAAATAGTTTTTGCGATGCTGGAACAGGAGCAGGTCGATACTTCGCTGATCCTAGACAGCCCGTTGTCGGCGCTGCACGCCTGGAGTCGCGATCCTGGCTGCAGGACCGTCGCGCCCCTGATTAACGGTCAAAAGCGAACCGCCGTCGAATTTCAGCAGGAACTCCACCAGCGGGCCAAGGCGTTTGTCGACACCGGCCGGGCCGACGGAATCGTCCCTCGCGTCGGCGAGATTATCGACATTTGGGGCCAAACTCTCGAAGAACTGCGCGCCGGAGATGTCGACGCGCTGGTCGGGAAGCTCGATCACGTTCTCAAGAGGACCGTCCTGGAGGACGTTATGGCCCAGAGAGGGCTCGATTGGGATTCAGAGGAGATTCGATACCTCGATCAGACATACGGGTCTCTCAAGCCCGCCGGCGGCATCTATAACCTGTATGCCGACCAGTTGGTCAAGAAGCTCGTTCCCGATTCCCAGATCGAACGATTGACCCACGAGCCGCCGACTGACACGCGGGCTTATCTCCGCGGTGTTATCGTTCGACTCATCGACGAAGATTCGCTGAGCAGTATGGACTGGGATCAGATTCGCTTCAAGTTCAAGGATCCCAACGCCGTCAACAGCTGGTCGACAGACAAGAATTACGTACTTTCGATGGCCGATCCGCTGGGTTTGACCCAAGCCGAATGCGCCCAGGCGTTGTCTTCGGGAAAACCCATCCAACAGATACTCACTGACCTCGGGATGGTCGAAGCCGACTGGTCCGGCCGGCCCCTGGCCGGCGGCTCCGACACCGCCTCGAGCGGCGAGTCTAGCAAAATCGTGCTCGCAGGCGAGGTTAGCAGTGCGGAATTGCCCAACAACAACCCAAAGAACCTCTAACACGAAAGCAGGTCGAAAACCATGAAGACCAAACACAGGATTCACGACGACGATTCAAATCCCCAGGGCGGCGAATCTCAGGGCTCTGGCGGAAACCTCGGCCGGATTCGCAGCACCGCCGACGAGCTGGTGACCAACAGCAGAGCGAAAATCGACAACTTGCTGGACGGCGGGCAGAGCACCGCATTCCTGGCCGGTAATCGTCAACGCAGCGCCCAGTAGAAACCCAGGAGCGCCGAGCGACTCAAAGCAGGGCTGTTGGCCCGGAGGTCGACTTATGGAAACAGTAAACGACAGTAGAGAGCTAATGGGCCTGGAGACCGAATTCGGTTTTTCCACGTCCGGCGGAGAAGACGACAGGGAAGATCGGGCCGCGGCGCTGATTCAACTCCTTTCATTGATGAGGTCCAGGTATCCGAGCCTCAACGGGACCGGGTCCCGGGACGTACACATGGCATCCGGCAGGTATTACGGAGATATCGGAGAACACCCCGAGCACTGCACGCCGGAATGTTCGAATCCGTGGGATCTGGTTCGATATACCCTGGCCGGGCGACAGGTCATGGCGGACATGATGCGACAGTTGCGCTTTCATGGAATAGAAGCCACAATCTTCACCTCAAACGTCGACTACCAGACCTGCGCTACCTGGGGCTGTCACGAATCGTATCTCTATCGATACGATCCGCAGCGAGTCTATAACAAGATCATACCGCACCTGGTCAGCAGGATCGTTTACACCGGAGCCGGCGGGTTCAGCTCCAACAGTTCCGGGCTGGAGTTCATGATCAGTCCGCGAGTGGCGCACCTGACAAAGACAATTTCGCCGGAGTCCACGACAGATCGCGGGATTGTTCATACCAAGGATCAGGCGATGGCGCGTGGAAATCTCCATCGCCTGCACCTGCTGTTGGGAGAGAGTCTCAGCTCGCAAAAAAGCGCCTGGTTGCGGGCCGGAGCCACTTCACTGGTGCTGGCGGCGATAGACAACGAACTCGATCCTGGGATCGAACTGAAGACTCCGCTGTCGGCGATGAACGCCTTCGCTCGCGACACGTCGCTTACCAGGACGGCGCTGCTGTCGGATTACAGAAGGATGACGGCTCTCCAGATTCAGCGGGTTCACCAGCGATGGATAGCCGACAATGTCGATGCGCCGTTCATGCCTCCCTGGGCTCCGGAGGTATGCCGACAGTGGGACGAGATGCTCACTGACCTGGAGACCGGCGGCGCCGACGCAGTGGCCACGAAGACCGATTGGGGAATCAAGTGGGCCTTGTACAACGATCTGGCCCGTCGAAAGGTCAAAACGGACCTGGCCGGCGTGCAGGACTGGAACTTCATTCTGCATCGTCTGCGACGGGCTCTGCGCGAAGTGAGCCAGCGACCGATCAGTGTTGAAAGCATCCTGGAAAGCGACAGTCCCGCGGCCCCTGAGGTCCGTCGGCTGAGTTCCTTCCTCAAAGCCAGAGGGCTGTCGTGGGACAATCTCAGGCCCGTTGTCGATCTTCGCACCGATCTTCACGCACTGGACATGCGGTTCGGAATGCTCGGCGACAAAGGCCTGTTCAACCATCTTGACGCAGAGGGTTTGCTGGACCATCACGTAGCCGGTGTCGACAACATCGATCACGCCGTCGGCAATCCTCCAAACAGCGGGCGGGCCAGAGTTCGCGGCGAATGCATACGCCGCCTGTCGGATCAAGGCCGTCGGTACGTGTGCGGCTGGAGCGCGATTATCGACACTGAATCCACTATGAAACTGGACCTGTCCGACCCGTTCGTCGAGGGCGAACACTGGGTCGATCGGGAAGAAAAAGACTTATTCGCGATTCGTGGGGAGGTTGCATGATGGTCGAACTCGCTCGCAATACCGTTAAGACTCTCGAGAGCATGAATGTGCGTATCGACGTGCGGGATCGCGATATGCTCATCCTGCATCGCCTTCCGGTAAACGCAGACTTCTACTCCAAGGACACGACCAACCTGCTGCTGAAGCGGGCAAGACAGTCCATGCCGTTTATGATATGTGTCGATGAGGATCTGGCGTACACCGGCGAGGATCGCCGGATCGTACGCCTTTTCGCACGTGGAGTGACTCGCCGCGGATGGCGAACGCTCTATATAGGACGCTCTTGCGGTCAGGACCTTACCGAACTGACTGGAGAGGTTATGACGCTGCTGGGTTCCGACGGAGCCCAACCGATCGCCCCGGGTTCCGAACCTGCGAAGCAAACCGCCGCGGGCGACTCGCTGCTGAGCGCTTTCGGGACTAATCTTTCGGAACTGGCCAGAGAGGGCAAACTGCCTCCGACGATATCGCGAGACGAAGAAACCCGCCTTGCGGCATCATGCATTATACGCGCCGGACAAGCCGGTATGGCGCTGCTGGCCGGCCCGTCGGGAGTCGGAAAGACAAACCTGTTCGGAGCCGTGGCGGCAATGCTGCTGGAGCCCAGGGCCGATTGGAATGTCGTATTGATAGACCTGGCCCAGCCGTTTGCCGGATCGGCGTTCGCCGCCGAAGCCGAGAGCGTGCTGGCGGCGATCTTCGACCAGGCCGCCGGGCGAGACGACCTGGTCCTGGCGCTGGATCACGCCGAGCAGATTCTCGAAACGCCAAGAGGCGTTTGCGTTTTGGGAAGGTATCTTGACACCGGTCGGCTAATCATCGCCGCGACTGGACCGGCGGGAGTCAGGCATTTCGCACAAGGACCACTCAGGCGCCGAATACAACTCGTGCGTATCGATGAGATGTCGCCGGAGCAGACTCTAGGCGTACTGGAGGCCCACTTGAGCGCTCTTTGCGAGCACCATCGAGTGGAGATCGCCCCGGCATGCCTTACCGCGTGTCTGAGGGCGACCGCCAGGATCGACGGGCGCCTTCCGGCCAAGGCCTTGAGCGTTCTTGATTCTGCTGCGGCCAGGAGCTGTCTGTCCGGCGGAAAGGTTGTCGGGCCCGACGACATCTACTTCGCGGCCGAAGGACTGAAGGCGTTTGATGACGAAGTGTAACCGCCGGATCGCCTGTTTTGGATCATTTCTTTAAGGCGGTGTTGCGCTCGGGCAACATATAAACCATGTCGTTTGCGTAACGGTCGGGGCTCATATTTTGCGTCTGGGCGCGACTCGATGCGCTGTCGTAGCATCACTGAAGACGAGATTGACGCTACTGCGCCGCGAGTCGGCGGCGCCGCGAAACAACGGAAACCCATGAGCGATTACGGCCAATACATTCCGTCGGAAGGCAGACCCGAAGACAAGTCTCCGTACGAGGATTCCAAGCCGCCGAAAGGAAGCCTTGAAGAGGTTGTCGACAAGCTGGCCGAACAAGTAGTGCAGGTCGAGGAGATGGTGAGCATCATCGCCGACGCACTGATGGAAATCAAAGAGCGGCTGTTCAAGCAGCGAGAGGGTTCGCCTGAGATTTCGGACTGGAAAGAACCCGGCGGGACCAAGCCCAAGAGCCCCGGCGCCGAAGCCTTTGAAGGGGAACGGCAAGTGGAGATAACCTGGGATGACGAGAACTCGGCTCTGGTCGTGATAAACACCAATCTGAAAATACAACTGTCCAAGGTGCTGGCTAACCTGCTGGACGTGCTCTGCGACGACGGGGACTACTCCCCGGATCAGAAGGTCGCATGGAAACCTACGAGTTATCTCCTCAAACGCCTGGCCCCGCCCGATATCGAACAGATCACCAAGCATTCGCTGACCACGAACGTTCATCGCCTCCGCGATATCCTTGAAGAGGCCGCCGGGCACAGGCTACACATCGAAAGCAGCCGTCTAGGATATCGATTCGCAAAACTCAAATCGCCGCCGGAGTCCGGCGAAATCATCTGATGGCCGATTTATGCGGTGTGACGCAGGGCGAACGCACCCTTTCAAGACGGCACAATGTCCAATGTCCAATCCCGATGCACATCTGGGTTGGACATTGGATATTGTTCCGTTCGCCGCTTCTTGCCTCCTGTCGTTCGAGGCGGTATGATCCCAGCACTACCGGCATATTGGGCCAGAATCATATGAAAGCGTTCTTTGTCAATTTCAATACTGCGATGAGTCCGCAGAAACTAACCGCCAGGCTCAGGCGATTGCGCCGTTTGCTCGCCGCACGCGAAATCGAACTCTCGTCGATAAAGATCGGCTCGGTTGACGGATCGGCTGTCGATCGCATTGTCGCCCGGACCAGGGGATGTCCCGTGATCGTCCTGGACGACAGCTGCTCGATACCGGCCCGCGCGAGCTGGATGGCGAATTTGCGAGAGAAACTGGCCGATGTTATCCCCACCAGCCGCCCCGGAATCGTTTACGTCACCTGCAAGTCGTCTCGGTCCGGCCGATCGCGAGACGCCGACAAGGAGTTGATTCGCGGTTACGTGCATCGCGACGAGACGGGGCGCTGGGTTGATGACGCCGCGGCTCTTGCCGCAGAACTGGCGTTAGAGCAGCAGACGGTCAAATCGGCCTGCGAGTCGATATCGCAGGATTTCGAACCGCCTATAGTCGGCCAGAGCGTTTTGCTGCGCCGTGCGATCGAAGACCTCGAGTCGATTCTCGGCGAACCTTACGGGCTGGTGACAGGCGATCCGGGTGTCGGAAAGATGTACATTATCCAGAGTTTGTGGCGTCAGATCGCCGGCTCCGATGCTCCGTTTATGGTCCTGCCGTGCGGGTCCTTCTTCAAGGACTACTACGTGATGGGTCTCCGGCGTCGCGTCGGCGGGGGACGCAGCGCCGTTGACGAACTATGGGCCTACCTGGAAGAGGCCAACAACGGTCTGCTCGTGCTGCATCACATCCACCTGACGCCGACTGCGCTGCAGGAGGAACTGCTGGGCCGACTGGCCGCCGCGGGTAACGCGCCCGGCCGGGAGTACTACCTCAGGGGCGTAGACAACCAAGAACTCAGTGAACATCGCGTCTCGCTGATAGGATCAGCGCCGATGAGCATCGAGGAATTGCGACAATCCGGGAGACTTGTCCCCGAACTGATGCGCAAACTGACAAAGCGCCACGTTCGAATTCCCACGCTGGCCGAGCGGGGCGAAGGAGATATCCGCCTGCTGTGCCAGGACATCGTCCTGCGTATTTGCGCGACGCATGATATTGTCCCGCCGATCGAAATAAGCAAAGCGGCGATGACGACAATGTGTCAGACCCACTGGCCCAACAACATCTCCGATCTGACGGCCGTGCTCGAACAGGCGATCCGCAAGTGCCGCGATCGCGTCATTGGCAAGAAGCATCTCCCCAAGCGTTTGATCTCCGACTCTATCCAGGGCGATCTCACGCTTGATGAAAGCATAGAACGCGCCACGCGTGCGGCGATATTGAACGCCCTGGAAGCTGCGGGAGGCAACATGACCATAGCGGCCGCAGCGTTGGGCCGCAACCGCTCAGGACTGCACCGACTGATGCGAAAACTGAATATGCGCCCTGTGCGCTGAACTCGGGCGCGAATTGATCGCTCAGGAGCTTTTGTTGCACTCCTGCAGGAGGGCCTTGAGTCTTTCAATGGCGACTACGCGGGATGATGGGTCTTCAGACGTCGATGTTTTATCCAGCCGGGCGAACTGTTTGTCAAAATCCCGAATGTGGCTCAGCACTGTCGGGGCATGATTAGTGAACATTGTCTTCTTGTAGCCGTCTTTGTAGTGAGGAACGACGGCTTCGGCCATTAACAGGTCTCCGACCATGCACAGACTGTCATCGATACATCCTTTCCGTATCACGACCCGGGCTTTGTCGTCGGTCATGTTCTCCAGGAACTTCAACAGCCACTTCACTCGCACCGCAGTTGCCGCCGGTGCGTGCTTGAGTTGCATCGATTCATTCGGCGCAACGCGTTTCTCAATCTTCACGTACGGGTCCAGAATAAGATCGCAGCCGTATTCTTCGGCGTACTTGACCATGACCTCGCGTTCTTCCAGGAGCTTTTCTCTGACCTCTTGAGATCTAGGCGAATTACCTTCGCGGATATCCCAGTCCCGATGGTGGGTATCCTCATTGGGCAGGCTGAATGAACTGAACGCCATCCGCTGGCGAATCTTCATGTCGCTCTTGAATCTGGCCACTTCTTCTGCGCATTCAACGAGGATTCTCGTTCGTTCGTACAGTCGGTCTCCGCAACGGAACATCGCCGGAGATTCCTTTTGCAAGGATGATACGACCTTATCAATCTCCTGGGTCGTGAGTTCATCCTCCAAATCGGACAAGTCGGAGTTGGCTGTCATGGCCTGGAGTTTCTTGGCCATTCCCTGGGGTAATTCGCCCAGTGCCAGGGAGATAACCGGAATTCCCATCGCTATTGCGTAGCCCAGTTCCTGGTGGACCCAGGGGCGTTGTGCCGAGTTCTTGGTGAGAATAGAGACGAAGACATGAGCGTACGAAATCTGTTTGGCTATGTCATTATCGAACGGCACGCCTACGCGGTTGTTCTGATCCGATATCGGACAGGCTCCGATATTTGAGAGATGTCTCCTCACCTTTTCCGCCAATTTGTCGTCTAGGCGAGAGTAGCTGACAAACATTCGATAAGGATACATGTCCATTGGCGTTGCTCCTTTCGGATTCCAGCCTATTTACGAACTCATGCAGGTCGTTGCGAGGAGACCAGTATGAGCTTGTCGTCCTGTTTGATGTCGAAGTCGTCCGGCGGTTGGATGAAATTCTCATCGCCGCGCCTGATGCCCATCGTGATGACTTCGGTCTCGTCGAGGTGCTTGCGGATCTCGGCGTAAGTTCGTTCGTGCTGCGGCAGATCGACTATATAAAACTGTTTGCCCAGAGAGTTGCTCGTCAGTTCCGATACGACTTGTGCGATTCCGGGGTCCTGCAGCTCCTGTACGAGCATCTGCTCGGCCAGGGACGCGATGCAGACCACACTGTCGCAGTGGGCGCGCTTGAAGAACACCTCGTTTTCGGGGTGCACGCACTCGGCCACAGTCAGCACCGACGGGCATAAACTCTCGACTGTCAGGACGACTTTGAGGTTGTGATTGTCGGATCCTTCCGGATCGGAGGCGCTGGCCTGGACGATAACCGCACGCGCGGTCTCCATGCTCGCTTTGCGCAGGATTATCTCCCTGGCCGAGTCGCCGCGGACGAAGTGCGTCTTGTCGTCGCGAAGTTCGGGCGGAAGCTCGTCGATCGTGTCGTCAATGATGACGATCTCGGCGTCGCTTGTGGTACTGTCCTTGCGGATCTCCTGGATGAGCTTGAGAACCTTTTCGAGAGTTCCGAATCCGCAGACCACCACGTGATCGGTCAGGATGACGTTTTTCATTCCTTTGGTCTCCAGTATTTTCGCTTCCAGCATAGTCGTGGCCACCAGCGAGAGCATGTATCCCAGGATTCCCACTCCCAGCAGCATTGTCGGGAACCCGACGAGCACTCGCCCCAGCATGCTGGAGGGGAACAGGTCGCCGTATCCCACAGTGGTCATTGTGACCATTGACCACCAGATCGAATCCATCCACGTAAGGTCCGGGTTCTGGGGCAGTTCAAAGTACATGTAGCCGGTCGACGAATAGAGGATCAGCGCCGCGAACAGCATTGTCGCCTGGCTGGTTCGTTTGGCCATCGTCTTTCCAAGACCCCTGAACAGGGACAGAAGCAGGCTAATCATTTGCTTCCTCCTTGCGTCTCTTCTGGTCCCAGAGCAGGAGCATTGAGGAAGCCCTGGCCGATATTCGTTCGTTGGACCAGAAACCGGTCCGATCCCGCTTGGCCTGGTCCTGCACGGCCATATAGGTCCGCATGTCCTTGAAATCAAACTCCGTATAGACCAGCGTGTAACCTTTGGCTACGAGGTCCAGACCGAGGTCCGAGGCGTATTGTCCGGCGGTGTCCTTCATAAACACCGTGCCGAGCAGTCGACCTTTGTTGTCGACTCGCTTTTCCGAGACGACCAGGCGGGCGGTTTGACCTACGGCCGTGGCCTTGAGATAGTTGAAGCATATCTTTCCGTATTCCGACAGGAGCGGATCGCTGAGCGTGGCGCTGAACGATTTGATGCCCAGCATGCGGACTTTAGTCGTATTGCCCTCATTGTCGCCGATGAGCAGTTCGTCGCCGTCGACTACTTCGAGTATGTTGACAATGTCGCCAGTGGCGAACAGGTGCGGGTTATTTGCAGAGGTGTACGATCGCATCCGCATCGCCCCGATCAGGTAGAATGTCGAGCAGCACAGCAGTATCACCGTGACAAAGCTGATGTTGTATCGCACCCACAGCGACAACAGGATCGTCTTGATCTGTCTGTTGGTCTTCTGTTCCATATCGTATATGCCTGATCCGCCGCTACAAAGTCTCCACAGACTTAACGGTTATGTCAAGCGGTCTCCCGCGACAAGAGCTGTTTTACCGACTTGCTGATTCGCGGCGCGGCCCAAAAATGCGGGGTTAGGGGTTGAATGACGAACGTGAAATCGCCTGTGTACTGCTCGTCGGCGTACTGGTTCCGCAGCGCCTGCAGCGTTCTGTCCAGGAGCTTTCGCAACTCGGGGTCCGGAACCGATTCGATATTGCCGGCGTGGACGAATCGCGGATAAGGAAATCTCACTTTCCGGGCCCGCGACGAGTAGTAGTTCTGCTTAATCGCCGATTCGGCTCCGCCCCAGTCGAAGTAGACGCCTATGTACGTATCGGCGGAGATATGCAGACCCAGGCCCTGCTTGAAGATATATTGAAGGTGCAGTTCCGGTACGTGATATTCGCTGAGCGTTTCGATCCCGTCGCCGACTTCGGGCGATGAGCGTTTCATGTTGAGCCGATCCACACGATATACCATTCTCGCGCGAAACCCGCCGCGTATGAACGCATCGGCGTCGTCGGCGTCCAGGAACATCATCGGGATGTTTCCGCCGGTCGCGTCGATGAGGTATCGCGACGAGCCGACAGTGACTTCCAGAATGTGATGGTGAATGTGGGCCGGAAGTTCGCTGTTTCCGCCGGAGTCCATATAGGTTTCAAGAGCCTGCTGGAAGTCGTCGGGTATGATCGAATCGGAGCCAAGCACCGGGCTGCTCGAGATCGACAGGATGTCGCAGATGAACTTGAGCGCCGCGGTCTTTTCGCCGCAAACTCCGCCGAATCCCATCGCCATGTTGCCCCACATTTCATAACCGCAGCGAAACTGCCTTCCGGCGATGATCTTTGAAAGATTTTCGAATGGGGCGGTGTGGAGCAGTTCGGCGATGCGATAAAGAAACCGCACTTTGCCGGCCGTGTCGAGCAGCTCGTCGAAACCGTCGATCAGTTGAGCCAGCGAAGTAATCGGCTCGTTGTCTATCGTTGTGATGCGATGCGTCTGGAAATCGAACAGATCATCGATAATGTCGCAGATTGTTTTGCTGTTGGCCTCGAAGGCGAGTTTGTTGCGTGTCGAAATCGAAATCATCGTTCGATCGGGATGCCGATCGTCTGCGCGATCGATGAATATGCGATTGACCGGGCCGCTGAGGTCTATCGATGCATCATCGCTCAGCAGCCGATCGTTCTGTACGAATATCGTTGGTCGATTGAACGTGAGTTCCGGGAACATGACCAGTTGGCGAAACGGCTCGGATCGCAGAGGTTCCGGCGCTCTGGCCAGAAACCCTTCATCGACGGCGTTTTGGCTTCCGGCGGCCAGGAACTGCCGCAGCGCGCTGACTTTCCAACTGGTCATCTGGTCCGGAAGGAGCAGCGAACAACTGTCGCCGTTGCCCGACCGGTCGGTCAGCGTCAGCGATCTCACGCGGGGCCCTCGGCGAGTTTCTTCAGTGCGTCCATGATCTCGGCCGAGAAGTTGGTCTTGTACGCCATCGCCTCGCTGACCACGTCGAAGACCGCAAACGATTCATATGCTTCGAGCCACTGATCGGCGGCGAACCATTGATCGCGGTCCTGGGCGAGAATCTGCAGCAGCAGTACGGCCTGGCAGTCGGCCCCGTCGTATTCCATCATCTGCACGCGCACGTCGAATCCGTCCGGCACGCCGAGAGCCGCAGGCGTTACCGAGACCGCGTCGAACTGGTTGTAGTAGTCCGCATCGCGGGTGAATTGATCCTTTAGCTCCTGGAGTTTCGCCTGGCCGGCTTCGGTTACCTGTATCGTATCGGCGTCTCTCAGTCCGCCGTCTCCGGAATCGGACGTCTTGACGATTAGGCCTTCTGTCACCAGTGATTTCATACCATCGACAAACTCGCGGTGCTTCATGTCCGAGAAGGTGCTGAGAAATGAAACGACTGGTTCGGAAGCCAGGAACTCGGCCAGCGCCTGGTCTCCCTGTTCCTGTACGTAGTCCAGCAGCATCAGCAGGTATGTCCCGCCGTGTATGCGTCGCATGCGGTCGGTGTCGTAGTCGCTTAGCTGCGGCACAGTCGGCAGCATTACGATGTCCAGGACCCGGTAGTCGTGGGCCCCGTCGTGGTAGGTGCATACGCTCAGGTAGTCGCGCACGGTCTGCCACATGTTCACCGGGCCGCCGGACGGATCGTTGTTTATGTAGTACTCGACCTTGAGCAGGCCCTGTTTCTCGTTGGTGCGGTACTGGATCAGCTCATCCTGCAGGAACGGCAGGTCTGGATACTCTGCAACGTCCAGTTTGGATTTCTGATCGGGGTCCAGCGCTTTGTTCAGTGCGTCGCCTATTGTCAGTCGCACGGCGGCCGGATCGTCGATCGTGAAGTAGTACGCCTCCTCCAGCGGCGAATCGCCGATCGATATGCGCACGTCCCACTCGTCGTCGATATAGTCGGCGATGTCCGGCGGTTGGAATACGTTATCGGCGCCGGGAAGCTCTTTGGCGAATTTTCTAACCGGATCGGAGTATCCCATTTTCAGACCTCGAACCCGCTGGAGCCCCTGAATCCGCCGTATCCTCTGCTGCTGCCGCCGCGAGAAGACGAGAAGCTGCTTTTTGTGCCGGATTTGGACCGAACGCCCCATCCGGACTTGCTCTTTGAGGACTTGTAGCTGCCGGAGCTTGAGGCCTTCTTAATGTAGCTTTTGCGCGCCGCAGAGGTTTTGGTCGCCGCACTGCGGAATCCCGAACCGTACCGGCTGGCCATTCTCTTTTCCGACGCCGCATTTGACGCCACCTGCGAAGTAAACGCGCTGGTGTTGCGGTAGGCGTTGCGGTGTGACATCATCTGGCTGTATCGCGGAGCCCGCGTGTAGTATCCGCCGCCCCAGAAGTAGATGCGATGTCCGTACCAGTGATGGAAGTGGTTGCAGTGATGCTTCGTGCGCGGCGCGTCGGCCTCTTTGGCGGCGTGAGCCTTCGGATCGTAAGGCCAACTCGACTTGTAATACGACGTGACCCCGGCGCCCTTGAGCGTGGCGGTTCCGTTTTCAACCAGCAGCGTAAACAGCAGATCGTCGCCGCTGGAGATCTTCTTGTCGTCGTCGAGGTCTTCCTTGGCCCAGAGCATGAACCCGCCGGATGTCTTGTCCGACTGGATCATGACCAGGTTGTCGCCTTCGAATATCTCGTTTATGCGGTTCTCGAAATCTTCGACTTTCGGAGCCTTCTTGAATGCGTCTCTGATCGCGTCGAGGTTTATGTGACCGTTAGTGCCCGGGGCGTTGGCCCACTCTTCCTCGGAGCTTCCGCAGCCGCTCATCAGGGAAGCCGCTGTTACGCCGGCTATCAGACACGCTCGCGTTTTATTTTTCTTCTTCATAGTAATATCCGCCAGAATACCTTGTGTCAGAATCCAGTTGTTTTAGAGACAGCAGACCATTGCCGCGCCCATCGCAAGGGCCAGCGCCGCTTCCATGAATCCGGCGTTGAGATTGCGATCGTTGACGATTTCCTTGCTGATTCTCGCCTTGGGCAGGAACAGGCGATCGTTCACGATCCGCGTGAGCACCAGCAGTACGCAACCGGCCAGGACGTAGTATGTGATGTTCAACAGGCGATCGGGCCATGTCCATTCCTCGACTGATGCGTCCATGCTGACGCCTTTCATAAGGATCAGGCTGTAGGCCAGCAGGTTGCCGCCAAAGGCGATCCCCGCGGCGACGTTCTTGTTCTCGCCAAGTTCTTTCTGGTCGTCATATGAAGTGGTCCGTTGGTAGATTATCGCAAAAATCACGAGCACGACCTGCCCGATCGTGAATGCGGCCAGGAGAGAAAGGATGTCAATGCTGCCGCAGATTCCACCGGCGATGACAAGACCCGAGCCTATGTATGTCGCGGCCATCACCACTGCAACCGCTGAGTTGTGCGATTCGATGATCTCCTTGCGGTTGGAAAACTCCCGCAAGATAATCTTGTCGTTGATGATTCCGGAAAGGAATAGCAGCACGATGCCGATTCCGCCGTAAATGGTGACCGGAATGATCTCTTCAATGAATATCGCCAGCGACGGTGTCTCCGGCTCCTCGCCGATGAAGACCCCGCAGATTATGGCCGTGACGCCCAGCAGAAATCCTGTCATCAGGATCCCGACTGCGGTGTTGTCCTTCTCTGTCAACTGAACGTCGACTGAAAACGGCGTGGCCAGGTCGAACGCCTTCTTGGCGATCCACAGGAATACGATCGCAAATACGAGATAGCCCGTACTGTACAACACCCACAGGAGCTCAGTCATTTTATCACTCTCCTCAAACTCGGGGCGTAACGCCCGGATTACGATTCTTGTTTTTTAATCTAGTGAACCAACTCGACAGCGTCTTGGCGGTCTTCGTCACGATCGGATCGCCGGGTCTTTTCGGCGCCCTGGATCGTTATCTCTGTGGCCGGTATCGGGCGGCGAACCGTCTCGATAGCCACCCCGGCTCGCAAAGCAGACATCACGCCGACTGCTTCGAGATAATTATCCACGATGAAGAGCTTACCCGGTGCGAAACCGAGAGCTTCCAGATCGTTTTGCATGCAGTTTGTGTTTTCCCTGACGGCTATGATCGGTATTCCCTGGGCCCTGGCCGCCAGTGTCGGAAGGCCCACGCACTTGTCGGGAATGACCAGGCAGGCGACATCTTCAGCCGCGAGCACCCCGGAGGCCGAAAAGGCGGACCGATCAGTCACTATCGCCGGCGACTGGTGCAAACCCTTCAGCACGCAGTGCAGGAACGCCGTGGAGACCGCTTCAGCGGCAAGTCGCGGATCGACTACTCCCAGCTCCATATCCAT
>CAYMSH010000071.1:0-20114 GCA_964392945.1 uncultured Planctomycetaceae bacterium | reverse complement strand
GACTGACCCGTCTATGACACCCGTGGAAATTTACAGAAAGAATCTTGCGTGGCCCAGCGAGTTGTCGCGCCATGCGTCCAGCGGATCGACAAGTGCGTAGATGTCGAGAATGATTTTTTCGCGGCTTACGGCGTCGAACGGACGGTTGAGGCTCCGCATCTTTGAGTTGTTCGACGGTCGATACAACCCCGTGTCGTAATACCGTGCTCCCTCGTAGGCTCCTATAACTCCGATGCCCGGCTGATTGTAGCCCAGCCATTGGGACCACTTGGCTCCGTTTGAGAACGTGCTGACGTTGATCTCCGACGGTTCGCCGCCGGCGTATGGTCCGGGGTAACCGCCGTACTCGTCGGCGAGATTGTCGAAGGAGTGGCCCATTTCGTGCATCGCCACTTCGTATGCCGACCCGTTTCCGCCGGAGTAGACCGCGTAGCTTCCTCCTCCTCCGCCGTACTTGGCGTCGTTTACTGTCACAAACTGCATCTCGGCGCTGAAGCTCGCTCCGCTTAACCCAGCGTTTCGCGCGGCGTTGGCCTTGGAGGTGCTGACGTACAGCAGCCGCTCAACTCCGCCGCCCCATGAGTAGCTGGCGTCCAGCGCGGTGTCGACGTATATGCCGTCCAGCGGCTTGTCGGCCCCGGACTCGTTGGAGAATACGTCGATGCTGTGCACGTTGAAGTAGTTGCGATAGCGATAGAATGGATCGGTGTTCGCGGTGTTGGAGAACATGTAACCCAGATAGGAGTTGATGTCCGTGGTGTACGTGCCCGCGGTGTGGTCGGCGGCGGTGTAACCATCGCCCAGGAAGACGATATCGACCCGATTGGATGACGGGCCGTTGTCGACGAGGGTGTCAAAGGCCTGCAAACCCGTTACGGCCAGCAGCAGCGAGGCGATTGAAATTACGATGAGGGTGTTTCCGCTGACATATTTCATTTGTATCCTCTCCACTCTTCCATCGAAGACCGTTGGGCTTTTGGGCCCCAGGCCTGCGATTGGGCGTGCTCTGCACATAGGGCTCGCGTTCTCGCTGTCTCCGTAGACGAATCGTCGGGAACTGCGAGACACACGCCAAAGGCATGCGAGTCCAGGTTGTCTGACGCTGGAACTTGGCCAAGGGACCTGGTGCAGGAATGCGAAAATGCGAACGGAAAACCGTTCCTGCCTCAATTCAGATTCGACTGGATCACTTCGACACGGCTCAGTGTCTATGAAACGTCGAATGCGGCCCGCCGCTCCATTACGTAACGGGCCAGTTCATATCCAATATCATAACTCGGAATTCGAAATCGACAAGAGAAAAACAAGATATACACTCAGCTAATGTGTCTCTTTCTGCTATCGTTTGCGGCGTTTATGCAGCATCGCCAGGCCGCACAGGGTCAGCAGGGAAACCGTCGCCGGTTCCGGCACGGCGTTGGAGTCCCAGACAAAGACACCCTGGTCGCCATAGCCTCCGCCGCCTCCGACAAAGTGGCCGTTGAAGATCAGTTCACCTTGTTCGTTGAAGAAGTGCGATAGTCCGCTTTCGTTGCCGAAGCCTGTCCCGAAGCCCGAGTAGTTAAGCCCCGTCAGCGTTCGCAGATCAACGCCCGGGCCGTCGTCGACATCGATAGAATCACCGATCCTGGCGACAAGCGCGAGCTGGCCGTCCGGCAGTTGGGCCCAGATTCCCGTTGCATCCGTACTCGTCACGCCGCCGGGTCCGACTACCATCGATGCGTGGAATGTGACTTGTCCGGCGTCGTTAATGCCCGGCGAGGAGAGGAGCGAGAATACCCCGCCAGGCACGCCCGGGACCGGGTCGCCTTCGCGAACGATCATTTCCGGCGAGCCGCTGACTGTTGACCAGATGGCCGAGTCGGTGTCCGCGGTTACGCCGCCGGGTCCGATCTCCAGTCCGCCCCTGAAAACAACCTGGTCCAACGCATTGAGTTGCGGAACCGACACGTATGAAAAGATCGCCCCCACCGGCGCGTCGGGCGCCTGGCTTCCTTCACGCGCGAGCAGTTCAAACGAGCCAGGAGCTCCGGTCCAGATCGTTTCGTCATTGTCGCTGGTCACGCCGGCGACGCCGATAGTGAGCCTGTTGTAGAACACGAGAGTGCCGTTGGTGTTTATGCCCACGTAGTTGAAGAACGATCCGTACTCTTCACCGACGGATCCGACAATCGGAGCCGCGTCACCCTGTCGTGCGACAATATCAAGCGAGCCGCCGGTCTCGGCCCAGAGCACCGCGCTGCTTCCGCTCGTATCGGTTCCGGTCAAATAGCCCTTGAACGCAAGATCGCCGTTTTCGTTCATCACGGGATTATCAAATCCACTGTGCAACTGGCCGACAGGCCCGCCGAGGACCTGGTCATTCTTTCGCACGACAAGCGTAAGATCGCCGCTGTTCGTACCGCGCCAGATGCCGCGCCTATCGCTAGAGCCGACGCCGCCTGGGCCATTCTTCATGTCAGCCATGAAAGCCATCGTGCCGCTGGCGTTCATTACGGGGCGCGTGAACGATGAAAGACTGTCAAAAAGCGCCCCGGCCGGCCCGCCTGGCGCCGCTCCGTCTTCGCGGGCAATCAGCTCCATCGATCCGGAAGTGTTGGCCCAAATGCCCGAGTCGTTCGTACTATCGACTAACGGATAAGGACCTTCAAGATTCGCGACAACGGCGACTTGTCCCAGCTTGTTGGCCACGACATGACTCAGGAGATCAAACTCCGTTCCGATAGGGGTGCCGTCAGGATGTGTTTCGCTCTGATACTCAAGCGACATTCCGCCCGATTCGGACCAGAGGCCATAGTTGCCGCCTCCGCCGGTAATCGTCGCCTGGTAGATCGCGTTGCCGTCTTTATCGATAAACGGCGGGGCGAAGCGGGAATACTCCGCAGGCGGGTCGCCAACGACAGGGTCCTCCTGCAGTACAACCGTTCGATATGGGACATCCGCCAACGCCGGCGCCGCCGCAATCAGCATCGCCACGGCCGCACAAGCAACAAGCAATCGTTTCGTAGTCCTCAATTCGTGCATGATCGTATTCCTTTCTGCGTGTTGGTCTCGATATAGGGCTAAGGTTCGCCCTGTCTACGGGATGCCGCAAACGTAGAAAACGGCGTTGACGGCATCAGAAATTACGTTGTCAAACGCGAACTGGTGCAGGAAAGGAAAACAAAGACGCGAAGGAACAACCGCTCCTGCCTCAATTTAGATTCGACCGGCTCACTTCGACACGGCTCAGTGTCTATGGCGGGTCCCGTGCAGTCTGCGATCCGCAACGGATCGTGCTGCTGTCTAAATGACTGTAGCGCCAGACTCGGTGGATTTCAAACAGGCACAGGGAATTCATGCCGCCGTGTCGAAGAGTGCATATGCTCCCGGTGACAAAGAGCAACGCGGGCTAAACATAGTTTTGCTGTGACGCCGATGTGTATTTATACTAGTATGCCGCATACAGTTAGAACTGCCGCCTTCCTTCCAGGAGATTTGCGATGAGGACTGAATCGTACAGTTCGTACTTGTCGGGACGATTGACCTTGACACTGCTGGCCCTGGCGTGTTTCGCTGTTTTCAGTTTTGCTCCGTCGGCTCAGCGGGCCGAGGCCGGCACGCTGGTGGTTCCCGCCTGGTCATTCGCTCGCGGAAACGCAAAGATCCATGTTGACCCGAACGAATTCGCCGACGCCGGACCCGTTGTCGGCGGCGCAGAGAAAAAGCCCTGGGGATGGACCGTCGAATACGATATCGATATCCCTGTCACCGCCGCCTACACGATCCAGATATGTTATGCCGCCGCCGAGGCCCGACCGGTCGAACTTTTCTTTGACGGTAAGCGTCTGGGCAACTGGTGCACGTCGGCGACTTTCAGTCCCCAGCCGGCCGGGCGGACCGACAAGCCCTCGTGGAAGAGCAGTTCAGCCAGGTGGGAGGCTACAGACAAATATGGTAAGTTCGTTCAGGTTTCCCGCAGGTCGCCGGTGGCCCGCGGCAAGCACACCTTGAGGTTCGTCAGCCGCACCGGACTGCCTCACCTCGTGGCGATTCGCCTGGACACGACGACGGAATTCCCCGCCGACTGGAAGCAGCCTGAATACAAAGTGCGCCAGCTGGACAGCATCCCGGCCAAGTTCCGCAAGGTCTTTGCTTCCCGCGGCGGCGTTAACATCGCCGCCCAGCCCGTTACGGAACTGCCCGTGTCCGGCAAGAAGGCCGGCGCCCTTGAGATTCCCGCCTGGACGTTCGATCGCGGAAATGTGAATATCTACGCCAGCCCCGACAAGTACGCCGATACCGCTCCGCTGGCCGGCGGCGGACCGGCAGGCCCGGGCGAGGCCTACGTTGAATACGATATCAACTTCCCGGTCACCGGCCAGTACACGCTCCATATTCGTTACGCCTCGGACACCGCCCGTCCCGTCGATGTCATCCTGGACGGTCGAAACCTTGGCAAGAGTTGCAATGGCGTCACGATCGGCACCTCGCCGGTAGTTCAGCCGACCAGGCTCACGTCGATCAGCAGATTCGCCGGATGGGAGGGCTTCTACGATCACCAGAAGGGGAAGCTCCTGAGGTTCTCGGTCACCAGCGGCAAGCACACGCTCAAGCTGGCCCGTCGCGGGGCGCTGCCCAACCTCTCGACGATTCGGTTTGACACCACCGCGGCGCTTCCCAAAGACTGGAATCCGCCGAAACGCAAGGTGCGGTTTGTCGATCGCGTACCGGCTCCGCAGCGAGCGGCGTTTCTGCCGGCCAATGCAGTTAACTTTCCGGCATTGCGGCTGGCGATCGGAGACACAATACGCCGGTTCGGCCCGCGATATCCCGATGGCCCGGAGTACCTGAAACAACTTTCGACGCTGGAGGCCAAACAGAGCGTGCTCGACAAGACCGGCTCGCCGGAGGACCTGCAACAGGCCGACGAGGCGTCCCAGGCGCTTCGACGCAAGGCGATGCTGGCCCATCCGATGCTGGGCGGCTGCAAGAAACTCCTGTTCATCAAGAGGACCGTGCATGGGTACAATCATACCTACGCCGTCCAGCGGACCATGACCATGGGCAGCAGTCTCTGCGTCCTGTCGCCGGTTTCGGCGGAAGGAAAAGTAACCTCGCTCGTTCCGGAGCTCGATGGCGGACTGTTCGATCGGTTCGACTTGTCGTATGACGCAAAGAAAGTCGTCTTCGGATACAGGACAGCCCCGAAAAAGCCGTTCCGGATATACGAAGTCGGTATCGACCCTGCGGCCGGGAAGATGATTCCGGGCTCTCTGCGCCAGCTTACATTCGGCGGCGCCGAGGAGGCCGAGGTCATGAGCCGCCAGATATGCGGTACAAAACGCGGCTTTGACGACTTGCACCCGTGCTATCTGCCCAGCGGGAAAATCATGTTCGCAAGTTCGCGAGCACAGAGGATCGTTTTCTGCTCGCCGGACACCGCGACCACGCTGTACATAATGGACGCTGACGGCAAGAATGTTCGGCGCCTTTCCGAAAGCCCGATCAGCGAGACGTTGCCTTCAGTGATGAATGACGGCCGGGTCCTCTACACGCGATGGGAATACGTTGACAAGGGTCTGGGCAACGTCGAGACCCTCTGGGCGATGCATCCCGACGGTACGGTTTCGGATCACGTGTATAAGCTCAACACCGTCTGGCCGGCCGGAATGAGCTGCGCTCGCAGTATTCCCGGCAGCCGTCGGATCGTGGCCGTGGGCGGCAATCATTACTACCCGGGAACCGGTGCGGTAGTGCTCGTGGACAATCGCCGCAGCCGGCGCGGTACGGAAGCCATGCACTGCATCACGCCTGAAATCGGATATCCTCCGACGTATTCAATGCCGAGCAAGTTCGGCGTTTTCACCGACCCTTACCCGTTTTCGGAGAAGTTCTTCCTGACTTCCTACGCGCCGCCGGCGGCGAAACGCGGACTGGCGCCGTACGGTCTGTACGTGCTGGACGCGTGGGGCAATCGGGCCGAGATTTATCGCGACGCCGAGATGTCATGTTTCGAGCCGATCCCGCTTCGCCGGCGGACCAGGCCCACGGAGATCGCGGCCGTCGAGAAGCATCCCGACAAGAAGATCGGGCAGACCGGTACGCTGTTCATCCAGGATATCTACTCCGGCATGACCGGCATCAAGCGCGGGCGAGTCAAGTACGTGCGCGTGATGGGAGCCCTGGAGTGGCCCTGGGACCAGCACGGGATATCGTGGTCTCTCGGCACCGATCCGCATCGCAAGAAGATCTATGGTCTGGCCAAAGTTCACGAAGACGGATCGGCGTTTTTCACCGCGCCGGCCGACCAGAATCTCTTCTTCCAGGCGCTCGATAAGGACTTCATGTCGCTGCAGCAGATGTCGACTTTCATAAACCTCATGCCCGGTGAAAACCGCTCATGCGTCGGCTGCCACGAGCGGCGCAAGAAGGCTCCGAGCCTGGCCGGAGCCCGGCCGACGGCGTTGAAGAATCCTCCCCAGAAGCTCACTTTCCAGCCCGGCGACACCGGCGTTCGCGTTGTTGACTTCGTTGTCGACGTTCAGAAGACCATAGACAAGCATTGCCTCGGTTGCCACAGCGGAAAGAACCCCAAAGGGAATCTGGACCTTGCCGGCGTACCGGTCGGGAAGTTCAGCCGCTCGTACGACAACCTTACCGGCAACGGTTTGATCAGCTACCGGGCATGCCAGTCCGGCAGCGCCCACGTGGAGGCCGTGGACCCGCTGACCCACGGCGCGATCCTGAGCAAGCTGATCGCCCAGATCGGCAAGCACTCCTGCAAATCGAAGATCACCGACAACGAGATCATCAGGATCGCAACCTGGATCGACGCCAACGTGCCGTACTACGGCTCGTACAGAGGCAGAAGGGGCCTCCAGGACAAAGACCACCCCGAGTTCCGAGCACTCCCAGTAGTCTCGGCCGCGAAGAAGCCGTAATTCGCGACCGCACACTCCTTCGGCCTGAGTCCCGTGGCTGGGTGGCCGGAGATAGGGAACATGTTCGCTCGGCCCTTGACTGAGCTGCGATCCGGTGTCATATTGTCTCCGATCGGTTCAGGGATGATCCCTGGGCCTCAACGAATAGGCGAAAGGGGCCGAACAGATGCGCCAAGTGCTCAGCAGGGCAGACGCCGAGCGCCAGGCGATCGCGTTCTCGCTGGGCATATTCGCCGGAGAACTGAGCCCGCTGTCCGCTGCAATGGAGGCCGCCGATGAACAGTCGTGAGGAATCGAATGTCCCGCCAGCGAGTATTCTTGGAGATCACGAGTTAGGACATTTCATACCGTTCCGTAAGGCCGACGTAATCGACATGTGCCTGGCCGACGGCGCCTTGCCGCAAGAGCATCACCAGAGCTTCCGGGATTTCTGCCGGATCCTGTCGGCGCTGTTTCACTTCGAATACCACGACGGATTGGAGATGATGAAAGACGCCTTCGCGCCGTTCAACCCGGACTCCGACACGCATGTATCCGAGCCCGGCGCAGAGTCGGGCCAACTCGAAGATCAGTTTATCGCCAAGCTGCGCCAAGTGCTCACAGGCGCCAACTACGTCGAACTGTCCCGGGAAGACCTGAAGGAGAACCTTGACTCCGAAACACGGTTTAAGGTCCGGCTTACCGTAGATATGGAAGACTTCGAGCAGTTGCTGATCTTTGTTCGGGGCAAGCACGAACGCCTGGAGACTGAGCGGTCCTGCTTCGGTCTGATCAAGCGAGACGTGCAGGTGCCGTACTATGGGCGCGTTGCGGTCTACATCCGATTCAAGGACGCGGAGCATTTCACGGCCAAGAAGATCAAACAGTCGCCGTTCAAACCGGGCGGGTCGTACCTGAAGCTCTTCAAGGACGTGCCGTTGGATGACCTGGAAATCGTGTTCCCCAACGTCCGGATGAGCATGCGCCCGCTGGACAAACTGCTGCTTGGCGTCCCAGCGGCCGCGGGGGGAATCGTCGTGCTGTTCACCAAACTGTACGCAACGCTACTGCTGCTGTTGGGCGTGATCTTGTTCTGGCTCGGGCTGAGAGACGATGAGGTGCAGATCGAGCAGCACCATCTGATCGCGCTGGGGGTCGGGACCGCGACGCTGGGGGGCTTTGTCTTCAGGCAGATCTCGAAGATCAAGAACCGCCGACTGCGGTACCTCAAGGGTCTCTCGGAGAATCTCTACTTCAAAGTGCTGGACAACAACGCCGGCGTTTTTAACCACCTGGTCGATGCGGCCGAGGAGGAGGACAACAAGGAGGCGATACTGGCGTACTACTTCATCCTGACCCGTGGCGGGGATCTGAGCGAAGAGCAGTTGGACGCCGTGATCGAACGCTGGTTGGCTGAGGAACACGGTCAGAAGCTGGACTTCGAAGTTGACGACGCGATGGCAAAACTCGAGCGCCTGGGGATGGCCTGGCGCCAGGACGGAAAGCTCCGCGTCAAGCCGCTGGATGAGGCAAAGGAACTCCTGGACCACACCTGGGACAATTACTTCACGTATAACGGGGCGTAGGATGTCTGTTGCTGCTAGCGCTTGCGGCGCCTGCGGACAACGGCCAGGCCTCCGAGGGCCAAGAGCGTCATCGTCGCCGGTTCGGGAGTTGCTGTCAGACGCAGGGCCTGGTTTCCACCGGGAGTATCAACCAGAGACACATCCCACGTAAGTTCGTCCAGTTCCGGCAGATCCAGAACAACTCCGAAGTCGATTATGTTGTGCGCCACCAGCACGTCGAAGAAATTGCCGGCCTGCGGTTCGAACGGATTGCTGTTGCCGACGGGATCGACCAGGTCGATAAGCACAACATTGATGAGACTTCCTTCGTCCAGTGTCGCCGTGTCGGCGACAAGCAACCTGTCGTATTCGCTGATCGGAACGGTTCCGCCGATTTCCAGCGCAAGCAGTGCGCCGGTCAGTTGGAACCAGTCGCCCTGAATATCGAGTTGTCCCGGGCTCTGACCCGGGGCGGTGCAACTGTCGTCGCACATCACGACATCGCCGCCGAGGGCTCCGGAGCCGGTGAGCGTGCTTCCTGGATAGAACGTCGCGCCTATTTCGGCGGTCACCTTACCGGTTTGCTGTACGATATGTACAGCTTCGTGCGCCATCAGCCCGCGAACTGTCGTGTCAGTGGACGAGAAGTGAATCTCGTCGCCGGTCACAAAACCGTTGGCAAGTCCGCCCAAGCTGACGATGTCATCGGGGCCGGGCGATCCCACGACTTCCCGCCAATTGATCGGGTCATCCCAGGACGTTATCTCGTGATCGGCGGGGGGCTCGATTCTCACCGGCTCGACCACAGTGATACGCAGGATCTGGCCATCGACTCCGTCGATAACATCGTAGTCAAGCGCATAGCCGGTATCGGTGACGCTCAAGCCATCGGCATTTATCGTCGCCGCGGTCAGCACGTCGAGCGTATCGCCGACCTGGAGTGTCCCGGGCTCCACATCGATAAACGCCGTCCCGCCAACCGCGGCGGCTCCGGTAACACCAACGGTATCGTACTGGCCGGCTGCCGAACCGGCCACGTTGAACTCGAGCCGGCTCGCGCCGCCCGAGATGAGGTCGCCGTCGATCTCCAGGTGGTCGTCGGCGAACAGCAGACCCGAGTACTGCATCTTCACGTCGCCCGCGACCGTACCATCTCCGCCCAGGCGGCCCTTGTCGGTCATCCAGACCTCCGTGGTGTCAAGTCGTCCGTCGTTTATCAGTGTAATTCTCCATACGCCCGCGCCGCCAATTACCTTGTTGGCGGTCACTGTTGACGGTCCGGTGATATCCAGGGCGCCCTGGCCTGTTTCGTGGAGAGCCATAGCGAGAATACCGTCCACAAGCATGTCGGCTCCGCCAGAGACGGTTCCGACGCCTTTGCCGTAAACACCAAAGGTCGTACCGCCCGTGGAGTGAAAAAGCGTGTGCTCGTCAGTCAAATTGAGATTCCCCTCGCTGCCTTCGCCTATGCCCGCGGCGCATGTGTTGGTGTTAATCTGCGAACCCTCTGAGGCGTCTACTGTGACGTTGCCGAACATGGCGATTTCCATTTGGTCTGTGCAACCCAATGTAGAGGCCTCTCGGACGCTGATGGCGGCCTGGGAAAGCCAACCCCTTGCCGACCATATCCGACCCTCGACGAAGACCTCTCCGCCGTTGGCGATATCCAGGTTTGCCTCGGAGGTCGCCCCGCTAGCCAGGGTCAAGTCGCCCTTGACGTGCAGGAGTGAATTGAGGTCTCTGATGAAGTGGTCCGCGCCGGTATGGGCGTAGAACGCCAGGTCCAGACCCAGATCACCGTCCCCGACTGTCGCCGTGGCGCCGTCGATAATGTACACTTGGGTGGCCGCGTGGTTGAGAACATCACGGCCGACGATGACGTTTCCGGTGTCGGTCCATTCCGCATCGGAGCCGCTTATCGTGAGTTTTTCCGATTCAATGTCCGCGTCGTTAGTGTTAAGCGTCGAGTTGATTGCGTCTACTATCGTTGAACCCACAAATCTGACCTTGCCGCCAACCATGTTCAATTGACTGTCGATTACGCCGATATCGCAACCGTTCGCGGTTATCTCCTGACCGCCATCGACCTCAAGATCCAGAGTAGAATTCTCACTGCATCCCAAAGAGAGATTAATCATCGCGATGCTCGCAGCCCTGAAGTCGATCGATGAGTAGTATCCCGTCAGTCCGCCGCCGGTATATTCCAGTTGTCCGTCCGACAGAACGCTCAGGATGTCCTGTTCGGAAGTTCCTGCGGCGCCAAGTTCGAATGTAGTGTTATTAAGGTCAATGCCTCCGTCTCCTGCAGTGCATCTGACCTCGCAACCGCGGTTGGCGGTCAATGCGCCGTTGTCACTATTGAACGTCTTGCATTCCACAAAGAGTCTGCCGCCTTCGTCCAGGTCGCATTCCAGATTGTAGGTGTGACACGTGCCGCCCGGGGCCTCGATTCTCGCCTCGCTGTTACTATTGATAACTGCGAGTAAGTCAGTTATGTCGATTGCATGATCGCCTGGAGGATCAAGGCCGGGCACTGCTCGTATTTGCAACTTGCTGAAGTTATCGAGCATCAGGGCCATGTCAGTAATGTCGACGGAACTGCCGGTACAGTAGATATCGCATCCCAAAGCATTCAGTGAGCCTCCGATGACGTTCAGTTCCTCGCCCGGATTCTCAATCGTTATTGTGGGACCATTGAAGTTGACAGTGGCGCCGGTTAGATCAAGTATTCGGGCGCCGAGGATAACCTGGCCGCTGGCTGGACCATCGAACGTATTTACGCCGGAGAACTCTATCCGGTCTGTAGCGTATACGTGGTATGCCGGGATTGGCAGTCCGGGGCCGTCGATCAGCGTCACATTGCCGGTGTCTATGGCCGCCTTTGTGTCGGCATGTGTTCTCCATAGACTATCGTCAATAGCCTTGTCGGCCATATATTCCCTCCATTCCCTACTTTGCGTCTCAATTTCGCTGCTATCAACACTGAATGATATTCCTTCGACATCAAGGATATCGTCCGGCGCAAAGATTTTGAACTTAGCGCCGTTTTCGGCGGAAACATTTCCTCCTGAAATGTCCAGGTCGCCGTCGACTGCTGTCGAATTGATATTGAACTGAACGGCGTTGGCGGAGATGTCGCCGTCGTTGTTCTGTATTTCCGGCAGATTGAGATTGACGATTCCCAAGCCTGAAGCAGTCAGGTCGCCTGCGTTTACAAACAGTGTCTGCGAAGTGATGTCGATCTGATCGTTGGTATCCGCAGCCTCGATATCAATCCAGCCCCAAAGCGTGTTGTTGAGACCGTTGAACTCCAGACCCTCGACCTCCGCAAGACTGTCTTCAAGCGTTCGCACGAGCAACTCACCGTTGTTGGTCACGTTCGAAGCACTGCACGGCCCCTCGGTGCATAGCGCCGCGCCATCGTTCACGAACAGGTCGCCGGTAGTGTTCAAATCGTATATGTAGACGTTCCCCTGCCCAACGTTCAGGTCACCGGAGCCAGAAACACCGGACACGATCTTGAGTGTGTTGTCGCCGACAGCCCCGACGCCCAGAGTGGTGCCAGGGTTTGTTCCGAGATCGATCGGCTCCAGGATCCTCATCGTCACCTGCGCCCCGGCGTAGGGGGAGTCGACGATGATTTCGGGATTCGCCGCGCCCGGAGCAAGCCCGAAATTGGCGGAAGTTCCAAACTCTCCAGATGCGGCGTTCACATTGCACTCCACGGTGCAGTCGCCGATGAGATTAACGTCGAACGCCTCGAACGGATCGAGAGCCGCCTCGAACTTGGCGACGCATGCGCCGTCACCCGAGACGTTGAAGGCTGACCCGTATGCTACCGATACCTGGCTCAGTTCGAACATACTCAAAGCGTCCAGTTCCAGGTTGAACGTGATCGGATCGATCGCGGATCCTGACAGGCTTGCGAAACTTCCGTAGGTGCTCGGCGCGACCGTGAACTCGCCGGCGGCGGTTGCGTTCTTGATCATGATGTCGCCGCTGCTAATGAGACCGGAGCCGTCGTTGAGATTGACAACGCCGGCTGGCGATAACGCAAAGAGCGACCCGGTAGTAAGCAAGTCGTTAATACTGAGCGAACCGTTGTTGAGTTGGATGCCGAGTGCCTCGGCGGGCATGCCTGCATCGATGGAAACGTCATGCATGATGACTACAGAATTCGTCGCACCAGGATAGCCGGGCGAGTTCCAGATAGATCCGTGCCACTGGCCATCGGCGACACTCATGTACGTGCCGCCCCCTCCGTATCGCCCGTGGCTCGTTGAGGCCCCGCAGGCCAGAACTAGAATCAGACTGCTTAATAATGCTGTTTTTCGAAGAATCATAACGTCTCCTTTTCGGCGGCCGTCCGGATGCACAGGCGCATTGGCGTCAATTTCCGGGTCCGCGCCATGATGTTTCTTAGTCGATACGGGTGACATGATGCACATGAAGGCCGACCTGCTGTCGCTGCAAACCGACAGGCATGCGGCATGTCCCCGTGAAGCGGATCTCCGGATTGGGCGTCGGAAACGACGGTGTGCCTAACCGCTCCGATCGAATCAAAGATCGGCATCAGAACAACTCGTCGCTCGATCATGGTTCTGTACCTTTCCCGAAAAAAGACACGCGAACACAGTGGCCGTATGGACTTGGCTGATGCGGTCTGGGTAACCAGTAGAATTTGCAGACTTAAGACCGCTCTGGCCTCTTTTAGGATTCGACCAGCTCACTTCGACACGGCTCAGTGTCTATGACAGGTCGAATGCAGCCCGCCGCTCCACAACGAAACGGGCTTGCCTTCTAAATGTATCGTACCACGAAATGCTGGATCGCCAAGAGAAATGATAGATTGTCTCTCGTGATATTATGGATCTGAAAAGGAGTAATATGTTTACCTGATATGTGGTTTTAACCCGCAATGTTTTGCCCACGCCGCAGTTGCGGCTTCTGCTCGTCGCCTGGCCTTTTGGCGGGAGTTCTGTCTCCTCTGGCCCGATAGGCTCAATACCATGTTGATGCGGGGCGGATTCCGGGGCTGTTGCTTTTACAGGCTCTGTTACAGAAACGGCGGCTGGGGCGGAAGGCGGCTCCAGGACAAAGACCACCCGGAGTTCCGAGCACTGCCAGCAGTTTCGGTCGCGAAAAAACCGTAATTCGACGTTCTGTTTGGTATCAGTGAATTATTCCGCTATCGGCGGGGGGAGGAGGCAAGGGGACCAATTCTGGAAGGAATGGCTAGGGGGACCTGTCGGTTTCGGGCGCCCCGAGAAATGCAAAAAAAGCGACGGAGCCGGAATCTGTTCCAGCCCCGCCGCTGTGAGGGTGTCTGTTGGGGTTAATGCCTGCGCCGTCTGCGGAGTACGGCCAGACCGCCGAGGGCCAGGAGCGTCAGCGTTGCCGGTTCCGGGGTGACGCCAACCGCGAAAGTCGAGAACGAAGTCACTCCGTTAGCGTGAATAAGCTTATTGACGGTATCGACGCTGGTGACTATGTCGACCCATTGGCCGCCTTCATAGTGGAACAAGCTCAGGGTCGACTCATTCAGGCCCAACGCGGCGGCCATGGCGTCATCATACCGGAATGTCAGATCGACTGAGTCGAAGCTGAAACCGGCGGGGGGCTGAAAGTCCCAGACGGCCATAACGTCCCAGCCGCCGGGTACCGCGGCGTCGGAGCGACTTCCGTCCAGCAGCGAAATGGAGAAATCGCCTCCCGACGTGACGTTTGAAAACGCCAGCCGCACGCTGTTTACCAGGTCGATCGTAGTGTCGGTGTTGCGTTCGCCCCAATTGACGGTTGAGTTGCCCGTGGCCACGGAGACAACCGGCAACTCCAGCCTGCCTTTGTTGACAGCAAACCAGCCCTTGACGCCGTTTGTGGTGGGATTTTCATACCAGTTGTAGATCGATGAGTTGAAGTTGCTGGCGTCGAGTGTTCGCTCGATGCCGTATCCGTCGGCTATGATCCGTCCGCTGTTATACAGACCCCCGCCAAAGTCGATAGTTCCCCAGCCCTGGAAGGTCCCCGATGCACCGGAGCTGTCTCCCACAACAAGGTTGATGAACCAGGTGTCGTATCGCTTCAGCGTTCCGCCTTTGAAGTTATACGTGCCGTTGGAGCCGTTGCCGTAGCCGACAGTGAGGCTGGTCTTGACCGTGTTCGTTCCGCCGGTCTGCGTAAATGTTCCCGTGCCGTAGTCGCCAATCACTTCCTTCCAGGCCAGCAGGTCGCCGCCGGCCAGAGTGTAGCTGCCGTCGCCTTCGGCGTAGTTACCCAGATTAAGTCCGTCGTCGAGCGTGTTGGTCGTTCCGGCCGACTGGGTGAATTCGCCGGTTCCGCGGTAACCGATTTCCAGGTCTCCGGCCAGTAGCTGGCCCGTTCCGCTGAGTTGATAATTCCCGTTGGAATCCGAAGCGTACCCGACGTACAGATCGTCGTCTTCAGCGTCGCATGTTCCTCCGCTGTGATAGAAGTACCCAGTGCCGTTGTAGCCGACGTTCAGCTTGTAATCGACGTCGAGCAGGCCGCCGCTGAGCGTATATGTTCCCGTTCCGCCGCTGCCGTTAAACGAGCCGCCGAGGTACAACTGGGAGACCACTGTGTGCGTCCCGTTGCTCTGGGTCACTGAGCCGACACCGGACTGCCCGATGAATTCATGGACGCCTATAGTCAGATCCCCGGAGTTTATCTGGACCGATCCGCTGTTGGCCGCGCCGCTGGCTACATACAGGTAATTGCTGACTTCGCCGGCGTTGGTGATCGTCGCGCCGCCGCCGTTGTTGATATAGGCTGTCGTGCCGGCGACCGGTTCGCCGCCGGTCCAGTTGCCGCCGCCGCTCCAACCGCCGTTTGTCACCGCCCAGGTGCTGGCCTCCGCGCCAGCGGGACTGCTGACCAGAGCGGCCACACACAACAAGACCAACGTTGTACTTGCCTTATTCATTTTTTCTCACCTTTCGTGTTACGGGCCCATGCCGGCCGCCGGCATTACGCATTTGTCCTGCGCCGCCTTACGGAGGGAAGAAGACGTGTGAGCGAGAACGCTCCTGCCTCGTTATGTAATCGACCGGCTCACTTCGACACGGCTCAGTGTCTATGACAGGTCGAACGCGGATCGCCGCTCCACGGCACAGCGTGCTGATCCATATTCGGGATAATACCATGAAATCCCGATTCGCCAAGAGAATTCTCAAATCATCTCGCATTGGCTATTCGACCTGGAACAGCGGTGTTTTTACCGGGCGCCCGGTCTTCTATGCAGCTTTTGGCGCCTGGGGGGAGAACCTGTCCATTCCGCCTTGACGAGACTGGGATCGTGCGCTATATTGCCTCTAATCGGTTCAGGGCGATCTCTGGGCTTCAACGAATACGCGAAAGGAACCCAGAGTATGCCCCAAGTGGTAAACACGATCGACGCCGGGCGCCCGTGCGGAATCAAATGTCCTGCCAATAACATAGAAGACATGACGATGTTCTCCGCAATGCGTTTTCATTTCTGTAGATTATCCAGTCTCCGGGTGATTGCGGGGCTTGTCCTGTGCTGTTGGGTTCTTGGTCTGACTCTCCGGCCGGCACAGGCCGCGGAGATCGTTTTTCAGCAGCCCGAAGTGCTTGGCTATAACTGGCCGCGGAAACTGATCACCTACGACGTGCGGTTCGGTGTTGGCGACGCCAAGGGCGACGCCCTGTCGCTGCGGGACGCGAAAGGGAACGGCGTTGCATTCCAATTGAGCCAGGTTGAGCGACACCGAGGCGGTTCGATTCGAAAGGCCAAGGTCAGCTTCTATGCGGCCTTGCCCGCCGATGGCGCCATGCGATACGTGTTGAGCACCTCACGCGATGACAAGGTAAAGGCGCCGTCCGTTGGTAAGCCAGTCAAAGTCGATACTGCCCCCAGCGGCGAGATTACGTTGAGCAACGCCTTCACGGCCGTGCGATTGCCGGCAGGCGGATCGCCGCTGGCCAAGCCCATTCCCCTGGCCGAGGCTCCGGGCCCCGTCAGAGGATTTCGGCTGATCGACGGGAAGTGGACAGGAGGCAGCAGGTTCCTGGCCGAGGACGCACCCGATTCGACCGCCGTGCGGGGCTATGCGACGAAAGTGCTTTCCTCCGGCCCTCTCTTTGCCGAAGCGAGCGTTCGTTACGAGTTCGCCGGCGGCGGGCACTACGAGGTGACCGTGCGATTGCAGGCCGCCGAACCGATGATCTTCCTGAGCGAGGAGGCCGACACGGGCTTGATTGACTCTCCGGTAGTGTCTGTGGAGTTCTTCTTGAGCAGCCCGACAAAGGCCGGTTGGCGACCGGACATTGTTTACACGCGGTACGGACGCCCCGTCTCTGGTTCCGATGCGGGCCTGGAAACTGCACTGACCGATGCCGGCGTCGAATTGCCAAAGACACCGAAGGGGCTCCAGCGAGTCGCACCGTTGAAGCCGACCGACAGCGAGACGAAGCTCTTCAACTTGAACGTCGCACATCGCTGGACCGTGGCGCCGATGTACGCTGCACTGCTGCGTCGTGCCGACCTGAGAACTCCGGCTGTTCGGCGTCCGTTCGTGGCTGTCATCCCGTTGCACGCCGGCCGCTGGCGAAACGCCCAGCAGTACGCCGGACTCGGGCTTCAGATCAAGCAGCTGCCGAATCAGCAGATAACTTTCCGTACTCCGCTGACGGCCCCGGCCAGGAGGAGTTCTTACTTGCATACGGGCATACACGACAACCGTCTGCCCGCCAGCGTGGTTCGGCGTGTCTGGTGTATCATGACCGGTCGGGCGCCCGATTCGATGCAGGCGCTGTGGGACACGCGTCTGAACCACGGCTACGTCTCACTCGACGATTACAAAGACTGGACCCTCAAGTGGCCTGTCGATCCGAAGGTGACTTACCCACGACTCTTCTTCACCGTGGACGACTTGAAACGAGCCAGGCAAAACGCCGATTCCAATCCCTACAAGGAACAACTCCTCGCGCTGCCTTACTTCAGCCAAGACGCAGCGGTTGCCCAACAACTTGCCGAGAATGCCTACAAGAGGGGGCGGGGATACGCCAGGCATCTCATGTTTCGCGGCGGCTATATGAAACTGCCGTGGGTTTCCGGGTTTCATCAGTCCAACTATGTGATACGTCAGACTATTCCCGCCGAACAGGCGCTGTCGAATAAGAATCTCGATCCCGCATTGCGCGACAAGATGCGGGCACTGCTCGCCGCCTGCGCCCATGCGGCCGCCGAGCCTGATGTGACGCGCCGCGGCTGCGGTGTGCACCAGGGGAACCCGAACATGCCCATCAGGCGTTTCCTGGCCTTGCCTCATCTTGCGGGGCTGATACCCGACCACCCGCAGGCCAAAAAGTGGTTCGACGTCAGCGCACAATTCATGAAATGGAAACTGCAAACGATGGTCGGCCCAAAGGGCGACTGGGGAGAACCCGGGCGGTATCTCAACGCCTCGCTGCCTTACTTCATTCAGGCGGCGATCATTCTGGAGAACGCGGGTGTTCTCGACGAAAAAACGGCTCGCCAGTGCGGCGCGATCGCGCATGCCCACAGCAACTTCCTGTCGCCGCCGGATCCTCGTTTCGACGGCGCGAGGATCGTTCCCAGCTTGGGGCATGGGAGCCAGATCGACTACTATTACGCGTTTGCTAATGCGGTATTGCTGCGGAATCAAGAACCGGACAAGAGCAAGCAGTTGATGTGGGTCTGGAACGAGATGGGACGCCCTGACGACACCAACCACCGCGGGGGGCGACGCGAGGGTTACAATCTTTACCCGCTGCTGCTTCCGGTGTATGGCCATCTGGCGGCGAAGCAGAAAGCTGATACGCCCCGAGACATCTTAAGCAGCCGCTGGCGTCCCGGCTGGGGCGCCGTGATGCGTTCCCACGCAGGCGATCCCAACGAAACTTTCATGGCGTATCGCCAGGGCTACATGGTCAGCCACGCCGATCCGAATCAGGGCGACTTCGTGATTCACGCCAAAGGCGCGCCGCTGACGCCGTCGTCCCGAGCCCATTACCTGCTCCACAACGCGGGCCGCGGTGACTGGGGAGGGCCCGAAGGATTGTACGCGACCAAGAGCGATCACTTCTGCCGCGTTCGTTTTGGCAGTGCCGATCGCTACGGGGGCCAGCCCGGCGGCGGTGTGGAAAGCAATGTGAACGAGTTTTGGGCCGGAAAATCGGTCGACTACCTGCGAGGTTGGGGCAAGTACTCTGTCACAGACCGGTGGTTGGGGGGGAAGTCCAAGTCGCCGGACTTTCCAACCGGGCCGATTCACTGGGATCGGCAGATCATGTTCTTGAAGGGCGGCTCGGCGGCTGGGCCTAACTATTTCGTCTTCAGGGATTCGTTTTCCGGCAACATCGACCAGAACAAATACTGGCACCTCCGCACGGCCGTGAAGCCAGAGAATATCGACCTCCGCGACCATGGCGTCGAGGTGAAAACGGACAAGGGCACACGCCTGACCGCTACGTTCCTACTGCCCAAAAAGATTCATCCCGTCGTGATATCCGGTAGAGACGGGAAGACCGGAAAGGCCGTATGCACCGTTGCGCAAGTTAAGGCCGGACCGAAAGACACCGAGTACTTCGCCGTCCTCTACCCGCGTCTGGCGAACGAAAAGGTCCCGAGTTACCGTCAGTTGGCCCCTGGCGTTTTGGAGGCGAAGACCAGCGAGGGCTCCGATTACGTGTTCCTAGGCGGTAAGAACACGCTGGAGTTCAAGAACGATTCACTCGCGTTCTCCGGTCGTGCAGGTTCGGTGCGCGTGGGCCCAAACGAGGTGCGTTTCGTGCTCGCGACCGCCGATGGCGACGGATCGGTCTCGTATAAGGGAATGAAGCACACCGGACCGGCGCCGTTTGAGGTCGTCGTTCCAAGAGCGAAACTGAAAGCCGGGACAGTCAAAATGCCGAGTCCAAACTGCGGCATCAACGCGGACAATTCGAAGCTGCGACAAGACGGCCGGGACATCGTTTTCGAGGGCAAGGCCGGCGGAGTCGAGGTCCTCGACAGCGGCTTTGCCCGCCTGGTCCTTGGACCGGGGCGCGGCAAAGTCGGCTACAAGGACTTTGCCGTCTGGGGCGAAGGCCCCTTCGAACTGACTCTGGACGGAGCCGGTGTCCGCGGCGTGACCGAAGGTCGTGAGCGAATGATCTACATGAACCGTCCCAAGACCGCCAAGGGCATCGTGTCGGTCTGGATCGACGGCGTGGGTTCGGCGATCGGCGGCAGCGGCGCGCTGGCAATCCCAGTCCTGTCCGGCCGCCACAAGATCGAAATCCGTGCGGCCAGGCAACCGGACCTCTTCAAATGACGGGCTCTGGAGAATGACGCCTTGTCTCTGGTGACTATTCCATGGTTTCTCAGAACGCGTCGAACCATGTTGTTTGTGATGGCGGTGCAGTACTCAATCACCCACTGCCGCGCTGTACGAACTGCGTAGATCGTTCTCTACGCTTGCGCAGAGGGCCGGTCTGGACAAGTACAGGGTAGAAGACCTTGGCCGATGGTCAGTTGTATCTGTCGTCGAAAAGCATTACACTGGCGACCTGTTGGATGTGCAACGCAAGGCCATGCAGCAAATTGCGAGAAGGACCTGATTGAGGCCTCACGCTACCCAGAACCTGCCCAGGCGGCAATCTG
>CAYMSH010000070.1:0-20126 GCA_964392945.1 uncultured Planctomycetaceae bacterium | reverse complement strand
GGCCCCTCGGACGGATGCGCATCGAAGTTCAGCGGCAAGGGCGTCAACCTGGCCGTCGGCCCGGCATGGCGAATCAAGGGCCAGTGGCGGAAACTGGCCGACTGCAAAGGGACAACGCGAAAAGTGACCGTGCTGGCCGAGACGCCGCAACGCGTGCAGTTCAGAGTCTCTTATACCGGCGTGCGCCAGACCGTCACGGTAGATCAGACCGGCATAACCGTTGAGGATGAGATTACGATCGACGGGGCCGATGCGATACGCGTCTACTATCCAATGCTGGTCTTTGACGGCAGGGACAAGACGAAAGTCGTGATCGACAAGAATGCGGTTATGCTGAGCCTCGCGGGCAAGAGCGTGAAATTCACGGTGACCGAGCCGAAGGGTGTAACTCTGCAACGAAGCGGCAAGCAACTGAAGCACCGAAACGGCATGGTCGAAGCGGCGTTTGCCCAGGCCACTGGCAAACGTTTGACATACCGCATCACCGCAGACTAACAGAGACCGGGTAGCGTTAGGATTTCGGCCGGTGCGGCGGTTCCGGTCATTTGGAGTTTGCCGACTGTTACGCATGCTGCTGCGTTGGCCAGGCGTGCCGCCAGTACTGGTTCGCCCCCGCCGCCCAGGACGGCGGCAATCGCCGCAGTTACGGTGTCGCCGGCGCCTACCGGATCGATCGGACCGTTTGCGACAAGGCCCGGTTCAACGTGAACGCCGTCACCATCGGCGACGATTATCCCGTCAGGGCCGCGAGTTACAAATACCGGTCGGTCCGTGCGATCACAAGCCTGACGAGCCAGTCGGATCGCTCGATCTTCGCAAATCTCTGTCGATAGATCGACGGGCTCTCCGGCCAGGGACGCCGCTTCGTGAGAGTTCATTTTCAGGATTCCGCCGCAGTAGGCTCCGGGTCGATGGCGGGAGTCTATCACGAACAGTTTGTCGGCGCGGCGAGCGATCAACGCGTTGAGTTGCTCGGTCATTACATCAGTCGAGAGCCCCGCCGGCACCTGCTGGTTTAGTATGATCACGTCCGACCGCCCGGACGCTGCGTCCAGCGCCGCGATAATCGCGTCAACGGATTCCGGCGAGGGAACATTAAATCCGCCGAAATCCATGCGGCTCTGCTCGGTGTCGTTCAAATGCGGTTTGGCGAACACCTGGGTCTGCCAATCGCTCTGGCAGGCGAGCATGCCGGTTGTGTCGGCCCCGATTCGGTCCAATCGCGAGAGCATTTCCCTGCCGAAGAGATCGTCGCCAAGCATACCTACGGCGCGAACTTCAGAGACTCCCAATGCCAGCAGGTTCGACGTCACGTTAGCCGCTCCGCCGAGACTGTAATGCTGGCTGCGTACGCGGCGAACCGGCAGCAGCGTCTCTACCGAAAGCTCGCTGTCGTCTGGATCGATCGACCAGTAGGCGTCCAGCGCGAAGTCGCCGAATACGGTTACTCGCGCCGAAGCGGCGAGTTTCAGAGCTCGCAGAGCCCACTGGCTGTCGTTGGATGTACTATGGTCCGCCATGATGTCCTGGCCGATCATTAACGCCTTACGACGATCGAATAGCAAGTAGTTGTCCGGCGTTATTTCGCCTTCAATGCGGCCTGGGCCTCGGCAAGCAGCTTGTCGGGGTCGATTCGGGTCTTGTAGTCGGGGTTTACATAGCGGCTGCGGATCGTGCCGGAAGTGTCGATAATATACGCCGCCGGAACGGGCAGTTCGTGGTGCTTTCGCCCCGACGAGGCCTCCAGATCGATCTTGTACTTGGTCTTGTAGAGACTCACGGTCTCGTCATCCACGCGAAATGCCAGCCCGAAAGCTCGCGCAGCGGCCATGTTGCTGTCAGACAGGAGCGTGTACCCCAACTTCCCCTTCTCACTGCTCCTGGCGAGTTCCGACGGACGGTCCGGGCTGATGGCGAGTATCTGGTAGCCCATTTTCGCAAGCTTGGGTTGAGTTTGTCCGATGGCGGCAAGATGGCGAGTGCAGAACGGACACCATCCGCCGCGATAGAATATCAGCACAGTCGGCTGACGCGCGACGTTCCAGTGCAGGTCAACGGCCCCGCCGGCGGCGTCCCTGAGCATTACTCGCGGGATTATCTTGCCGACGCCGACCGGGTTGATTTCCTCCGGCGAATCGGCAGCGCCCCGCCTCTGGGGCGCAAGACCGCTCCCGCCGCATCCCGAAAGACCAGTCAACAGCATCACGGGGACGACGATTTCCACTGCGCGCAAAAACTTCATAAGCTAATCCTTTCAAACAATAGTCTCCACAATGAACTATAGCGCCCCGCGATCATCACGACAACTTAACCGCAACATTGACTCCGAGACGTTCGCGGCCGACAATCGGTCTCCGAAATACCATTTAACGCCTATGGAGTCTATTACATGAAGAGACTATCTACAGCATTACTCGCAACCCTCGCTCTGTGCGCGGGATTCAGCGCCGGCTGCAACCAGACCTGCCGTATCGCACAGACCGGCGACACGGTGGTCCTGCAGAACAACCATATCAGCCTTACATACGATCTTTCCCGAGGCGTCTATCGCATCCGGGACGCCGTAAACAATGCAGTCCCCGTGACGGGCGCTTACCTTAAGATCAATGACTGGACAACAACCGACGACGGTCTGAAGCGGGCCTGGAAGCAGCGATCAGTGTCAGACGAGTTCGGAGTCGGCCTGGGCCTGGACCTCGAGATAGAGGGAAAGGACCGTCCCAAGCTGCTGTTTTCCTTCGTGATATACGAGGACAAGGGATTCCTGACTGTTTCCGGCGGCATCGCCAACACCACTGACAAACCGATTCAGGTCAAGGACGTCTACGCCCTGGCCGACGGGAGAATATATCCTGGCGCAGAGGTGTCGCAGAACTTCGGCCTGGTCGATGGCTACAGCGGCGGCGAGCCCCTGGAGTACGGCCGGCGGCAGTATTCGCCTCTGCACCGCGAAAATGCACTGAAGTCGCGAAACAACTTGATGGTGACATTCGGCAAGGGCTCAGCGCGACGATCTCTGGTCATGGGCGGGTTGACTTACCACGACTTCGAAAAATTCTCCTGGGTCACCCAGACTCGACGTGTCGAGCTGAAGAAAGGCGCCGACGGAAAGGACAGCCTCCTGTGTTACCTGGACCTGCCGAGCGACAAATCCGACGGCGCGGCCGGGGCCGAAACGCTCAAACTGGTCAAGGGCAAGGATCGGCGCACATGGCATTATCATGAATTCCGCTGCGCCGAGACCGCATCATCGGTCCGCGCGCCCGGCAGCGTGGTGATCGAGGCCAACGATCTCGACCCGAACAAGACCTACAATCTGGGCTTTTCCTGGTGGCGCGGACTCTGGCACGGAGACCACGGCGACCACAGCCAGTCGGTGTTCGTCGAATACGGCCGCGGAGACGCCATCAAGAAGATCCCATTGCTGACAAACAAACTGTTGCCCCGCTTTGACGGCAGGCGGAAACAGGATGTCGAGCAGGTTGAAATGCCTCTGCCCGCTGAAGCGATCGCCGCGGGGAGTTGTCGCATCGTGTTCGCCAAAGTTCCGGAGCCCAAGCAGACTCCGCCGCCGAAGAGAAGGCGTCCGGCTGACAAGAACGCCTATGTCAGCGAGATCTGGCTGCGCGACGGAGCATCAAAGCCGCTGTTGCCGGCGACGCTTACGCCGGTGGCCGACTGCGTCAGGCCCAGACGCGAGTTCACCGGACAACTGTTCGCCAAAGATCCCGTCGGCAAACGCGTGGACCCCGGCAAAACGTATGTCGCCCCGGATCGTTTCTATATTGACCCGACGATCAGCAACCCTTTCATCGCTCTGGAGCAGTACGGTCTGCGTGTGAAAAAGGCCCAGGACGTGAAGCTCGACATGTACGACTTCCCGACAGTCTGCCTCTGGTACGCCGAGAACAGCCACTACGGGAAGTCCAACGCCGAGAACACCACGCTGGGAGCCGTAAACGAGATGAAGAATATCGCAAAGAGCGGATTCTTAAAGTACAGCCGCGCCGCGGTGCGCCTCGTGCCGGATTCGTATTATCCCGACAACCAGCAGGGCTGGTGGGATGACAAACATTGGCAGCGAAAGGTCGAAGTGCACAATGGAAGCAAGAACGGGGTCTACATAAAACCTTACGAAACGTCGAAGAAATGGGGCCAGGCGGTCACCGATCTCGGCGGAATTCCGCTAACGTACTTCCAGACCGGCTTCCGTTCAGAGGACTACGCCAAGGCCTTCCCCGGTCACATGCTCTTCAACAAGACCTACGCCTGGAAAGGCGGCCCGCAGGACCTGAAAAGCGAACTGTTCACCAATTGGCGCCAGACCTGGGCCCGCAACGGAAGGATCTGGGGATACGACTACACCGATCCGGACTTCCTGAAGCACATGCACCAGGTCTACAGCGACATGAAGGCCGGCGGCATCAAGGGGTTGATGTTCGATTATCCGGCCTCGGGCTGGGCTCGCGGCGGCGGGATGGAGGACCCCTACTCCACGACGGCGGCGGCCTACCGAACCATCTTCCGCCTGGCTCACGACGGCCTGGGACCCAACTCGTACGTACACGAACGCAACATGCAACGCGGCACGGACATCTCCATCGGCCTGGTCGCCTCCATGCGAACTGAAAACGACACGGACATGATGGACGGGTCAACCGTGGCCCGATGCGGTCTGCGATGGTACAAGAACCGCGTGCTGCTAAACCAGGACACCGACTCGAAGAACATCGTGCGTCTGCAGAAGAATCGCGATCACGTCAGAGCGGTGCTGACAATGGCTTACGTCACCACGGGGCGCCTACTGCTGGCCAACAGCTTCTCGCAGTTCTCGCCGGAGACGTTCTGGGATGTGACGCGCACTTTCCCGTACCACACCGAAGGAAGAAGCGCCCGCCCGGCCAACGCTTTCGTCGAGGGAATCGACATCCCGTCGGTATACGACTTTGAAGTGACGCCGAAGTGGCGCCAGGTGACTTTCTACAATCCGGATGTGAAGAAAAACGCCGTTGTCGGCATCGACCTGGCCGGCGAGCCGGTTGACGGAGCACTCGGCCTGGATGCAAAGAAGGCTTACCACGTGTTCGATTTCTGGAATGACAAGTACGTCGGAGAAATCACCGGCGACAAGCGATTGACCCAGACCCTCAGGCCCGGAGAAGCGCGTATGATGTCTGTGCGCCAGAGTCTGGACCGCCCTCAGATACTGTCGACTAATCGGCACATCATGCAGGGCTTCCTCGACGTGGCCCGCGTCGAATGGATCGCCGGACGTCGCGTCCTGACCGGAACAAGCAAAGTCATCGGCTCGGATCCGTACGTAATCACGATCGCGCCGAACGGACTAAAGCCCGTCAAAGCGTCATGCACCGACAAGGACACCGAAGCCTCGTTCAGCGTAGACGAAAGCGGCCTGATCAAGCTGACGCTCAAACGCACGAGCAATGGTGCGGTTCAGTGGTCTGTAGCCTTTTGAACGCGATACGGGAATCCGGGGCGGCCGTTGATGCGACTCATGGCCAGTTCCTCAGCAGTCCCGCTGTCCTTTTCTAATCGAGTGAGATAAACTACTGCGATCTTGACACTCACAGAGGACCATACATGAAACGTCCGTGCAGTTTTTCCAAAGCAGTATTGCTGTCGATAGCCGTCTCGTTGACTCTGGCGGGCTGCTCCGAGACCAGCGGTGCGAAAATCAAATCGCCAGGCCGCAAAGAGCTTCGAGGTAAAGTTGGCGACTCCCTGGACCGAGGCGTAAAAGCGTTGCTCCAGCGTCAGCACGCCGACGACGGATCCTGGGGCGGTGACGATGTCAAAGTGCAGTCATCCCACAAGAGCGACTATCCCGTGGCGATCTCCAGTCTGGGTTATCTGGCGTTGCTGACAGTCGCCGACGACGACCCGGCCGCCGTGCAAGCCCGGACAAGCACTCTGGACTTCATCCTGAAGACCATCGAAGACGATGGGAAGATGAAGAACACCCGCGACAACACCCCGAAAATTCACGAACGGAACGTATGGAGCCAGGGTTTCAGCATGTTCGTTTTCGGGCGCGTCCTACGCACCGAGAAGCTCGACACGAAGATGCAAAAGCAGATCCGAGCAAAGATGAAGAACATGGTCGCCGCCCTGAAAATAACTCAGCAGCCCGACGGCGGATGGACCTACGACAAGGGCGCGAGCGAAAGTTTCACGACATCGACAGTCCTGGCCGGCCTCGTTTCGCTCCAGAAGGCCAAAATTGCGGTACCCCAAGCCATGATCGACAAGTCCAAAGCCTTCATCAAACACCAGAGCAACCCCGGTAACTACGTAGCCTACCAGGGCGTGCCGAAAGTCCTGGACTCCACCGCGAAGATACGAGACTCCGCCGGACGATCGGTGCAATTGGAACTGACGCTGCTCCAGGCCGGCGACGGCTCGGTCGAGAGACTCGCCAAGGCCGTAGAGACCTTCTTCAAGTACCGCAAGCGGCTCGACAAAGTGCTCGCCCTGGAGAAAGGATGTCACCAGAGGCCCCACAGAATAGGGACATTCTACTGCTTCTACGCTTACTACCACCTGGCCCAGGCCCTGGAACTGCTGGGCGGAGATATTCGCAAGAAGTATCGCCCGGTCCTGGTCGATCACTTCCTGAAACTCCAGAAAGCCGACGGTCACTGGATCGATTCAAAAGACCACTGCGGCGAGTCGTACGGCACGGCGATGGGGCTCCTGGTGCTGTCAGCGCCGGCGTGGGCCGACGCTACCCATTGACAGGCCCTTGCCGAGGAGAAGACAATAGCCGTACAAGCTCGCGGTAGATGCGGGCCAAGGAGAAATGAAATGAAACTGAACAGAGTCGTGGGATTGAGCGCACTGTCGCTGCTGGCGTTTTGCAGCGCCGTGTCGGCTGCGGCGCCGAAGTTCCATCCCGGCGTTCGCCTCCAGGCCGACGGGAAGAACATCGACGTAAAGATCGGGCATCTCGTGCCGGCGGTCATGGACTGGAACGGCGACGGGAAGAAAGACCTCATCGTCGGCCAGTTCTCCGGCGGCAGAATCAGCGTCTACCTGAATCAGGGCTCCGACAAGGCTCCGGCGTTCAAGGACTTCAGCCTACTGCGGGCGGATACCAAGGAAATCCGCCTGCCCGCGGGCTGATGCATCGGATCATATCCACAAGGAGTGGATTGGAATAACGATGGAAAAATGGACCTGATCTCCGGCGACACAAAAGGAAACGTTTGGATTTACATTAATATCGGCACGAAAGAGAAACCCAAGCTCGCCGGCGGCAAGCAGGTAGAGGCCGACGGCAAGCCGATCACCGCTTCGCGCAAGACCTACAAAGTCGTCAACGGACGTTATACGGTCGATAAGATAATCCCCGGCAGCAGCAAACTGGCCGAAATCTACTCGAAGATCCACATGGCCGACTGGGACGGCGACGGGCTGAAGGATCTCCTGATCGGTCACAACAACACGATTATCTTCTACAAGAACGCCGGCACGAAATCCAAGCCGGTTTTCAAGGCTCCGGTGACTATCGATCCGCCGGAAGGAAGGTTCGCCTCGCGACCCTCTCCTTACGTAGTAGACTTCGACGGAGACGGAAAGAAGGACCTGCTGGTTTCGACTGAACCTCGCAGGCTGGCGTTTTACCGTAACGTAGGAACAGCCAAGGCTCCGAAACTCGGCAAACCCGTCGAAGTGGAGCTGAAGGGCGACGGTTTCGAGAAGGGTTATCGCAATCGAATCGAAGTAGTCGACTGGAACAACGACGGAAAGCTGGACATCCTCGTCGGGAACTTCTATAGCGACAGAACGGCGAGAACCAACGGCGGAAACGTCTGGTTGTTCCTGGCGAAATAACGACAGAGAATCTACATAACGCAGCTTTAGCGGAAGGACATAAATGATGGCGGCCAGACAGAGACAGTTGACCAGACGCGGTTTTCTTTGCACGACAGGCGCAGCGGCCGGAGCGTTGGCGCTGCCGCAGTTCATTCCCGCCGAGGCCCTGGGCAAGGGCGAAAAAGCGGCGCCCAGCGAGCGGATCACTTACGGCGTTATCGGGCTGGGCGATCGCGGACCGCGACACTGCAAGATGGGCGGGGCCGAAGGTCAACTCGTCGCGGCATGCGACACGTGGAAAGATCGTCGCGACAAGATCGCCGCACAGTACAAGGTAAAGCCCTACGCTGATTTCCGCGAAGTGTTGGCCAACAAGGAGATCGACGCGATCGTCATCACAACGCCGGACCACTGGCACGTTCCGATGGCGATCCTGGCGGCCAAGGCCGGCAAGGATATCTTCTGCGAGAAGGCCCTCGGCATCAGCGTTGAGCAGGACCTTGCGTTGCGAAAGATCCTGAAGCGTTACAAGACGGTGTTCCAATACGGCCCGCAGCGACGGGCCTCGCACAAGTTCCGCCACGCCTGCGAACTCGCTCGCAATGGGCGCATCGGCGAGATCAAGGAAATCCACATCATCACGCCAACCTTCGGGGCCTGTGCGGCCAAGAAGATACAAGTCCAACCGCCGCCGAAGGGGCTGGATTACGAAATGTGGCTCGGACCGTCTCGCCAGGTCCCCTACGTCCCCGGCCGCTGCAAATCGCGCGGGTGGTACACCATCTACGATCACAGCATCGGTTGGATCGCCGCCTGGGGCTCGCACGTACTGAGCATCGCCCAGTGGGGATACGACATCCACAAGGCCGGCATCACCGAATACCAGGGCACAGGCGTGATCCCCAACCAGGGGCTCAACGATAACCTGATCCGCTGGGATGTCAAAATGCAGTGCGCCAACGGCGTGAAGATGACGCTGAAGACCGGGACCAACACCGTGAAGTTCGTCGGCACGGAGGGCACGGTCTGGGCCAGCGATCGCGGTCAGGGCTCCGATCCCGAGTCGCTCTGGAAAGACACTATCAAGCCCGGCGAGAAGCGCCTGAAATGCGCCAATCTGGGAAGCGACTTCATCAAGTGCGTAAAGACCCGCGCCACGACAGTAGGCCCGATCGACGACGCAGTCTACTCCGACATCATGAGTCACATCGCCGACATAGCCATCCGCCTGAAGCGCCCGGTAAAATGGGACCCGGCCAAGGAAGTGATCGTAGGCGACGCAGAAGCGTCCAAAATGCTTTCACGCCCGATACGAAGCCCCTGGAGCATCTAGAGGCCAGCGGATGAATCCCGATGTACATCGGGAGCCAACACGGAAGTTCCAAGTTCCAAGTTAACGGCGAACAACGAAAAAAGCGGCGGCCTGTTTAACGGGCCGCCGCTTGTTTTTTGATCACAGGCGTTCTGGAGTTCAGTTCTGTCACTTCCCGCCTGACAGAACGTTTGTCGCCGCCAACGGTCTGCGAACTGACGCGGGGTGGATTCCCGCTTTCATCGCCATTATCAGCCCGGCGGCCTCCATGTAGTTATCCACGAAGATGAACCGCTCATCGCCGTCTTCGTATTCGTTCAGAACGGACTTGTTCTCTCGAACCACCACAATCGGAATACCGCGCTGCAGGCACGCTTCGTGCGGCTCGCCGAGGCAACCGGCCGGGCTTATCATGAAATCGACATCCTCGACTCCCAGCGATCCGTTGTTCTTGGTGTCGCTGAGCCTCGGGGCCTTGTTCAGTCCCTTCAGCAGGCAGTGGATGAAGTTCAGGGTGACGATCTCTATCGCCGTCCTGGGATCCACGACCTCTTCAAAGCCCGGTATCGCGTAATCGACAGGACCGTGGGCCACCGGCTTGTTGAGGGCCGACGAGATCAGCTTGGAAGCCACGGCCTCTACGCCCCCTACCGGATTCACGCCACCATGTTGAAAATACTTCGTGAGCGTATCTTCATCGATAGTGATCGGCGTTGCGATGCCCAGTGCGTCGAACTCGTACTGCTGAACCTGCTCAACCAGCGGCTCCCAATTGACGACCTCGCCGCTGGCCAGTCCGTCCTTCATCTGGGCGATCAGTCCCAGCGGCTCGTTGAGTTCGATGATTTCGGCGTTCGAGCCGATAGTCGCCCTGGCGCCGGAAACGGCGTTGATCGACTGCCAGTCAGCTTTGTTTACGGCGATGAGGATCTTGTTGAGGCGGGGTTTGTCCAGGTATATCTCGCCCCTCAGGAACCGGTTAAGGCAACTGCCCTCGACATACCAACTATTCTCCGGCATTTCGTTGACGTCAGAGGAGTTCACGACGTTGGGGTGCAGGATCAAATTGTCGCAGCACACGCCGATAAGTTTTGCAACGGGGTTTGCGTCTCCGGCATGGCCGCCGATTTCACATCCGATTCCCGTAGGAATGACAAGTACGATATTCATGAGAATTCTTTCCTTCATCAAGATAGTGGTATGCGTCGCATACAACATAACCATCTCGCACGCGATAGCAAGCCTGGCGTGAACACGTCCTTGATATCAACCGTTGCGGCACCTCTGGGGCCGGGCATATCTAGGGGTTGCCTTCCAACAATCGCCAGCAATACAGTTGCATTCGCGGCAGGTGGAACGGGCCTTTCCAGATGTTGCCCTTGAGCGGAACGGAGACTCGCCCGTCGCGGTGCAGGTAGCCGAACCACTCGCCGTGCTGTGGGTCTGCGAAATGTTTGTGGGCCCAGTCGTGGATCATCGCGTGCCATTCGGCGTATTTTTCGTCGCCGGTCAGCCTATGGGCCAGCAGGGTCGCGATGATCGCTTCGTTCTGCGGCCACCAGAATTTCATGTCGTGCCAGTATTCCTGCACGGGCTTGTCGTGCAGGTCTCGGAAGTAGAGAATCCCGCCGTGTTCGGTGTCCCATCCGCGGACCCACATCCAGTCGAGAATCGTGGCGCCAAGTTCGATCAGTCCCGTGTCGCCGCGATGGGCGCCTTCGTGCATAATGAACCACGCGCACTCGATGGCGTGGCCGGGGTTAAGCGTGCGCCCGTCAAAGTGATCGATAATCTCACCGTTCGGCGAGACGATTTCCATGGCGACCTGGAGGTCCGGCTTGAGGAAGTCGCGGCGGATTTCGTCTATGCACTCGTCGATAACGCCGTTGTATTCGTCAGTCCCGAGCGTATCGCGGAGAACCTGGGCGGTAGCGATGGTTATCATCGGCCCGCCCATCGATTTGCTCGCTCGGGTCTGCGTGTCGGTCTTCGGCTCGATCAGGCCCGGGGTGGTCATGTATTTGCGGAACAGGTCCCACAGGCCGCGAGCCTCGTCGGCCGCTTGAGAATCGCCTGATGCTTTGGCGTAGGCCGCCAGCGCGATGCACGCAAACGTCTCGGTGAACACATACCTGCGTTTCCTGAGCGGGAGCCCCTCGCGAGTAACGCTGAAGAACATGCGCCCGTCGTCGTCGAATCCGCAGCGACGAATGAACTCTACGCCATGGGCCGCCAGTTCGAGCCATTCGTCGCGTTGCTCGACGGTGTTGTAGAGCGTCGAGAGCAACCAGACGAACCGCCCGTGAGCCCACATCCCCTTGTCGGTGTCCAGAACCGCCCCGTCGCGATCGAGACAGAACATGAAACCGCCATTCTCGCGATCGGGCGCGTGGCGGGTCCAAAACGGCAGCGTGTCTTCCAACAGGCCGTCGCGATAGCAGGCAATGAGTTCGTCGATCCGTTCTGGAGTCATGTTCTGCTCCCAAGTAGTCGGGCGGAATTTCAATAGCTCCATTCCCGTGCGGCGTCGTACATCGCCACGATGTTCTCTGTCGGAATGTCGTTCTGGAAATTGTGCGTCGGACCGACGAAGAATCCGCCGCCGCGGGCCATATCGTCCAGCAGCCGAAAAACGCCTTCCCGAACGTCGGCCGGGCTTCCGCGAGGCAAAAGACTCTGCTCATCGACCCCGCCGGAAAAGCAAATCCGATCACCGAATTCGGCTTTCAGTTCGGCCGGGATCATCCCGGCGGCGTTAACCTGGACCGGATCCAATACATCGACGCCTATATCGATCAGTTCGGCGATAAGTTTTCGGACCGCGCCGCAGGAATGCTGGTAATGGTACGCCCCGTGCCTGGCCGCGATGGCGGATATTTCCCGCAAGGTGCCTCCGATGCGCGATCGCCACATTTCCGGCCCGATCAGCAGCCCGTTCTGCGAACCGTAGTCATCGCCGATTCGTAGAAATTCGATCCGATCGTCGGCGCCGCTGAGCATACGCTCGATGAATGGAAGTCGAAAGTCCAGAACGCGACGGACCAGGGCGTCGAAAAAGTCCGGATTCATCGCCATGTCCAGGAAGCTCTTCTCGCTTCCGACGAGGCACTGTATGGGAAACTGCAGGATTCCGTCCGAGGGAACGCCGGGAGCGGTCATGATAGCGTAGTCTTCGCAGGCGGCCGCCCGATCGCCCAGCGTGGAAAAATCGAACCACTCCAGGTCCGGCCAGGCGTAGTCGTCCAGTGCGGCCGGGTCGTCGCAGTTTTCCAGCGGATGGCTCGCAACCTCCCAGTAGCCCGCGTCGCGGCTGAACGACACGTACTCGTACTCGACGCCCCAGATATCTCGTCGCCGCCCAGCGGCTTCATCTTCCAGATGCGGGCCGACATACTCCGGCCCGATCCATCTGAAGTCAATATCCAGGCGTTGCAGGAGCGACTCGAAGTCAGCACAGCACAAGTCCCTCATCAGGCGCGTGCGAACCTCCGGCACGTCGCGGTAGAACAGCGGGATCCGATCGGGCTCCTCGTGTCGCATCGCGGTCAGGACTCGCTCTCGAGGCGTCATTGTCCCATTCTCCGCTACTCGGCCCGGGACCATTCGAAGAAACCTATGGCGTCGAGGTCCTTTTTCAGTGCGGATTTGGCGCCATCGTCCAGAACGCCGAGCGGCGCACGACATCCGCCTACGTCTATGCCGAGCATGCCCATGACGGCCTTGATGCTCGGGTGCAGGTTGTGTGCGATCAACACGCGGACCATTTCAACTGAGCAGAGTTGCCATTTCCTCGCCGCTTCGATATCACCGGCGTTGTAGCAATCTACGATCCGCCGGTAGAGCGGCGCGGCAATGTTGTACGTACTGCCGACGCCGCACTTGGAGCCGACGACCAGCGCGCTGAGCAGCATTTCGTCGCAGCCCCAGAGCACGTCAAATCTGCCGCCGTCCAGATTCAAGCACGCCTGGTATTCGTGGACCTTCATGTCGGTGTACTTCAGCCCGGCCAGGTTGGGTATCGCCTTGGAACCGCGCTCGAGGAACTCGAGCATGTCCACTTCGCTGCCGGTGAATACCGGGATGTAGTAGTGGTAGAACGGCAGATTCGGCGCCACGGCCGCGATCTGTCCCATCGCGTCGATGAGTCCCGAGACCGAGTTGATCTTGAAATATGACGGGGCGTTGGCGGACACCGCGTAGGCTCCGCAGTCGGCGGCGTGTGCGGCAAGATCGCACGATTCGGCCAGCGAGTTGCTGCCGACCTGCACGATAACGGGCAATCGCCCGGCTGCTGCCTTCACGTACGCTTCAGCGGTGGCCATGCGTTCAGAAGCCCGGAGCGAGACGCCCTCGCCTGTGCTGCCGACAGCGTAGATCGCCGAAATGCCGGCGGCGATATGGTGCTCAACGATTTGCGGCACGACGCTCAAGTTAAGTTCGCCGCCAGCGTCCAGCGGAGTGTGAGCGGCGACTATGAGACCGGTTAAGTGTTCGAATTCCATCACATCGCTTTCTTGGTTAGAGTTTCCAGCCGTTCTGGTAGTCCGGCGTCAGGAGTTTAGTCGCCGCCTTTGAGTTCGTGAACTTCATGTTGGGCCCGTCCCATTCCAGCGGCTTGCCTATCTGGGTCGCCACACAACCAAGCAGCACGATCTCGGTAAGCGGGACCGCACAATCGGGCCAATGCTCCGACGGTTTATCGCCGCCGCGAACCGCTTCGTACCATTCGCCGTAAATCCCGCTTCGGCGTTTGAGTGTTCTCGGCGGAGCCTTGTAGGCCCTTCTCTTCGACTCCGGCATGAGTTGCGGAATGCCGCTTGCCCCGCCGGCCATCATCACGCCTTTGGTTCCCCGGTAGATGATGCCGTCGTTGGGCATGCGACGCCCAGGCTCCATTTCCACCGGACGTGCGGGCCTGAGTCCGCCATCGTACCAGACGACTCTTACCGCCGGCATCTTGTCGCGTGCGGGGAAATGGTAAGTTATGATCGACCCCAGCGGCCAGGATTCGCCCATCATCTTCGTAGACGATGCGCTGACGCTTGTGGGATGTCCCAGCTTCAGAGCCCGGCGAGGCGTGTTCCAGTGATGGCAGCCCATATCACCGAGCGCGCCGGTACCGAAATCGATCCAGCCGCGGAAGTTCCACGGATGGTAGACCGCGGGATTGAACCGGCCGGCTTTGACCTGGGCCATTTCAATCGAGCCGGTGGGCCACTGTTTGACAAACGGGCGATTCTTGGCCGGCCCGAGCCACATGTCCCAGTCGAATGTCTTGGGGATCGGATCGGAGCCCTTGGGTCGATTCATGCCGTGCGGCCAGAGCGGGCGGTTGGACCAGATATGCACCTCAGTCACATCGCCGATAATCCCGTCCCAGATAATCTCGCAAGTGCGGCATCCGCATTCGGTTGACGCCGGCGAGGAGGTCATCTGCGTCATGACTCCGGCCTTGGCGGCGGCTTCGGCGAGCATGCGGCCTTCGCCTATCGTTCGCGTGAGCGGTTTGACAGTCAGGCAGTGCTTCTTGGCTTTCAGGGCGGCCATCGAGACCAGGGCATGGGTGTGGTCCGGCGTGCCGCAGTATACCGCATCGACCTTGTCGCCCTCTTTTGCAAGCATGTTTCGGAAGTCGCGATATTTGCGAGCCTGCGGGAATTTCTTCCACGTTTTCGCGGCCATCGCGTCGTCAACGTCGCACAGTGCGACGACCTGGAAACCGGCTCCGGCGACCTGCTGGATCTGTCCATGTCCGACACCGCCGATCCCGACGCCGCCGACAGTGGGTTTGTCGCTCGGGGCGATCTTGCCCGGCCCGCCGAGCACGCTTGAAGGAACGATTGAGACCGTCGCCAGAGCCGCAGCTCCGCCCAGCACGCCGCGACGAGTGATTCCTGATTGTTCGCTCTTACCTGACATATTCCGGGCTCCTTGCTCGATATCGCGATTCGACGATCGCCAGCCTAGCATCCGACCGGCTCGTGTGCAAGATTCGGCAATGGCCCGAGCCGCTTGCTTAAAGTGTTCGGCGTTCTTATCATGCGGTTTCACACTGACGTATTCACAGCGAGACAATACTTATGTTCGACAAGAGCGTAGAACTGTTCCCTATCAAGAAAGAAATCGCGTATCTGGCCAACTGCGGCAATTCGCCGCTGTACAGTCGCAGCGCCGAAGAGATAGCGTCATTTTCCCGGGCGCGGACCCTGACCGGCGGCCGGCCCGCGATGGCCTACCCGAGAATACTGGCTTCGCTCAGGAGTGCGCTGGCCGATTTGACTGGGGCCGATGCCGGGAACTTCTCGTTTATGAAAAACACCGCCGAGGCGATGAGCGCCATCGCCAACGGATATCCGCTGAATGACGGTGACGAGATCATCAGTTACATACACGAGTATCCGTCGAACCACTACCCATGGCTCGTCCAGCAGCGCCGCGGCGCCAAACTCATGTTGCTGGAGGACAGCGATCCGATCGGCGGCCTGGCGCCGGGCAAGCCGCGAGGCTGGTCGATAGACGATCTCGAGCGGGCGACAACCGACCGCACGCGAATAGTGGCGATAAGCCACGCACAGTTCACCAGCGGATTCGCCGCGGATATCGCGCGCGTCGGCGAGTTCTGCCATCAGCGCGGCATCGACCTGGTTGTCGATGTGGCTCAGAGCCTCGGCGCAATGCCGGTGCGCCCCGAAGAGTTTCACATTTCGGCGATGGCCGGATCCGGCTGGAAGTGGCTGCTCGGGCCGATCGGCTCGGGCGTCATGTACACTTCGCCTGAATTCCGTGCGAAACTCGACATGGTTCTCACCGGAGCCAATATCGTAGTACAGGGACAGAACTACCTCGATCACACGTGGGACATTCTGGAAGACGCGCGGAGGTTCGAATACAGCACAGTCCAGTTGAGCTATGCGGCCGGGCTGGGGCGAGCGGTCTCCGAGGTTTTCTGCAAGTACGACCCCAGCGACGTGCGAGACGAGATATTCCGACTGCAGGACATTTTCATCGATCGCATCGACACCGATCGCTATCGCCCGCTCGTCTTTGCGCCGGAGAATCGATCCGGCATCCTGGCGATAGAGACCGATGACGATCTGGACAGCATCATCGCCGCGATGGCCGATCGCGGAATATGCGTCTCGGCCCGCGGCGGATATCTCCGCATAGCACCCCACTTTTACAACGACGACGATGAGCTTATCGCCGCAGCCGAAGCGTTGGGTTCGCTGTAGTCCGGGTTTTTCTCGCGATTGTTGCAGGAAAATCGCCGATTATGCGTTATAACTGGTGTGCTAATGATGCGTTTCCCCACTAAAACACTCCTGATCGCAACAGCCGCCGTGCTTCTGTGCCCCTCGGCTCGCGCTGGCGGTGCGCCTGATCTGTGCACCGGCCTGATCGATCCGTACGACATTGTCTCGGAAAAGACGCGATTCTACACCGCCGCGGGCAAAGACAACGAACTGTCGGCCACGGAGTTCGCAGCGATTACGCTAGGACCCAATGGTTTCAGGCGCAAGTTCGACAAATGGTCCGAAATCCTGAAGTTCGACCAGGACGCCAACAAGTCCATCGACTGGATGGAGGCCGGAGCCTACCGCCACGCAATGCGGAGAAAGGTGCTCGACGCCTACGACGCCAATCGCGACGGAAAACTCACTGAGACCGAACGCGTCTCTGCGTGCAAGGCGCTGGCCTCCGGCAGAATCCGCTTCGCCAGCAAGCCGAAATCATCGGGACCGGATCCTCGCCTGGCCGAGCACGAACGCAATAAGAAACTGGCCTCCAAACCCGCACATGGATCGAGCCATCGCCGCCCTCACGAGCGCCCCGACCCGGCCGCTCATCGCCGCCACGTCGAAGAAAAGAAGCGCCACGATCGCGGCGCAAGTGACGCTGCAGCACAGAAACGAAAAGACGCCACGATGATGCAGTACGGATACTGGATCGAGAAGCACGACAAAGACGGCGACGGTCAGTTAAACGCCGCGGAAAAAGCCGCCGCCAAGGCCGCCTACCATCGTAACTTCACCAGCGCAACACCCCAGGTCCGAGCGGCCTCCCAGGCCAAACTGGATGAATGGCGCCGACGATACAAAGCCAAGATCGCCGCAAGAAAGTCAGGCGGGAATCGCCCCGAGAATGCAAAGCCGCCCAAGCCGCCGCAGAAAGCTCCGCGCCCGGCCCTCAGCGAAGAAGATCAAGCCAAGCTGGCCGAACGCAACAAACGCAAAGCCGAGATCCTGGAGAAGTACGACACCGATCGCGACGGCAAGATCAGCAAAGACGAGAAGATCGCATACATACGGGACATAAAAGCAGCCAAAGCCGAGCGGGACAAGACGCGGACCAAGAAACCCAAGACCCCAGGCAAGCAGAAACCTCCCAAGACCAAGGGGTCCAAGCCGCGCAAGAAATACTCAAGGAAGAGCCGATAACCCCCAACCCCCGAACCCGAAACGCCGGAAACCGAATCAGTGTTTCTGGGCCAGTTTTCTTTCGTTGTCGACAGTAAGCGCCATCACACCGGACGTGTCGTAGGTCATTTCTCTTATCCTGGCGTTCCACCTTTCAATGATCACAGCCTGCAACTCGCTTGACGGCGGAGCGGACGGAGTACGACTTTGCGATTGCTTCTTGGCCAGTTTCATAGCAGCCTTGGCTTTGATGGCAGCCACGGCCGCACTTTCATAGTCCCCTACTTTTCGATACAGTTCCCTGGCGCTGGTGAAGACGAAACTCGCCTCACTGTATCGCTCAATACCGATAAGCTTTATACCTTTTTTGCTCGCGCGACGTGCTCTTACCATTTCAAGCATGACAGGTCCTTTCGCATTCCTTTGCCGACGACTGGCGGGCGCCGCGAACCAAACGCGTCGTGAAGACCGCGACGTTACTTACATATTGCCCTAAATTGGATCCCGTTGTCAAGACGCGTCCTGAACGGGAGGCGGCGGATTTGAGTGTAAGCGATACTTTGAAATGATCCGGAACCAGACTATAATTAGCCTATGAAACACTCTCAAGAACCCCTGTCGCGTTGCATTGCAATCTTTATCGCCGCAACACTTACCGCCTCGATCGCATCTGCCGCCGACAAACCGCTGGCGCACTGGACGTTCGACGATGCGGCGTCGACAAAAACCAATCCCGCCCGCGTCGAAGGCGTTTTCGGAAAGGCGATCGACCTGGCCGGGCGACACCATATCAAGGCGCCGGGCAAATACGATTACGCCAAGATCAAGAATATCACGCTTACCGCGTGGGTCTCGCCGATGAGCTTCCAGGCGTACAACGAGATTTTCCGCAAGGAGGACGGCGACAACCGCATCCTTTTCTCGTTCCAGCACAAAGGGAGCATCCTTTCTCTGGGCCTGAACGTAAAGGGATACGCCGAGTGCGACGCACGCATCAACAGCCGGCAGCTCCTTGACGGACTCTGGCATTTCTGCGCCGCCACTTTCGACGGCAAGACCATGCGAGTTTACCTGGACGGAAAGCAGATCGGTTCGCTTAACCGCACAGGCTCGATCGCCGCGGGAGGTTCTGCCCCGGCGTGCATCGGATCCATTAACGGAAACGAATGCTTCCAGGGTTCGCTCGACGACCTGCGAATCTACTCTTCCGCACTGCCAGCCGAGCAGATCGCCGCGATGTACGCAGAAGGATTCAAAGGGCTAAAGGCCCAATACGCCAGGCAGGCTTCGGCGCTGAACGCCATGTTGGCGATGAAGAAGACCCTGCCGCTGACGCTGGCCGCATGGCGAAAAGAGATAATCGAAAAACGCGTGAGGCTGACGCCGAAACTCGCCAGCGCCGCACGCAAGAGTCTGAGCGTATCTTTTCCGCGAGAGTATCGTGACTTCACGGCCGCGGCGAACATGGACCCAATCGCATATCTGCGATCGCAGGACGACAGCATACACCAGAAGCTCGCCGACAACGTGATCGGGCCGCTGGGCGAATACAAACCGCTGACCGAGAACCAGTGGCGAAGGCAGACGCCGGAGAATCTCAAGAAGTGGAAGGCGCTCGCCGCGGCGGAGAAGACATTCGCCGACCTGCAAAAACAAGGCTCAGCAGCGCGATTCAGCCCGAAGTGGATCGAAGCTGCGATGCAAGTCGCCGCGGAGTTCAAGAGCGTCCCGACCCGCCCCACAGGCAGGGAACGGGCCGCACCCTACGTTAAGCCCGCGACGCCGGAAACCAGAACACTGAGCGCCGGCGAAGCCGACAAAGCACTCCGGCAGGATTGGCTCCACCAGGCCGGCGGCAAACCGTCGGCGTCTCGCATCGCAGACGAAATCAAGTGGGCCCGCCAACTGGCGGCGAGAATCAAATCGTCATCCGGCGGCAAGGTCGATCTCTCGGCTGAACTGGCGAAACTCGACGCACTGGCCAAAGCTGGCGATGCTCCCGCCGACGAACTCTACTTCAAGGTCCGCCGGATCAAACGCCGGATCGCCTTCAAGAATCCCGCAATCAACTTCAGCAAGGTCCTGATGGTCGACATGCCCTACCCCGCAGGATCCGAACCGCATCACGAAACGAAACACCGCCTGGGTTACATGGCCGTTCCCGGCGCACGCCTGCTGGTGCTCGACGGTCTGTCGCCGGGCGGAAAGCTCAGGCGACTAATGCCCAAGGCGCCGCTGCACGGTTCGTTCTGGCGGCCCGACGTTTCATTCGACGGAAAGAAAGTGCTCTTCTGCTTCAAGCCGCATAACGAAAAATCGTTCCACCTGTACGAAATCAACGCCGACGGCTCGCAGCTCGTCCAACTCACTGACGGACGGTTCGACGATCTCGACCCGATCTACCTGCCCGACGGGCACATCATGTTCACGACCACGCGCGGGCATACTTACGTTCGCTGCATGCCGCCGACCACCGCCTACCCGCTCGCCCGCTGCGACTCAGACGGCAAGAACATCTACCTGATCTCGCGCAACAACGAACCGGACTATCTGCCGTCGGT
>CAYMSH010000069.1:0-20140 GCA_964392945.1 uncultured Planctomycetaceae bacterium | reverse complement strand
TAATGAGAGAGCTGGGACTCGAACCCAGGACCTACGCCTTAAAAGGGCGTTGCTCTACCAATTGAGCTACTCTCCCGCGGTCGGCTATTTGGTTGTAATTCTACGTTTCCTGGATCTCTACGGTCTTGGCGGCCAGTGCTTCGTTTACCTGGCCTTCAAACTTCTTTATCAGATCCTGGATGAGTTCTTTGCAGTTCTTGCATTCGTCTTCGGTCATCTGCGAATCCTTTTGCTCTTTGTCGGCGGTCTTGTTTCCGTCGCGTCGAGCGTTGCGTAGCGTCACGCGTGAGGCTTCGGCCATCTTCTTCAACTGCCCGATCAACTGCTGCCTTCTTTCCATCGACAGCGGCGGGACCTGCAGGCGGATAATCTTGCCGTCCATCATCGGGTTAATACCAAGGTCCGAGGCCTTAATGGCTTTCTCGATGTCCTTTATTCCCGTCGGATCGAACGGCTTGATCACGATCAGGTTGGCCTCCGGCGTCGCGATCGAGGCAAGCTGCCTCAGATCGGTCGGAGAGCCGTAGTATTCGACCTTCAGGTGGTCGACGAGCCCCGATGAGGCCCTTCCGGTCCTGATGCCCGCAAATTCGGCTCGCAGGTACTTGACCGCTGAGTCCATTTCGTCTTCGACTAATAAGATGATATCATCGATAGGCATAATTCAGCTCCCAAGGTCATTGTGAGACGATGGTTCCGACTTCCTGTCCGCAGACCGCCGCCAGGAGGTTTCCCGGTTTGGAAATCTGCAGTACGAGTATCTTGATATCGTTTTCCATGCACATGGAGATCGCCGAAAGATCCATAACGCCGAGGCGATCTTCGAGCACTTTGGCGTATGTCAGCTTGTCGTATCGTTTGGCGCTGGGGTTCAGCATCGGGTCCGAATCGAAGACTCCGTCAACCTTTGTGGCTTTAACCACTGCGTTTGCGTCAAGTTCGCTGGCTCGCAGCGAGGCGCAGGTGTCAGTGGTGAAGAACGGATTTCCCGTTCCGCCGGCCGATATTACTATGCGACCCTTATCCAGCTGCTTTCTCGCTTCGCGTATCGAGTATGTCTGGCAGACATTCGGCGATCCGACGGCGCTAAGCACTCGGGCGGGCATTCCGCGTCCGTTGAGTGCATCGCCCAGGGCCAGTGCGTTTATGACTGTCCCGAGCATGCCCATCTGATCGGCCGTAGTTCGCAGGATGTTGGGATCGTCGGCCAGTTGTCTGCCGCGGATGAGGTTTCCGCCGCCGACAACCAGTACGATTTCAACACCGAGTCGGGCCACTGGCTCTATTTCGTCAACCAGGGCTTCGACAGCAGGGGCGTCCACACCGTAACTCTCCGGGAGGCACATGCTCTCTCCAGAGACTTTCAGCAGTATTCTCTTGTATGCCGGTTCCGGCATGGTGTGGTTTCTCCGCGGTGGCGGTGCGGCGATTAGTTAGTTAATGGCGAATCTGGCGAAGGCCTTAATCGTGGCGTCGCCGAGGATGTCCTTTACCTGCTTCTTGTCGTCGACAACGTAGGCCTGCTCGACGAGGGCCTTGGAGGCGATGAACTTGCGAAGCTTGCCGACAACCATCTTCTCGGCGATCTCTTCGTTCTTGCCGGACTCGATGGCCTGGGCCATGGCGATCTGCTTTTCCTTGGCCACCAGCTCTTCGGGGACATCGTCGCCGGTGATCCCGATCGGATCTGCAAATGCGATGTGCATGCAGAGTCCGTTGAGGGTCTCTTCGTCGAGTTGTCCGGTGATACCGACGAGAACGCCGACCTTGCCGTTGTGGTGAGCATAGCTTCCGATGGTCTCAGCGCAGATCTTCACGCCGCGTGAGTACGACATGTTCTCGCCGATCATCGCCAGTGTGGTCTGAACGCGGGCGTTGATTTCATCGCTGGCCTGAACGTCGCCTTCGTCGGCGGCTGTCGCCAGGGTCAGGACATCGGCGGCCATCGCCTTGAATTCATCGTTGCGTGCGCAGAAGTCGGTTTCGCAGACGACTTCGACCATCGTGGCCTGTCCTTCGCCTTTTGAAAGCAGCACAACGCCTTCTTTGGTGTCGCGTGCGGATCGCTTCTCTGCGGTCGCCAGACCTTTGGCTCTCAGTGCGTCTTTGGCCTTCTCGACGTCGCCGTCGTTGGCGATCAGCGCCTTCTTGCATTCCATCATACCAAGCCCGGTCTCGTCTCTCAGGGCTTTTACCATTGCAGCAGTTATGTCAGCCATTTTTGCTCCAGAATGATCTTTTAAAGATCAGAGGCCCGCCGCACAGTTCTTGGCGGTGGGTAGTTATTTATGCGGTGTTTACGCCTGTGCGGGCGTTTCGTCAGTAGTGTCGGTAACTTCAACATCGGTTACGATTTCAGCGACCGGCAGGTCTTCCTGCACGGCCGGGGCCGCTTCAGGCGCCGGCGCGGCGGCCACTGGCGGAGTTTCAACCGGGGCCTCGACTGCCGGAGCTTCAACGGGCGCCTCAACAGCCGGAGCTTCAACGGGCGCCTCAACAGCCGGAGCTTCGGCGGGCGTTTCAACTGCCGGAGCCGGTGCGACGACAGGTTCGCTTGCCGCTGGTGCTTCTGCGGCGGGGGCCGGAGCAGCGGCCGGGGCCGGGGCTGCCGCTGCGTCGTCAGCGCGAGCAGTCGTGGCTCTGCGGCTTCGGCGCCTCTGAGGCTCGGAGGCCTTGTCAGTCTTGGCCGCTCGGCCGGCCAGGCCAGCCTGTGTCGCTTCGACAAGCGTACCGATGATCAGCGAGATAGCCTTCATCGCGTCGTCGTTTCCGGGGATCGGAATGTCGACGAGATCCGGATCGCTGTCGGTGTCGATCAGTGCGATAACCGGGATGTGCAGCTTCCTGGCTTCCTTGATCGCTATGATTTCGCGTTTCTGGTCGATAACGACCATGGCGCCGGGGACGGAGGTCATCTTTCTGATGCCGCCGAGGTTTCGTGTAATCTTGCGCTGTTCGCGACGGAGCTTGGAGCCTTGCTTCTTGGAGTAGGCGTCCATAAGTCCGTCGGCTTCCATCTGCTCGAGCTCGTCCAGGCGGGTTACTCTGCGCCTGATTTCGCGGAAGTTCGTTAGCGTTCCGCCGAGCCAGCGATCGATGACCCAGTGCATTCCGATTTCGTCGGCTCCGTCCTGGACGGCCTTGCGGGCTTGCCGTTTGGTGCCGACAAAGACAACATCTTTACCGGAAGCTACTACATTGGTCAGGAACTTCCTGGCCGCGAGTATTCCGCGAATCGTTTCCTTCACATTGATGATGTGAATGAGATTGCGTTTACCGAAAATATAGGGCTTCATTTTCGGATTCCATCTGCCTACTCTGTGTCCGAAGTGGATGCCCGCGTCGATAAGTTGCTTTACAAGTTCGTTAGCCGCCATAGTACCGCCTCCGCCCCGGAGCGATCCGGATTGATCCGTAACATCCGGTCCGTGGGCATCTGATTAACAGGGATCATTCGCGTGTAACTTTTATTGCCGTTGGGAGCTACAAGCACCCGGCTAGTCACACAAAGTCCGAAAAGTTTAGCCAGTTAGCGGGGCTGCGTCAAGCATTTTCCGGTGTTTGGTGGGAAAAAGCTTGTCGCAAGTCATTCAAATTGCTGACAATCGACATCTGAGCGTCGCGGCTTGGACTGTCATTATTGCAGACGCACGTGCGCATTGCAACGCTATCGGCAGGTTTCTTGTTGTCGGTTGCGGTAGGGGTAACGCCTTAACTGCTTATTCGGGCGGTAGATAAGGTTTGTGGCGCCGGGGTTGCAAACACAGAACGGACGACGTGCAGCTTTTTGTACATGTCGCCTGGACGTGTTCGTCGCTGAAAAAAGATACTCCCTGCACACAACAGATTACGCCGCGGGCGTTAGAGCATACCTACAACGATTAACCTTATTAAGATTTCAAAGGTCAAAGAAAAGCTAAGGAGCAACAAGAATGGCCAAGAAGACCCCGAAGATTCGTCCCCTGGGCGAAAAAGTACTGATCAAGCGTCTCGAAGCTGAAGAGATGACCAGCGGCGGAATCGTACTGCCCGACAGCGCCAGGGAAAAACCCCGTCGCGGGACGATCCTGTCTCTTGGCGATGGAAAAGTTCTGGATGACGGCACACGCGCCGACTTCCAGGTCAAAGCCGGCGACGTGGTCCTGTTCTCCAGCTACGGCGGAACCGAGATCAAAGTCGAGGGCGAAGAGTACATGCTGATGGACGAGAGCGACATCCTGGCTATCCTCAGCTAGGCGCCGCAGCAACAGCAGGCCGGGTCGTCGCCGACATCAGTGCGATGGCGTAACGCATAATCACAACAGCAAAGAACATTTTAAACCAAAAAAAAGCTTTCGGAGCAACACAGATGGCAAAGAAGAATATCTCATTCGACACCGAAGCACGCGAAAGTATTCGTCGCGGCGTTAAGCAGCTGGCACGTGCGGTCAAGGTCACCCTCGGACCAACGGGGCGAGTAGTCGTCCTGGAGAAGAGCTACGGTTCGCCGACAGTCACCAAAGACGGCGTAAGCGTCGCCAAGGAAATCGAACTGGAAGACGCCAACGAGAACATCGGCGCACAGATGGTCAAGGAAGTAGCTTCCAAGACGTCAAACGTAGCCGGCGACGGAACCACCACCGCGACGATCTACGCAGAAGCAATTTTCGAAGAAGGCCTCAAGAACGTAACCGCCGGCGCCAAGGCGATGCAGCTGAAGCGCGGCATCGACAAGGCCGTAACGGCGATCGTGGCCGAGCTCGAGAAGAATTCCAACCCCGTGACCTCGTCCAAGGAGATCGCACAGGTCGGAACGTGTGCGGCCAACCAGGACGCAGAGATCGGCAAGAAGATCGCCGACGCGATGGACAAAGTTGGTAAAGACGGCGTTATCACCGTTGAAGAAGGACAGGGAATCGAGACTTCCGTGGACCTCGTCGAAGGCATGCAGTTTGATCGCGGTTACAGCTCGCCTCACTTCGTGACCAAGATCGAGACGATGGAATGCGACATGAGCAAGCCGCTGATTCTCATCCACGAGAAGAAGATCAGCAACATCAAGGACCTCGTCCCGCTGCTGGAGACTGTCTCCAAGGCCGGTCGTCCCCTCGTAATCATCGCTGAAGAAGTTGACGGCGAGGCCCTGGCCACGCTGGTTATCAACAAGCTTCGCGGAACGCTGCAGGTAGTCGCCGTCAAGGCGCCCGGCTTCGGCGATCGCCGCAAAGAGATGCTTCGCGACATCGCGATCCTGACCGGCGGCAAGGCGATCATGGAAGACATGGGCATCGCCCTTGAAGCTGTCGAACTGGGCGATCTCGGTTCGGCCAAGCGTATCCGGATCGACAAGGACAACACCACGATCATCGAAGGCATCGGCTCCACTGGCGAGATCCAGGCCCGAATAGAACAGATCAAGGCCCAGATCGAAAACACCGACAGCGAATACGATCGCGAGAAGCTCGAAGAGCGTCTGGCCAAGCTCTCGGGCGGCGTAGCCCAGATCAACGTTGGCGCTGCGACTGAAGTCGAGATGAAAGAGAAGAAGGCCCGCGTTGAAGACGCGCTGCACGCCTGCCGCGCCGCGGTCGAAGAAGGCATCCTGCCCGGCGGCGGAACCGCCGATATCCGCGCTCTGGACGCCCTGAAGAAGGTCAAGGCCACCGGCGACGAGAAGACAGGCGTCGACATCATCCGTCGTGCACTGGTTGCTCCGATCAAGCAGATCGCGTTGAACTCCGGTCTTGAAGGCGCCATCGTGGCCGCCAAGGTCATGGAGTCCGACGACGCCAACTTCGGTTACAACGCCTTGACAGGCAAGTACACCGATCTGGTCAAAGACGGCGTGATCGTACCTACGAAGGTCGAGCGCACCGCACTGCAGAACGCAGCTTCGGTCTCCGGACTGCTGCTGACGACTGACGCGATCGTTTCAGACATTCCCGAACCCGAAGGCGCCGCGCCTCCGATGCCCGGCGGCGGAATGGGCGGAATGATGTAAGAAAAACGAAACCGGTTATTCATCAACCGGCGACGGAACGATGCGGCGGGTCGAGAAATCGGCCCGCCGCTTTTTTTATGTCCCCCAGGCGGCCGGGACGATTGGGCTTTGTGCTTGTTGTCGCCGGAGCCTGCCTTTATAAGTAAGATGTGCGGCTGGAGGTAATGCTGATGTTGGACAAATCGTTCGAGGAATAACTATGCTGAGTAGATATCCGAAGATAGCAGTGTTGCTCGTCGCCCTCGTGGCCGCGACTGCCCATGCTGAAACAGTTACGTGGAATGTTCGTACGAAATACGGCGTCTCCGCTAAAGGAATTCGACGGGCGATTGGGGAAGCGAAGATCCACTTTGGCAAATCGCCCGATGATGTCGTCGTTCTGGAGTTTGACGAAGGCTCGTTCTTCCTCGAGGACAAAGGCTCAGGCAAAGGTACTATTGATCTAAGCGGGGTCAAACCCGGCCCGAACGGTCGGCTTATCCTGCAAGGCAAAGGCATCAGCAAGACGACGCTGGTGTTCAGCGACAACAAACACGCCATCTATGGTCGTTCCGTATATCGCGTAACCATGTCCCATATGCACATGACTCGCAAGGACTACACTGTAAGCCAGGGAAATGTCGTGCAGACCACTCCAGGCTCCGTCGTTCTTGATATCCACAGGGGCTTTCCCACACCAGCGAAGATATTCAATCCGCTGAGCGGCCAGGGCCGATACTTGCGCCGATATACCAACAGCAAGACCGACCCGCAAATAATACAGAAAGACAACGATCAGATTCCATGGACGCGGGCCATCCATATCAAAGACCGGCGTTGGAAGATCGAACTGAAGAAGAAGACCCAACTGGCCAACTATTCAAAAGGCGACTTGATCGGCATCAAATCGAAACACGGCGGCCAGACCTATTGGTTCCTTGGTGGATCGGACTTCCTGTTCGAATCGGTGAAGTGGACACAGAAGACCCGGGGAGTTTTTCGCGGCGGCTTTGACAAGGTTCGTTTCCTCAATTGTGTTACTGACCGTTCACTGCCGATAAACGGTCAGACTCCCTGCCTTGCTGCGCCCGGAGGCGGACCGCAGATTGGCCAGCCCAATGATCCGCCGACAAACGGCAATATTGTCAAGAACTGCCGATTCATAGCGTCCGGCGACGACGCGGTGGCCTTTTTCAATGCCAGCGGCGAAATCAGCGGTTGCTACATTCGCGACGCCTTCTGTCGCGGCATCCTAGCGGCCAACAGCCCGAAAGCTGTGTTGGCTAAGAACACGCTCGTCCGATCCCCTGTTCAGCAGAGCAAATATCACCGGATGCAAAAGAAGAAAGCCAAGTCGAACAAGACGCACCCGCGGACGCGGAAATGAACGCATGGCGGTTCGGGAACATGTAAACCATGTGCCCGGATCCCAAACGGATCGGAGTTGGTGACACCAAACGTCTGCTACGAAGAAGGAATTGCGAGATGGCGAAGAGAATTATAGTTTCAACGGTGTTCATCCTGGCGGCGGCTGTATCGGTCGCCGCATCGCCCAAGTACCGTGACGCTCGACCAGCGGCGACGATGCGGATGGATGCAACGGATCATGGCGTCGTGCTTCGCTACGGCGACGGGCCGGGCAAATGCGATACGCTTGGCGCCCGTGACGTATGGGTCTTTGAAGATCGCCGTACTTACTATATGCACTACGATGCGGCCGGTCCGAAAGGGTGGCTCACTTCGCTGGCCGTGAGCAAAGATCTCCTCAAGTGGGAGAAGAAGGGCCCCGTCTTGGATTTCGGGAAACCGGGCGAAGACGACTCGAAGGGAGCTTGCTATGGCGTGACCTATCGCGACGGCAAGCAGTGGCACATGTTCTATCTCGGTACGCCGAACGTAACGGCGCCGCCGAACCTGATCCCGGGATTCCCGTATCTCACGCTGAAGGCCAGAGCCAAAGGCCCGGCCGGGCCGTGGATCAAGCAGAAGAACGTTGTTCCCTTCCGAACAAAGCCAGGCACGTACTATTCGATAACCGCCAGTCCCGGTCAGGTGATCAAACACGGCGATGAGTATCTCCAGTTCTTCAGCTCTACAACTCGCAAGCCGGGGAATCCGTGCGTCCAGCGCACGCTGGGGATCGCCCGGACGAAGAACCTTGATGGTCCGTGGACCGTAGATCCCAAGCCGATGGTCCCGATCGAAGAGCAGATCGAGAACTCGGCGATATACTACGAGAAGAGCAACAAGACCTGGTTCCTGTTCACTAACCATATCGGAATCGATCGCGGCGAATACACCGATGCTATCTGGGTGTACTGGAGTAAGGATCTGAACAAATGGGATCCGAAGAACAAGGCCGTCGTCCTTGACGGAAAGAACTGCAGTTGGTCGAAGAAGTGCATCGGCCTGCCGTCCGTTGTTCAGGTTGGCAAGAAGTTAGCGTTGTTCTACGACGCCCCGGGCGGAAACAGCACTAGCCATATGAAGCGTCACGTGGGTCTGGCGTGGCTTGGGCTGCCGCTGTCGCCGCCTGCTCTTGTCGCTGAAAAGAAGGTCAAGGTGTTCATCCTGGCCGGTCAGTCGAACATGGAAGGCCACGGCCAGGTCCGCAGTCTTCCGCATCTGGGGAATCATCCGAAGTACGGGCATCTGCTCAAGAAACTCAAAAGCCCTGACGGCAAGTGGGTCGTGCGCGACGATGTTACTATTTCGTACAAGGCCGAGCAGCGGAAGGTCCGCAGCGGGCCGCTTACCGTCGGCTGGGGCTCTGAGAAACACGAACTCGGACCGGAGCTGATGTTCGGTACGATCATGGGCGAAATGTATGACGAGCCCGTGCTGCTCATTAAGACCGCCTGGGGCGGTAAGGATGTTATCTGCGACTTCCGCTCTCCGAGTGCTGGGAAGCCGTCCGGCGCCGAGGCCGCATACTTTGCTCATCGGAAGAAGCAGGGCGATACGCGACAGACCGGGGTTTACTATCGCAAGATGGTCTCCGAGATCAAGGAGACGCTTGACGACATCAAGAATGTCGTGCCGGGGTACAAGGGTCAGGGCTACGAGATTGCCGGCATGGCGTGGTTCCAGGGTTGGAACGATATCGGCGCATGGCACTTCCAGCAGGACGGCAAGCATCTGGGCAAGGAAGTCCTTTGGCGATACAAGCACAATCTGAGCGCCATGATTCGCGATTTGCGCAAAGACCTCGGCGCGGCGAACATGCCGGTGGTTATTGGCGAGCTTGGCGTCGGCGGACACGAAATGACGAAAAAGGCCCAAGCCAAAGGCAGAGACTGGGAGGCCGAATCGATAGTGGAGTTGCGCAGAATCCAGAAGGCCATCGGCGACGATCCGAAGATCAAGAACGTGACGTTTGCTGCGACGCTTGACTACTGGGACGTCCGCCTGCAGGAGCTCCGCGTCATCAGCAACGCATACTACAACAAGAAGTACAAAGCCGGTATTAAGGACACCGAGGAAAACCACCTGCCGACGAAGGAACTGAACGATGAATTCCTTCGCCTTGGTCAGCACTGGTTCTGCCACTATAACGGATCGGTTGCGAATTACTGCCTGATCGGATGGGCGATGGCCGAGGCGTTGAACAAGCCATCTGCCGAAGTGAAGAAGGCCGCAGAATGAGCAAGGCGGCATATTTTCCAGTTCTGATCGTGTGCGTGTGTGCTATGAGCGCGCTGGGCGATCACCACGATCGGACTCCCTTGATCGTGGAGCCGTCGGATGTCCCGTACGCCAAACAGGCGACGTGGGCTGCAACTATGCTCGATACGAGGGCAAAGGTCCGCAAGACTGGGAAGACTGTTGATCTGGCGTTGGGGTCTGCTTTTGCCAGGCGGTTTCTGCGTGATTTTCCGGTCCGCTCGGACTGGTTAATGCAGGACGGCGCCCCGGAGCCCGAGCAGTGGAAAGGGGGGCTCGACGGCAAAGGCGATTATGCCGACTATCTCAAGACCCAGCGAGACGCATCTCTGGAACGGAAGTTGGTCGGAAGAGTTCTTGGCGAGTGCGGCCGGGCACGCGGCGAGCTTATCGCCGAGTTGAATCAGTTGGTAAGGAGCAATGCCGGGCCCGACGACGCTCGCTGGCTCCAGTTGTACGAAAAGGCGTGCTTGCTCCGCCGGGCCGAACGACTTAAGCCGCTGCTTGCCCGAACGCGGAAGATCATTTTCGTGCGTCACCAGAATATGGGGAACATGAACTTTGCCTACACCGAATACACCCGCTGGCCCGGCAACAAGTATGGCGGACTGTTTTGTCTCGATCTGGACAAGGGTGAGATCCGGCCGCTTATCAAGACCGACAACGGCGGCACGATTCGCGATCCTGCGCGGCAAACGCCTGCTGTTCGCCTGGCGGAAGGAGACCGACGGGCATCGGTATTACAGCGTCTACGAGATGGATCTCGACAGCGGCAAGACTCGACACATCACGGGCGACGACACTCACGGCGCCAGCTACGAGCCGATCTACCTGCCGGATGGGAACATAATGTTCAACTCGTCACGGATCGTGCAGACTGTCGATTGCGCCGGTCCCGACGTGAGCAACCTTCACATATGCGACAAGGACGGCAAGTACGCTCGGCGGATCGGGTTCGATCAGGTCCACACGCTGGCGCCGACAGTGCTGGATGACGGCCGGGTGGTCTACATGCGATGGGACTACAACGATCGCAGCCAGGTCTACACCCAGGCGATCTTCCAGATGAACCCCGACGGAACCGCCCAGACCGAATACTACGGCAACAACACGTTCGAGCCCACGAACTTCTTCCATCCGCGGGGCATACCGCAAACTGCGAAGATCATGTGCCTCATCGGCGGGCACCACACCCCCCAGAGCGGTAAGCTGGTCTCGGTGGATCCGTCAAAGGGGCGCCAGGGAACCGCCGGACTCATCGAAATCCCGTTCGGCAAGAAACCCGCCTACGAGCGAACCGACATGTACGCCAAGACCGGTGGGCATTTCTGCTACCCTTTTCCGCTGGACGCCAAGTCGCTGCTGGTCAGTTACGATCCGCTGGCGTATCACCGCCGAAAGAAAGACGGCACTCGCATGCCGGACGACGTGAAGAACTACGTGCGGTTCCACCTGTACTATATGACCACTGACGGGCGGCGGGAGATCCTCGCCGCGGATCATCGCATATCGTCGCTCAAGGCGATACCCGTGATGGTGCGGAAGGCCCCGAAGGTGCGCCCCTCGACGGTGGACTACCGCAAGAAGACAGGCGTGTATTTCATGCAGGACATATATCACGGACCGGGTCTTAAAGGCGTAGAGCGCGGAACGATCAAGAAGCTGCGTGTAGTGGAGCTTCGCTTCCGCGAGATGTACGTCGGGGCCAACGGGACCAGCGGCGCCGGGGGCAGCGCCGGGGTCGTCACGCCGATCGCCGTCGGTACGGGCAGTTGGGACGTTAAGGTGATCCTCGGTGACGCGAAGGTTCACGCCGACGGTTCTGCGATGTTCGAGGTCCCCGCCCGCACGCCGATCTATTTCCAGGCGCTCGACGCCGAGAATCGCGCGGTCCAGACGATGCGTTCGTGGTCCACGCTAATGCCCGGCGAGACGTTCTCCTGCGTCGGTTGCCACGAGGACAAGAACGAAGCGCCCCAGATCCCCAAGACAGCCCGCATGGCGATGAAAGCCGGCCCGCAAAAACTCACCCCGTTCTACGGACCGCCGCAGGGATTTAGCTTCCCCAAACGGATCCAGCCGATTCTCGACAAGCACTGCATAAAGTGCCACAAGTCCGGCCGAAAGGCCGCCAAATACCCGCTGACCAGCGAAACCATTCACTACAAACGCTCCCAGCGCAACTGGGCCAGATCGTACCTGACGCTCACCGGCACGCCGGACCGCCGCCGCGAACTGCACGAAGAACGAGGCCGGGCCAACGAGATCGTCAACTGGATCAATAATTCGTCTGAACCCACGATGCTTTTACCGCGGCACGCGGGATCGACGAGAAGCAAACTGATGCTGCTGAACGATCCGAAACGCTCGCCATGTCCGGCTCGCATAAAGTTGTCTCGCAAGGAGTTGGACATGCTGGCCGCGTGGATCGATATGGTTGTGCCATATTGCGGAGACTACCTCGAAGCCAACGCATGGAACGAAGACACCATGAGGCGGGCGAAAAAACGCATAGCCCTGAACCGAGAGGCCCGCAGGCTCGATCTGAAGAATATCAGCGAATACATCAAATCCGGTCAGTGAGAATCTCTTTGCCCTCACCGCCTGACAGGCTACAATCATGCCGGATGCACTTGCTGCGTTAATTCCGATTGATCTTCAAGGAGAACATGATGCTGAATCGCACAATGGCCTTTGTATCGCTGTTTATTGTCGCTGGTATTGCAGTTGGCGCTGTCGGCGCCGAGAAACTGCCCGAGAACCTGTCTCGCAAGGCCAAGGTTTCGGCCAGCAGTCAGTTCAGCGGCGAGTATAGTCCGTCCCAGGCGATTAACGGGTCGGTTTACGGTAGCGACTGGGCGGTCAGGGGAAAGCAGACCGGGGAGTTTGTCCTCCAGTGGCCAAAGCCTGTCGATGCGGCGCAGATTGTCTACTGGGCGCGAGCGGCCGGGCAGCATCTCGAGGCCTTCAAGGACTACGAAGTTTATCTGAACGATGGAAAGACAGCAGCGGTCAAGGGAACCCTGGCAAGGCTGCACGGGCCGCAATTGATTAACCTGACCAGACAGAAGGTCTCGAAGATCCGGATCAAGTTCCTCTCGTCGCACGTGAATTCGCCCAACCCCGGCGCGGCGGAAATCAGCGTTTATCCAACCTCGCTGACGAAGAATCAGTTGGCCGAGTTGGCCAAGATCGCCGCCAGCATGCCCAAAAAGCCCAGGGCGCGGCAGCCCCGCAAGAGGCCCACAAAGGTGTTGACTGAGACCGCCAAGGCGATGGGCAAGGACCTGATCGCCGGTAAGCTCGGTTTCAAGGACATCTTGCTGGTCAAACGCCATCCGCTGAATATCTCGCACGTGTACGTCTACCACGTGGAAGGGTATATACCCGGCGGCGGTCTGTACGTTCTGACTCCCGGCGCCGACGGCGGGAAACTCAAGTGCATCTACGACGCCAAAGAAGGCATGATCACTACAGCCGACCTGTCGTACGACGGCAAGGAGATCGTCTTCGCGCTGAAACTCGGCGGGATGATTCGCTGCCGGCCGATCGCACACGCATTCGACATTCCGCGCGACAAGCCCGGAGAGAACTACCAGATATGGCGCATCAACGTTGACGGCACGGGCCTGAAGCAATTGACGAACGACAAAAGCAACAACCTCGACCCGTGCTGGCTGCCTGACGGCGGAATTGCGTTCATCTCCGATCGCAAACCGGCGTACGCGTACTGCTACGTTGTCACTTCGCCTGTGGTCTATCGCATGGACCGCGACGGGCAGAAGCAAAAACGCCTCAGCGCAAACTACCTGATGGACTTCACCCCTTCGGTCTCTAATGACGGACGGATCGTCTACACGCGTTGGGAATATGTCGACCGGGCGGCGTGTCCGATCCAGAGCCTCTGGACGATGAACCCCGACGGGACCGGGCTTGCCGGACTCTACGGAAACCGCGTATTGGCGCCGGGCACGTTCATGGACGCCCAGCCGATTCCGGGCGAGAAAACGTTTCTCGCCACGGCCACCAATCACAACGGACCGTGTCGCGGCGGGATCGTGCTGATCGATCCGACTAAAGGGGCGAACAACCTGAAGGCCATGGTTAATCTGACGCCGGAGGTTGATATCTTCCGCCTCGGTGGGCAATACGGCAACGGACTTCGCGGACCTTACGAAAAGCCGATGCCCATCGGCGGCGACAAGTTCCTGGTCTCCAACAACGGCGTGATCGAGCTGCGCGATTTCGAGTGCAACGTCTTTCCGCTCTTGCGGCCCAGCGACAGAATGGGCTACTACTCGCCGCAGCCGATCGTAAAGACGGCGACACCGCCGCTGATCGTCGGCACTCCCATGAACCGCAAGATCGACCTGCCGAAAGACGGCAGCGTTACTGGCGCATGGGCCAGCGTCTACATGCAGGACGTTTACAACGGACTCGAACCGACGGTAAAACGCGGCGAGATCACCCAGGTCGCCGTCATTCAGGAAATGGAGAAATCCACCCACACGCCGCAGGATAACTTCGATCCGGACACCGGCAGGAAGCGAAAGATCGCCGCCTTCGGGTTCCAGTTCCCGCTGGTCTCTTGCGGAGCTACGTACGCGGCCAAGAAGGTATGGGGATTCGCCAACGTAGACAAAGACGGAAAGGCCGCGTTCCAGGTCCCCTCCGAAGTTCCGATCTACTTCCTGGCCCTGGATAAAGAGGGGCGAGCCGTGCAGCGCATGCGATCGTTCACCCACTTTATGCCCGGCGAAGTGCAGGGCTGTGTCGGATGCCACGCCGATAGGAACTCCGCTGCTCCGCGACTGGGCGCCAAACGCATAACGACAAAACCGCAGAAACTCATCAAGCCGGACTGGGGCGTTAAGGGTTTCTCGTTCGCTGAAGTCGTCCAGCCGGTGTTCGACAAGAACTGCATCAAGTGTCACAACGAACTCAAGCAGCCCGGCGGTGTTGATCTCAGCGGCGACAAGACCGATTTCTTCAACGTTTCGTACGACATTCTCGCCCGAACAGGAACGATGGGTATGTGGAAGTGGGGAATCCACGGTACTCGAAGAGGCCCCGACGGCGATGAGTTCCGCGGAATGAGTCCGTACACCGAATGGATCTGGTCGATCAACGGCGCCGGGCATAATACGTACGAGATCGCCCCGTACCGCTGGGGCAGCCCGGCCAGTAAGCTCGCCAAGATTATCGGATCGGGGCACCCCGACAAGAAGGGCAAGAATCGAGTCAACGTGCCGGCGGCCGATCGGAAACGCGTTTACCTGTGGATCGATCTGAATGTCCCGTATTACGGTACAGCTTCTTCGAACCACAAGGCGCGAATCGGAAGCCGTCGAATGTATCCGACCAACCTCGACGCGACGTTGAAGGAAGTAGCCAAGACTCGTTGCGACTCCTGCCACAAGGGCAAACTCCCGCGCAAGTTCTACACCCGATTTGAGAATCCCAAGAACAACAACTTCCTGCTGGCCCCGCTGGCCAAATCCGCAGGCGGAACCGAAGCGTGCGGGAAGATCATCTTCAAGACAATAGATGATCCGGACTACCAGAAGATCATCAAGACGTTCGCTCCCATACACAAGTTGTTGGAGAGCATCCCGCGGGCCGATATGAAGAACTTCACGCTGCTGACCAAGTAGAATCCCGATTGTCGCCAAGGAGCAATAATGCGAAAACACACTGCGATATACTGTACGGCGCTTCTAGTTGCAGTCTTTGGGTCCGTATCGTTCGGCGCCGAGCCGACGGGCGCTGCGCCCAGGAATCTCGCCCTTGGAGCCAGAGCCTGGTCCAGCACCATCTTCAGCCGCGAGTACCATCCCGTAAGGGCGATAGACGGATTGGTCGCCGGCACAGACTGGGCGACAAAGGGAACACAAGACGGGTGGATTGAAATCCGTTGGGACAAGCCCGTCCAGGCCGCACAGGTCGTCTACTGGGCTCGCACCACCAGCGAACTGCTGGAGTGCTTCAAGGATTACGAGGTCTATCTCGACGATGCGAAAACCCCCGCCGCAAAAGGAGCCCTCGAGCACCGACGCGGCCCGCAGGCAATCAGCTTTAAGGCCCAGACGATAAGAAAGCTCCGGATCAAGTTTCTCTCGTCGCATCCGAATTCACCCAACCCCGGAGCCGCCGAAATCGGAGTCTACGCCTCGCCGATGAGCAAGAAGCAACTGGCCGAACTGCTGATACCCGCCAACGAGCGGACTCCGGCCGCCAAGGCGATGCGCCGGGAATTGTCTTCAGGAAAACTCGGGTTCAAGGACATTTTGCTCGTCAAGCGCAAACCGCTGAACATCTCGCACGTGTACGTGTATCACGTTGAAGGATTCCGCCCGGGCGGCGGGCTGTACGTATACTCGACTGAAACCGGTAAGACCAAGTGCATTTTCGACGCCAAGGAAGGCATGATAACCACCGCCGATTTGTCGTACGACGCCAAAGAAGTGGTCTTCGCGCTGCGGCGGGGCGGGCACGTGGGCTCGAATCCCGTGGCGCATATCGAGGATATCTCGTTCTATCCCGACGAGAAGAGCAACTACCAGATATTCAAGATCGGGATCGATGGAAAGGGCCTGAAGCAGCTTACCACGGGCAAGCACAACAATCTCGATCCATGCTGGCTGGCCGACGGCGGGATCGGATTCATTTCCGATCGCAAGCCGGCGTATGCGTACTGTTATGTAGTAACGTCTCCGGTTCTCTATCGCATGGAAGCCGACGGCTCCAAGCAGATACGGCTGAGCGCCAACTACCTGATGGACTTCACGCCGTCGGTTCTCAATGACGGGCGCATCGTCTACACGCGATGGGAATACGTTGATCGGCCGGCGTGTCCGATCCAGAGCTTGTGGGCGATTAAACCCGATGGGACCGGGCTGAGCGTCTATTACGGTAATCGCGTAATTTCGCCGGGCACATTTATGGACGCCCAACCGATCCCGGGCACAAACCAGGTGATCGCTACGGCGACCAATCACAACGGATCGTGTCGCGGCGGGATTGTGGCGATCGATCCTTCCAAGGGCGTCAACTCAAAGCAGGCGATTCGCAACCTGACCCCTGAGATTAACATCTACGCGCACCGCGTCGGCGGAGGGCCCTGGGGAAACGGAATGCTCGACATGCGCGTCAGAGGCCAGTACGAAAAACCGCTGGCGATAAGCGACAAGCGATTCTTGGTCTCCAAGGGCGGAACGATCCAGCTTCGCGACTTCGACGCCAACGCGATCTCGCTGATATCCCCCGAAGGCGGAATGGGTTGGTACAGTCCCATGCCTGTGCGGAAGGTCAAACGCCCGCCGCTTCTGTTCGGTACAATCGCCAAGCTGCCGACAGACGGAAGCGTCTCCGGCGCCTGGGCCACGATTTACATGCAGGACGTTTACAACGGGCTCGAGCCGCACGTCAAACGCGGCCAGATCAAGCAGGTCGCTGTTATCCAGGAGATCGAGAAGTCCACCCACTCGCCGCAGAACAACAAACGTCTTGACGGACACGGCATGCGGAACATCGCGGTGTTCGGGTTCCAGTTTCCGCTGGTCTCATGCGGCGCCACATACGCTCCGAAAAAGGTCTGGGGTTTCGCCGACGTGCAGGCAGACGGAAGCGCCGCGTTCAAGGTCCCCTCGGAAGTTCCGATCTACTTCCTGGCGTTGGATGCAGAAGGACGAGCCCTGCAGCGAATGCGATCGTTTACGCACCTGATGCCGGGTGAGGTCCAGGGTTGTGTCGGCTGCCACGCCGATCGAAACTCCGTGGCCTCCAGCGGCCCGAAGATCATGGCGTCGGCGGCCCGGCGCAAACCGCAGGAACTGCATAAACCCGCCTGGGGCGTAAAGGGATTCAGCTACCAGGAAGTTGTCCAGCCGGTCTTCGACAAGCATTGCATAAAATGCCACAACGAGCGCAAGCAGCCCAAGAATGTAGACCTGAGCGGCGACATGACCGACTTCTTCAACGTTTCGTACGATATTCTCGCCAGAACGGGAACACAGTCCGAGCGGAACTGGGGGCGCCACGGAAGCCCGTCCGGCGCCAAGTACGACAAGCTTCGCGGCATGAGCCCGTACACCGAGTGGATCTGGACGATCAACGGCGCCGGGGAAAACGTTCTGGAAGTCAAGCCCATGCGATGGGGCAGCCCGGCCAGTAAGCTCGCTGACATCATCCGCACCGGACACCCTGACAAGGAAGGCAAGAAGAAAGTCAACGTGCCGCTCGCCGACCGTAAGAAAGTCTACCTCTGGATCGATTTGAACGTTCCGTACTACGGTACGTCTTCGTCGAACCACAAGGCCCGCCTCGGCAGCAGGCGAATGCTGCCCCAGGGTTTCGAGGCGGCGCTCAAGGACGTTGTCGTGCGACGATGCCTGAGTTGTCACAAGAAAGGCGTGCCGCGAAAGTTCTACACTCGCGTCATGAAGCCGCAGAACAACAACTTCCTGCTTGCGCCGCTGGCCAAGACCGCCGGCGGGACCGAAGCGTGCGGAAAGCCGATCTTCAAGACCACAGACGATCCGGACTACCAGAAGATCATCAAGACGTTCGATCCCATACACAAACTGTTGCGGGCCAGACCCCGCGCCGATATGCCTAGTTTCAAACTACTGTGCGATTGAATATCCGCACAAAACAGGAGTCGCAGCTAATATGTCCAAACTGAACCGTCTGTTTATCGCTGTCGTTCTGGGGTTTATCTCCGCGCCCTGCCTCGCTGCGGACAAGCCGCTGGTGAATTTCGGCCAAGACCGCTACACGCTTTCGTTCTGGGTCAGAACAACCTCGAAAAGCGGCGGGCCTCTCTTTACCGTCACATCGCTTAACGACAAGTGGAATACCGGCGACAAGTGCATCTACGTTGGCGAAAAAGGGCGGATCAATCTGCGTTCGGCCGGCGCGGGGCACGACTCCGGCGGGCCCAAAGTCAACGACGGCAAATGGCACCAGATAGTATTGCCGAGCTACCATTCCTGGCGCATGTATATTGACGGCAAGCGAGGTCTGATGCACATTCAGGACGGCGTGCCGGACCAGGGAACCAAACGCAGCCCGATCCTCACCGGTCCCGGATGCGTGTTGAAATTCGGCCAGGGCGCCGTAGATTTCCCCAACGACACCCGGCGACAGTTCACCGGCCAGATCGCCGACGTTCGGATCTACGATCGCGTGCTCAAGGAAGAGGAGATCGCCAAGCACTTCGAAGGCCAGACCGAATTCCGATCGGCCAAGCTGCTGGCCCACTGGCCGATGGACAAGAACGCCAAAGACGTATCAGGCGGCGGATCGGATCTGCGAACTGTAGGCAAAGTCAGCTATTCTCCCGGCCGCAACGGCGCGTCGGCCGCCGAGTTCAACGGCGCCGGGGCGCTCTGGCTGCCGCTGACCGATCGCTGCGTCGGCAAGACAGCCAAGATCATCACCGCCAAGCTGCCTGACATAATCGAACCGACGTATTCCGACGCCAAATACGGCGCAGCACTGGTCAAGGAATTGGGCTTCGAAAAGCTCCTGTTCGTCAAACGCGACACCTACCATTCCAGCCACTTCTACAGCGACTTTATCGACGGCTGCAGCCGGTTCGGAAGCAACATCTGCGTACTGGACCTTTCGACTGGCAAGGCTAAAGACATCTTCAGCGGAAAGATCACCGAGGGTATTTTCGGGCGCGTTGATCTTTCGTTCGACGCCAAAAAAATAGTCTTTGGCTGGAAAGAGTCGGAGTGGAAGGGATTCAGGATTTTCGAATCGAATATCGACGGGTCCGGACTGCACCAGGTCACCCACCCGCCGAAAGACGAAGCGCTGCGCATCAAGAAGTACGACCAGTCGACGTATCTTCGGTTCGCAAAAATCTATCATCACCAGACCGATGATATGAACCCGTGTTACCTGCCCGACGGCGGGATTATGTTCGTCTCCACCCGCTGCGAAACCGGCACGCTGTGCAACTCCGACGATCAACTCGCCGGCACGCAGATGTACCGTATCGAGCCGGACGGGAGCAAGTTCGAGAAACTCTCCAACAGCGCCGTCAGCGAGTTCACGCCGGCGGTTTGCGAAGACGGACGCGTTGTCTACACGCGTTGGGAGTACGTCGATAAAGGGCAGATCGGCGTCAAGTGCCTCTGGAGCATGAACGCAGACGGCACCGCCTCTCGCGAGGTCTACGGAAACAATGTGCGCTTCCCGCCAACGATGATCCAGGGCAGGCAGATCCCGGGCCATGCGAATCTGTTCGTGGCTATCGGTTCGCCGCACTGGCCTCACAGCGGAACCGGGACCGTGATCATGATCGACACCAACAAGCCGATCCGGACGCTGGAGCCGATGAGCTACATTACCCCGTACGTCAAGGTCATGCAGGAGCCGGGCTACAACCAGTACGACTTCGAGACCAAGCTGTGGACCCGCAGCGGCAAAGGCCCGCTGTATCGCGATCCATTCCCGCTGAGCAAGGAACTGTTCATCGTTTCGCACAACGAGGACCGCACCAAGGAC
>CAYMSH010000068.1:0-20258 GCA_964392945.1 uncultured Planctomycetaceae bacterium | reverse complement strand
GGGGTCCAGTTTCCCGCGACTCGGGCCTTCCCGGCCCCACGCCACCATCGGAAGATCAACGTTGACTTGCCCGTGGCCTGGTCCAGTGATCGGTAGTAGAGCCTCCAGTATTCCTTACCCTGATCGCCCTGGCAGCGGAAGAGGCGCCCGCGATTGCCGCCTACGCCCGGCGTCTTGTCGTGATACACCCAGAACGAGAGCGTAAACTCGTCGATCAACTCATCGAACTGGCCGAAGTCCAGCAGCTTGACCTTGGCGGTCTTGCTATTGACGTCGATCTTCAGGGCTCGGCCATATTTGCCCTGAACCGGTTTAGCCAGCCCTGAGTCAAAAGTGATGTCACTGGCCTTCGGGCCGGAGCCCTTGACGGTGTCGCCCTTGATGTCATCGAACGTCCAGTGGGCGATAAGGGGCAGCTTCTTGCCCTTCAGCGCCGCGGCCCGCTTGGGATGGGGAGGCTCGACGTGATTCAGGAGCAGAATATCCTCGGGCTTTCTAGTAAAGAGCTTCGGTCGGTCCGGACCCTTGTCGACGGCGAAAACCGCCGCCTGGGCTAGAGCACTGTCGCTGCCGCCGGCGTTGTTTGCGGTGAGCTTGAATTCATAGGCTCCGGTCTTGTCGGTTGTGAAGCTCGTGGCCGGGTCGTTCGGGTCGGCGAACTTCCCCCTGGCCCCCTTGGGTTGTTTGGCGATTTCCCATTTGTAAGTCGTCGCGCCGCCGTTGCGCCCGGCCAGCAGCAGGCCGCCCTGCATCTTAATCTCGGCCTGGTGGCCCTGGAGCCAGGCGGTGTAGCCCAAACCCGCATCGGCGACAGGCGGGAGCTTTTCGTTTTTGTAAAAGTCGCTCTTGGCGTTGGCCAGCTTGCCGGCCAGATCGGCCCCAAGGGCTCCGTTGTAGATACGCAGGTCGTCATAGAGCCCGTACAGGCGGTTGTGCGGGCCGCCGGTCCGCCCGGAGAGCCGTACGAAGAACTCGGCTTTGGGGTCCCATTGCGTTGTCGCAGCCTGGGCCGCCTTCTTGCCGTTGAGATAAAAACTCATCTCCTTCCGGCCGCAGACGAACAGCAGATGGGACCACTTGCCGGCGGGCAACCTGGTCTCCTTGCCGAAGAATTGGTGAAGTCTTTCTTTTCCGTCATGATAGAAGCCGGCCCTGAGTCTGCCGTGCTGACCGAGGGAAAACAGCGAAGCCCACTTGTCGTTCTTCTTCTGCACAAAGGATACGATATCATAATAGCGATAAACGTCCCGGCAGGGCTTAACCCAGAGTGAGACGGTCCACTCCCGGCCCAGTTTCATCGACTCAAGTGACTGCATCGAACCGCGGACGCCGTGCAATGCTCCGGGCTCGACGCCTCCCAGCAGCCCGGCTCCGCCGAAAACGCCCTGGTCCGGTGCATAGCGCATACCGCCGCCGGCGCGGATTCTGGCCCATGTCGAGATCCCGTCAACGCTCCGTCCCGAAGCGTCCGGCTCGATGGCGCCGAACTCGTAGGGCGAATCAAATCGCCAGTGCAGCATCAGCTCGGCCGCTTGGGTCGGCTGGACCATGCCCGGCAGTAATGCGATGAACAGCAAATACCCAATTGTCTGTTTCATAATTCAATACCGAGTTAGGGTTATAGTCTTCCAGTCCTGGCAGTTTCGCCGAACCGCCAGCGAGTATCGCGAGGCTCCGACGGCGATTGTATCCGATGCGGCGTGTCGAGCAAGCCGGAGTTGGGTTCCCGGGGAATCTTCGCAACTACTAAAGTCATCTCAGAGATAGCCGATGGAATGCAATGACGCACCGGGTTCCAGGCCCGCGACAAGCCTACTGCGCACCTGGCCGATGCGTGCGGACTGATGCTTCTAAACTGTCGTACGGAGATCGTTTGAGATGCAGATCGATCAGGAGAATTATGACAATGCGACGATGCTCATCCCAAACGATTCCCTCGTGGGAGAGGATGCGGCGCAGCTCGAGGTGGTGCTGACAACGGTCCTGAGTGAGAATCCCCAGGATGTGATAGTTGATGTCTCGGATGTAAAGCAGATCGACAGCAGGGGGCTGGAAGTGCTTGTCGACGCTACCGAACACCTCATTCGAAGCGGGCGTGCGCTGAAGCTCGTAGGCGCTGATGAGACTCTTCGTGAAATACTGGAATTAACTGAACTTGCGTCGCTGTTTGAGTATGCCGACAGCGCCGATTACAGCATCGAGAATATCTGATGACGAATACCGCAACTGTTGCAAAGAAAATTCGCATCGGTGAAGTCCTTGTTGAAGAAGGGATTATCACCAACGAGACACTATCGGCGGTCTTGGCCGAACAAAAGGGCACCGGCCGACGCCTCGGCGAGATGCTTGTCGAGCAGGGCCTGGTGACTGTCGAGGAATTGCTTACGACCCTGGGCGGACGCCTCGGAGTCAATCACTGCACCCTTCGCAGGGGACTGGCCGATCCGTCGCTACTGGCGGAGATCGGCGAAGAAGAGGCCCGGCGCTTAAAGGCCATTCCGATGTTCAAGGTCCACGACACGATGACTGTGGCGATGGCCGAACCTCAATCGCTGCCCAGTGTCGAACGGCTCCGCCAGATCACCGGCTGCACGATCAGGCCGATCCTGGCCGCCGAGGCCAATATCCGAGAGAGCATCGATCGTCTGACCAGCGCCGAAAGCGACATGGACGCCTTGATAGCGTCGATTTCCAACGGCGATGTGGAAGTTATTGAAGAGGAAGAGGATGATTCCGGCACTACGGATCTGTCAGAAATAGTCGGCGACAGCCCGGTGGTGAATCTGCTCAATATGATCCTCCTGAAAGCCATACGCGAAGGCGCCAGCGATATCCATATCGAACCGGACAAGAACGGCACGCGAATGCGGTTTCGCCTGGACGGGGTTCTGCGCGAGTTGCCGACTCCGCCTCCGGGGATGCACCCTTCGATAGTTTCGAGAATAAAAGTCATCGGCCGAATGGACATCGCCGAAAAGCGCCTTCCCCAGGAAGGACGCGTGCGAATCGGGGCCGACGGTCGCGAAGTCGATCTGCGAGTTTCGTCTATGCCGACGCTGCTGGGCGAAAAGCTGGTCATGCGAATACTCGACAAGAACAACCTGAAGACCCAGCTGGACGATCTGGGTTTCCGAGCCGAGACGCTCGCGGCTTTCCTGCGAATCCTGCATCAGCCCTACGGTCTTGTGCTGGTGACCGGACCTACGGGAAGCGGCAAGACCACTACGCTCTATTCGGCGCTGCAGTTGATCCGAAATCCCGAACTGAACGTGCTGACTGTCGAGGATCCCGTCGAGTACCAGCTTGACATGATCAACCAGATCCAGGTCCAGGACGCGATCGGAATGTCGTTCGCCAGGGCGTTGCGCAGTATTCTGCGACAGGACCCCGACGTGATAATGGTTGGTGAAATACGAGATGAAGAGACCGCTCGCGTGGCTATTCAGGCTTCGCTCACCGGTCACCTCGTGCTGGCCACCCTGCACACCAACGACGCGCCGGGAGCTGTCGCGCGACTGTGCGACATGGGAGTCGAGCCGTACCTGCTTTCCAGCGCCCTGAACGGCGTATTGGCCCAGAGACTGGCCAGGACCATCTGTTCGCACTGCAAGACTTCGTACGTGCCGGAGGACGTGTTCTTTGAGGGCGCCGGATTGGCGCACCTGAAAGGCCAGACCTTCATGCACGGAACAGGATGCGGATACTGTCATCAGTCCGGACACAAGGGGCGAGTTGGAATATACGAGGTAATGGAGGTCAGCACCGCTCTGCGACGCCTGATCCACAGGGGAGGCGCTCCCCACGAACTGCGAGAGTGCTGGGCCGGCGAGGGCGGTCTGACGCTGCGGCAGGAAGGAATACTGCTGGCCAGAGACGGAAAGACCTCGCTGAGGGAAGTTATAAACGTAACTCACAGTAACGGCGAGGAAACCGCCGCCGACAAAGACGAATAGTGAAGGAATCCGAGCCCACGGCGGTTCGGAGAGGTTTGATACCGATGAAACTGGCATACCAGGCATTCGACAAGACCGGCCGCAAGGTCAGCAACGTTATAGACGCCTCAGATATCGCTCAAGCTACCGAGGAACTGCGCAAGCAGGACCTGTTCGTGGCCGACATCTCACCGGTCAACAGCGGATCGGGCCCGCGTCGCAAACGTCAGAAGCCGAGCGCCTCCGGCTCCGAATCGAAGTCTGCAGACCCGGGGCTGGTTCCGGTAAAGGGAAGCAAGACTCGCCGCCTGAAGACCCTTGCGATGTTCACCAGGCAGTTGTACGTGCTGGTTTCGTCGGGCACTCCGCTGACCCAGGCGCTGGCGGCGCTGGAGAACCAGATCAAGGACGAGGGCTGGCGCGGCGCTATCGGCGACGTGCGAGAGGGTCTGGAGTCCGGCAGCGCGTTGTCGGAGGCCATGGCGCTGCATCCGGAATGTTTTGATTCAATCTACCGCCACATGGTCGCCGCCGGCGAACAGGGCGGGGAGCTTGCGGTGATGCTTAATCGTCTGGCCGATCTGACGCACAAGCGACTGCACGTTCGCTCGGCGATCCAGGGCGCAATGATATATCCATGCCTGCTGAGTTTCGTGGCTCTGTCTGTTCTTGTGCTGCTGATGGTGTTCGTTATCCCGCGTTTTGGCGAGCTTTTCGACAGTCTTGACGCCGCTCAACCGCCGTCGACGCAGATGCTGCTTGCGGCCAGCGCCTTTGTCGTTAGTTACTGGTGGGCGCTTCTCGGAGCGCTTGTCGTAGGGATCTTCGGCTTGAAGGCTTACTTCAAGACCCAGCCGGGCAGGAGGATAATGCACACGATTATTCTACGCCTGCCCAAAGTCGGCGGAATTGTCCGCAGCTTCTCCACGGCGCGTATCGTCAGGATGCTGGGGCTGCTGCTGGAAAGTCACGTTCCGGTTCTGGAAGCTCTGACGCTTACCAGAGATGTGACCTCAAACGTGCACTACACCGAACTTATGGGCCGTGCCGAGAGGGCTGTTTCGCAGGGCCAGGAGATCAGTTCGGTCTTCGGCGAGAGCGATTTGATACCTCCGGCGGTCTGCGAAGCGACTCGAAGCGGTGAGAAAAGCGGACAGATCGGACCGTTGTTATTAAACCTCGGCGACTTCCTTGACGAGGAAAACGAAGTAACCCTTAAAGCGTTGACGAGCATTATCGAACCGGTAATCCTGATCGTTATGGGATTGCTCGTCGGCTTTGTAGCGTTGAGCATGTTCATGCCTATGTTCGACGTAACATCAATGACAGGCGGAGGTTGATTGTGAAGCTGCTGTCAGGAACATCCACTCTTCCGATTGGCGTAGATATCGGCGGTCGGCATATGCGGGCCGTGCAGCTGCAAGGTGCGCCGGGGCGATGGACCATATCCGCCGCCGGATCAGTGATGCGTGACAACCCGGGCGGTCCCCTGGATCCCACTGATGCGGCCAAGCTCCGCCATATGATCGAGAACAAATCCTTCAAAGGCAAACGGGTCGTCCTGGCGGTTCCCCCGGATCAACTCCTGACAGGAATTATGGAATTGCCCCCTCGCGGGTCAGGTGCTCCGCTGGATCAACTGGCCAGGAGCGAACTGTCCAGAATGCATCGATGCGAGCCCGATTCGTTTGAAATAGCATGTTGGGACCTGCCGGCTCCAGCCCGCGCAGGAGGAGCCACTTACGTAATGGCCGCCGGCTTCGGACACCAGCAGGCCAATGAGTTTGTAGACACTATCGAGTCCGAAGGGCTGGATGTTTTTGCGTTGGATGTCAACGCCTCAGCCGTCGCACGAGCGTGCGGTCCGCTGCTTTCCGGCGTTGAGGGGATCGCCGCGATTCTCGATCTGCGATGGGGCCAGGCCACTCTGGTTCTGCTCTATCAAGGCGTCGTGGTCTACGAGCGAAAGCTCGTAAAGTGCAGTATCCAGACCGTTGTCGAATCGCTGATCAAAGATCTGAAACTGCATCGAGAAAGGGCCGAGGACCTCGTTCGCCAGGTGGGTCTGGCGACAGAATGCTCCGATATCGGCGACAAGACGCTGGCCGAAGTCAACAGGGCCGTTGGAGCATACGGCGACTCCCTGGTCAAGGAGATGCGGATTCCGCTGTCATACCTGACTAACCAGTATCCCGACGCAGCGCCAGAGACCCTGCTGCTCGTTGGCGGCGGGGCCCGGATTCCAGGGCTCCTGGAGCGATTGGATTCGGTCCTGGAGTTCTACGTGCAAACGGTTCGCTCCGGCGACATCGCCGGATGCTCGCCGGAAATCGAAAGAACATTCGGCTCGTCGCTGGCCTCGGCCGCCGGGCTGGGACAATTCTCGGAGAATCGCAAGTGAACTGCTTTAATCTAATGCCGGCTCCGAGACGCCAGGCCAAGGCCTGCCGCATCCGCGTGCGCCAATGGTTGGCTCCGTCGGCGGCGTTTGCGGCGATGCTTGTCATTGTCTGCATCACCTGCCACAGCACCTGGGGCGTTAACCACGATCCCTACGCCGGCCAGAGCGCCTTGACCATGGAGCGAATCGGCTCCTCGGAAAGAACCATACAATCGCTGAACAAGCAACTGGTCGCCTCACGCTGGAAGCTGGAAACCTGTAAAGGCGTCGGCCGGCAACCCGACTGGAGCGTGATGCTGAAGTTCCTGTCCGAGGGGCTGGGCAACGAGATGGTCCTGCGCAGCTGCGAGCTTAACGAAGTCATGATTTCCGGGCCTGAGCGCCCCGCCGGCACGACCAGTGACTCTGACGTCCCTGTCCCGGGGCGAACGGCCTTCGTGTTGCACATAGAGGGCTTCGGCCGCTCGCAGACCGCGGTCTCACAATTCGTCCTGCGTCTGGAGAGATCGGGAATGTTCGACAGCGTAAGGCTTGAACGCACCATCAGGGAGCCGTTCATGGAGACCAAAGCAATCGCATTTCACCTGAAATGCACACTCGAAGGAACTACGCCTGTCAAGCGGTGAAGCGAATGAAGATCAAGAATCTTAGACCGTTGCATATCGATCTCGGCGCGCTGGGCGTCTTTGCGCTCCTCACGCTGGGGGCGTATGTGTTTGGCGTTCATCCCGTTATCGAGCGACACAAGAGTCTCGATATCCGAGCGGCCGAACTCAGGGGTCAGCAGAGTCGTGACAGGGAATTGTCGGTGGAAGTGGCGAATGTCGCTTCGGAAATAACCAAGCTCAACCGGGAACTGGCGGACAACGCGATTAAGCTCCAATCCGTCGATCAGATCAACAGCCACCTGGCCCGCCTGGCGGCGATGACGGGCAACTGCGGACTGAAACTCGATCAGCTCCGTCCGGACAAGAGCCTCAACGGTTCGCGATACCAGACCGTGCCGATATACCTGGCCGGAAGCGGAAGCTTCCCCGAGTGCGTAAAGCTGCTGCACGAACTGCAGCGGAGTTTTCCCGATACGTCAGTGGCTTCTTTCGAGATCGCCGGCGATCCGACGAAGCCCAAAGAGCCCACCAAACTTCGCGTAGACCTCCTCTGGTACGCAGCTGGCCAGCACATGACGGCGTCAAGCCGCTAGCTGACCGACATAATTTCGCTCCCTGTGAGTGAACCGGGATGTGTCGGGCCAGAACAATTCGACGCCGGCGTCTATTTGCCCGCGATCTTCTTTCCGTTCAGGTATAGGATGCGTTTTCCAGTCTTGGCGTCGAGAGTCGCCGCCACGTGCGTCCATGTTCCTGTGGGAATGTTGGCCCGGGCGGTCAATGCCGGTTCGCCGGCAAAGAGTCGCAGCGACTTTCCCTTGGGATATGTGTCAAGCAGGTATCCTTTGCCCACGCCGGCGATGGATTTGTCCATCAGTCGCATGCCGTTGGCCGGGATCGGGCCGGTTGGATTTATCCACGCGGCCAGAGTCATCCCAGCGGAACCTCGCAGGGACGGATGATCGGCGATCTCGAGCCAACTCTTACCGTCAAACTCAAATACCGCTGAAGAGCTCGCAGCGTCGGGCGCCGGAAGCCTGATCTTCCCCTTGATGGTGATCGCTCGTTTGGGATCGCCCAGGTTGATGAAGGTTGTGCTGGTTGGCTTCTTGCGACCCGGAATTACAAGACCGTTGGGCAACTTTTCGGGCCGGATATTCTTCAGGGCGAGCCGGGTGATTTCTCTGGGGCTCAGCGGAGATGCGTAGACTGCGATATTGGTCATGCGACCTTTGAAGGCGTGTCGTCCGGTGCTGTCGGCTCCGATACGCAGGGGCAGGCCGCTGTCGATAAGCCCGCTCCATGGTCGTACGGGAATGAGGGGCTCTCTGGCTTCTTTGGGCTCAGGCGGAATGGCGGCTGGTCTTTCGAGCGTGGCCGTGACCAGATCGCCTTTCTCTACGTTGATCGTGAAATCCCGCCCGGCGGCGCGAATGTCTTTGCGGTTCCACAGGATCTTTCGCCCACAGAAGTTGTTGCGGATACGGAGCACGCAGTTTCGGCCCGCGGTGATCTTGAACTGCGTTGTCGCGTTGTTCTCCCAGCGCGCCGACACCAGGTGCGCGCCCTCGGTGCGGAAATCTCTAAAGGATGCGGCGTGCCATTTCCACGGCATGGCCGGGAACAGGCGAATAGTTTCGCCCCAACTCTGCAGGCACATTTCCTGGACGGCCAGGGCGTGTCCGAAGTTGGCGTCGAGAGTGAACGGGCGGTATCGAAAACCGGAGTAACCCTTGCCGCTCTGGTCGCCGTTCAGGTTGAATCCGTTGGGCGAGACAAACGCTTCTGCGAAGATCGACAGATACTTCTCGGCCAGATCTCCGCGACCGGCGCGAGCCTCAAGCGAAGCAGCCCAGGGGAAACTGAAGCCCACCCAGGCGCGGGTTCCCAGTTGGCGCAGATTGTCGAGGGAATTCAAAACGATCTCCCGTTCGGATTCTCCGCCTTCTATGGTGATAACTTCCAGCGGTTGGATCGCCATCAGGTGTGCGTGGTGGCGATGCGATCCCTTCAGACGCTGAACCGGATCGAGCATGAGCACCTTGCTCTTGGGATCGACGGCAAGAGGTTCCAGACGCGCCAGGGTTGCTCGGAAGTGTTTTGCGTCGTCGGTTTTGTCCAATGCGTCGGCCTGTTTGGCCAGGGCTCCGAAGAACCAGATCAACGTCGCCAGGTCGCTGTTGGTGTTTGGGGTTAACCATGCTCCCAGTGAGTTATTGTGAATCTCCGGCGATGTGGAAAGGGGCAGCTTGAGCTTGCCGTTGGCGTCCTTGACCAGTAGGGCCTCAACCGAGCGGGCCATCTCCTTGCCGTAAGGGTAAATAGTCGATGCGAGCAGTTGTTTGTCCTGTGTGTAGCGCCAATGCCAATCGAAATTCTGGAACAGCCACGGTCCCATCGTCGGCGACAACGCATATTGCGCCCATCCGCCCAGCGGCTTGCCGTCAAAGCTCATTACCCCGGGAACCATGAGTCCTTCTACGCCATAGAACTCCCTGGAGAACTTTCGGTGCACCCCGCTGAGGTCGACCATAAAGTCGAGCAGGGACTCGCCGGCCTTGAAATGCCCGGCCGCGTAGTACGCGGAGTAGATCACCTGGGTGTTCATGTCGTGGTGGTAGTCGCCTTTCCAGGGAGGCAACCCGCCTTGGTCAGCGGTCCAGACGCCCTGCAGCGGCAGGGGCGGGCAGCCCTTGCGCGACCCGGCGCCGTAGTAGTACATCGCCAGGTCATACTGTTTCTGGATCGCGGCGTCAGGGATATTGACGTCGGAGACTGACCAGAAATTCTTCCACCATTTATCATTGGCTTGCTTCGATGATTTCCATCCTTCAGCGAGCGTTTTGCGACATAAGGCCTCCACGCCGTCGGCCGCGTTCTGGCCATTCTGACGGGATTCCATAGCCGCCGCCAGCTCGATGCCGGCCGAAGTCTTCCGCCAGACAACACCGACGGCATAGGAGAAACCTTTCAGCCCCGGTTGGGTCAGCAGGACTGAATCTTTGGTCTTGTCGATCTTGGCTCCGGGGTAGCCGAGGCGCTTGACCGCGGTGTTGGGAACCAGGACGATGTTCTTGATCGCCGCAGGGATTCTAACCATCATTACCGGCTTTTTGGGAACCCAGAATGCTTCGACCCGAGAGCCGGACTTTAAAGCGACGCGCCCGGTTCCGGTGTCCAGATTCAGGCTGAACGCCTTGATAGCCGGGTCTTTCAACGTGATGACAATACGGGCTCCCGGGAGTTTGGTCGGGACCTTCTGGTTATAGATGTTGTCGAACAGGCGGTTGATCTCCCGCTGGTTCCTGGCCTTGACGAGCTTTCGGATGTTCGCAAAAGTGAAGCCCGGTTCGGAGAGTTCTTTCGGTGATCGCAGGTCCCACAAGTCGCCCCGATCCATCGAGAAACGGATCTGATCTTTCCCGCCCCAAAGCAGACTACCGGTCATGCCGTTGCCCAGTGGGACCGCTTCGTCCCAGCGGTCGATCTGTTTTCCCAGCTCAATGTCTCGCGAGAATGTCGCGTTTGCGCCGCCCAGGAGAATCAGCGTTATCGCCAGGGCTCGTATTCTCAGGCTCATGCTCATGGAAAGTCCTTTCACAAGTGCGTATCGACGCCTCGCAGGATATCAGAAAACCCCAATGGAGTCAGCCCAGTTTGGCGTTATTTACAGTTTGGAGCCTGCCGGACGGACCCAGGCGCCTTGTTACGCTCCGAAGCACTCCGCCGGCGGGCTGAACAGGCTGCTTCAGATTGTCTGCATCGGCTTAGCGGATGTCATGGATATTTGTCCGCCCCATGTATAGAATACTCGTAGTCGAGGGCCAGGAGCGGTTGGGTTCTCCCCCGACGCCAATTTTTTCGTCACTACGTCGATAGACAATGGAGGCACCATCATGAAGAGGTCATTTACCAGCAGCCGGCCCTGTTTTGAATCGCTCGAGCCGCGCATGCTTCTGGACGGTTCGGTTTGGGTGTACATGGAAGCCGATGACCTGATCATCAGGGGAGACCGCGGCGACAACGCAGTTTGTCTGACGGGCCTGCCCGACGGCGGCGGATATGAAATTTCCGGTTTGATCAATGGCGGAGATTCCACGCTCATTAACGGCCGGCACGCGGTGAACATTCTCGGCGACATACCGGGACGAATATTGGTTAACCTCGACAGCGGTGACGACATATTCAACATCGGCTCGCGAGCGCCTGTGAACACAACAGTTATCGACGCCCTGGACATTGACCTCGGTACGGGAGCCAACCAGTTGAATATCGGTCGGATCGGTCATGATGGAGGGTTGGAGTTTGCCGGCGAGGTCACCATCACCGAGGCGACTACTCTGGCCAACGGGGTGCGCGGCGTCGGCAATGTCCTCATTGCCGGGGCGAAGATGCAATCGTTCGAGGCCCACATGGGCTATGGGCGCGGCGAGAGAAACGTGACGATCGCGGGGCTCTACTACGGATACGCCGGCGGGCCGTCGGACATAGAGGGCCTCGAAAGTTCGTTTACCGGCATTACCATCACCAACCCTCGCGGAATGCTCGAGACGCTGATCGAAGATACATCCGCTACAGAGGTGAACATCACCACATCCAACGGCGACGATCGTTTCGCGTTCAGGGGTGTCAGCTGCGAGGGTCTGGTGGTCCGGAGTTTTTCCGGCAGGGACAACATCCAGTTTGAAAGAACCGAGTCTAGAACCAATTCGATCGACTGGTTGACGCTTCTGACCGATCGCGGGCGGGACACGATCTACATATCCGATACCCAAGCGCGTTTCGGCACGCATATCGACATGGGCCCGGCCGGGTGGGGCGGTCAGACACTGCAGTTGTCGGCCTATGGACCTTGCGAGTTTACGAACATGCAGATTTACGGCCGCCGGATGTCGATCGACTTCAACGGCATAGCCGGCGCCAACGAGACGACGGTCAACGGCATGCTCTATATCAACACTCACGGCGCCAGCGCCGTCGATCGGGTGAATCTGAGGAACGTGGAGGTCACCGGCTCGACAACGATTCGACTGCATGGCGGCGATGACCATGTGATGATCACCGAATCGTATTTCAATGGCGATGCGGAATTTGAATTGGACAGAGGGTCCGACACGTTCCTTATAGGCCAGCGGCTCTACTCGCTCTTGCCCGGAGGGCGGACCACGTTCGCCGGCCACGTGATCATTGACGCCGGCCGGGGCGCCGACCAGGTCGGCATCACGAAGACAGATGTCTCGGGCCTGATGCTCGTGCAGTTGGGGGCTACGAATATAGGCTCGCCGCAGCAGGCCCATATCGCCGCGGTAGGCGGAACATTCACCGCCCGCGACCTTGGGATCGCAGGCCGGGGCACGACGAACGTTGTTGTGGGCAATAACACCACAACCGGCCCGTCAGTAACGATTGACAGGATACTGTCGATCTCGACCGGCATGGACTCCGGCCACGACAGCATTGTGCTCCAGAGCACCTGGGTTCTTGGCGAGGTCGGCATATCGAGCGGCGGGGGATCAGATACTCTCTGGGTTCACTGGTGTACGTTCGAGGGGCCTTGGACGGCTCACCTTGGCGACGGCGTAGACTACTTGATCATTGATGAAAACCACTTCGTAGGCGATACCGAGCTCCATGGCGATGATGGCGATGATTTAATGTGGATAATGAACAACACCTTCTATCGTAGAGCATCTTTCCAGGGAGGACTTGGAACAGACTGGATCAACCTGACGTTCCTCACGGCCAACCGATTCCTGATCCTCGGCGAGCCCCTGGCGGATATGGAGATGCGTTATTGACGTCGGACTGTTCGGGAATCCGGCGTTTGGCCTTGCCAGGAGTTTGTTAATGATCGATAATTGCAGTCAGGCGTCGGGTTTAGGGCTTAAGTGTTCTTGTTGAGATAAGGCCCTGGGCGCCTGTCGTCGCCCGTCTGGGACTCGCCGGTTGGGGCGGTGAATAATCAGCTAACCGTGGCCCGGGGATTACGCTGAATTGCGGGATCCGCACAACTGGAGACACTACGCCAATGGCAAGGCCGAAATCAATAAGACAGAGCTATGTCCGCGGGTTGTTCTTTGCGGGGTTCTCTTTGATGTTGGGGGTTTGGTTTGGATTGAAGATTACTCTTCCCGGGCTTGGCGGCCTGGCGACGGGTGTGTTTTTAAAACTGTCCATCTGCAGCCTGGGCGGGGCGCTGACCGATCGCTGCGGGGCTCGGGGATACGGCGGATATCTGCTGGAGTCGATTGCGGCGTTACTGATCGCCGCCTTCGTGTATCCAGATGAAGAAGACGGAGATGATTGGCCCGAGCGGAGGATCGCGATATTCTTTGTCCCTCTCCATCTTTCTCCCTGGGTGGGCGCCGCCATTGTGATCGGCTTGGGGTTCTTTGATAGCAGGGTTGACGCAGCGCAGTGCTTCCTCAGTGCGGTTTACTTTGGGGCGCTGGGAGTAGTCGTAACGCTGGTGTCGATTGTGACATACCCAATACGCCGAATCGATCGCGAGAAGATGCAGGAGTCGATCGACGCGATAATGGCCCACCACAAAGACCCCAAGAACCAACCGTACCCGGCAAAGGTCCACCCGTGGGGAATGCGATTGGTCAACACGTCAGGCGACAAGCCTACTGTAATCCTGGACTGGCTGGACGATTCGTCGGCCTTGGGGGCGGGAATCCTCATGATGGTCATCGGCATGGCGATGTTGATTGTCTTCACCTGACCGGTTTTCCCCTTAATTCCCAACAAGGCGGTGATCCGCCGGACAATGCTTGCCGCGGGACTAAGGCGTGATGGATCGCCTCGGGAGATTCTGTTCGCAACTGGCGCGGGGTATCGATATCATGCCCGTACGAGCGAAGGCGGCGAACTTTCCCCAGCCATGAAAGACGACACCATGACTAAAAGCTACCGAATTGGAACACTACTGTGCGCCCTCCTTGCGGCAATGACGCTTCTGGGCGTGTCGGCTGTTGCGAAGGAGACTCCCGCTGAACCGACCGCCGCGTGCACCAAGTCGGCGCCGAAGCCGCCGGCCGCGGCGAAACGCGAGGTGGGTTATCCGCACTTTTCGTGGGCTCGCGTGCCAGTGTATGCGCACGTTGGCTTAGGCGAAGGGCTCAAGCCCGAGCAGTACAAGTTCCTGGCCGATCACTACGGTTTTATCGCGTTCACCGGCGGCCAGATGAGTCGCGAGTACAGAACCAATAAGGAGATGACCTTCGAGCGAATCGCCGCCAGCGGCGCGCGGGCGATCAAGGCCCATAACCCCAAGGCCAGGGTGCTGTTCTACTGGACCGGCGACTTCGGCAGGACCCACGCCAAGATTTCGAACGCGACGCTCCCGAAGAATGCGACATTCCCCTTCAAGAAAGGTTCGAGAAGTGTCCAGCTCTTTGATACGACCAACCCGGAGCTGCGCAGTTGGTGGGCCGGTGTGGCCGCCAGGGCGGTAAGTGAGTATTCCTGCGACGGGATCTTCCTGGACGGTGGGACGGCGTATACGCCGGGCTCTTCCTACTCGCGAAAACTAGGCAAGGCCAAGACCCGCCAGCTCGAGCAGGGGATGTTCGCGATGATCAAGGAAGCCAAGAAGAAAATGGGCGAGGACTCCATCATCCTGCTCAACCCGCTTCACGGTCCGAAGAAGGGGCAGAAGCAGGAAGAGGCTCTCGGCTGGCGCTACCTGGATGTCGTAGACGGTGCGATGGTCGATGATTTTGACCGGGCGGCCAATGTGCTCAAGAAGCGCCAGAAAAAGGAATACATCGCCGATACGATCAAGACCATGTCGGCGGCCGCCAAGCGGGGCGAAATCGTCGTCTTCAAGGCCTGGCCCGGTTTCACCTGGTGGAGCGATCCGGAACTGATGAAAAAGTCGCACGCCGAGCAATACGCCGTATCGGTCAAGAACCTCGAATTCCCGCTGGCCTGTTTCCTGATCGGCGCCGGGAAGCACTGTTACTTCTGCTACACCTGGGGCTGGCTGCCGGAGTACGGCACGTTTGACTGGTATCCCGAATTCGACAAGCCTCTCGGCGCCCCTAAAGGCGACGCGGTCCAGAAAGGCTGGACGTTCAAACGCAAGTTCCAGCACGCCTCAGTCTTCGTGGACATAGAGAAGCGAATCGGCAAAATCGACTGGAAGAAGAAATAACTCCGGGCCCCGGCTGCCTTCGCGCCGGCCCTTTGGGCCTGAAGCAGACATGGCTTTTACGGGGCTGGCGCATCGACCATTTTGATCAGCTTCAGAATCTTCAGCCCCTCTTGCGATCTGAGGTCGATGGGGCTCCTTGCTTTCATGTCGATGATGGTGATACCGAACCTTGTGATCTTGCTCCAAGAGAGTTCTTTCTTCTTACCCGTCTTGGGATCACCCTCAAAGTCCCGCCTGCCGACGATCACATTCTTGAGCCCGTCGCCGCTGGTCTTGACGACATACTTGAAACGCCCAAGGTCCTTACCTGCTCCCAGGAATCGGCTTTCGACGCTCAGGTGCACAGAGAGCTTCCGTCCCTTCGGGGCGAGGGTGATGCAGAGTTCTTTGTTGTCGTTCAAGTCAAGCAGGGGATTGCGGAATTTGTAAGTTTTGATGTTCCGCCCGTCACGGGAGGACCAGTCCTGCAAACCGTTCTCAAAGTCGTCAATGACACTCTGGGTTTTCTTCAGATTCGTCAGCGCCTTGATGTCAAAACGCTCCGGAACGACCGACTGCAGCAGCGAATTGACGGTGAGGGTTGAGGTTTCTCCTCTCGCTGTATCGACCGGTTTGGCAAGCTTGTACCGGCAGATGGCGAAAACGTATAGCGGCAGGTTCTTGCGGTGCTCCATGTTCGCAGTCCAGCTTCCGGCCGCGGGGTCCTTGCGCGCCTCGGCGCGGTTCCAGAAGCGGGTGCGGGCGTTGGGGTCGCAGCTGTAATAGATCTCCGTATCGAGCAACCGCTTGCGGCGATTGTCGGGAGTTACGGTGAACGTCGCGGCCGGCCCCTTGACAACCAGCGCCGACGGCGGGGTGACAGGGATATCCTGGGCGATGCGCTTCAGGTGCAGATCGAACCACTTGTCCAGCAGAACCCACTGCTCGGGCCCGGGGCCGTGGTTGGCGTGAATATTTGTGCTCACCCGCCAGGCCTTGTGTTTCAACAGCGCCATCGCCGCGTAGATACGGTCAAGGGCCGAGTGGAAATCATTGCTTGAACTGATGAACATTACCGGGCACTTCACCAGCGGCCAGTACGAACACGGATCCATGGTGTTCTTGTATAACCCGACATCTTCCCGGTAATGTGCCGCCAGGCTCGTTCTCGGATAACCTGGGAAATCCACATGCTTAAACGCCGAACCGCCGACAAACGGCGCAACGGCTTTCAGGCGTGAGTCTATCGCCGTCAGGGCGGTGATCATTCCGCCCATCGAGAATCCGGAAAAGCCGATCCTGTCGGCGTTGACCTCGGGCTGTTGGCCCAGGAATGTTATCGCTCGCCTTGCGGCCACCGCCAGGAGGAACCAGTTGTTGTTTCGCGGACTGACAACCGGATCGATCGTGAATTCATCCGGCTTGAGCGAGTGTTTCCAGCTTTTTCTCAAGGCCTTGGAGTAGAAGCGGGGGCCCTGGGTCGGATCGACTTTCCCCCAGTCGGTATTCTCGGCGATCTCTTTTTCCAGGGGCCTTCCGAGCCAGTTAATGTCCACAACAGCAAACCCGCGCTTTGCGAAGTAGAGTCCCCGTTGTCTGTCGGCTCTCTGGCCGCCGCCATGGCTCCAGACAAACGCGGGATTCTTCTTTCCGTTGTCGGGGAAGCTGTAGTAAGCGGCGATCCTGGCGTCGGCTCCTTTGAACGTTCCGATTTTGAACGTGACATATCGGCAGACTGTTCCGCTCTCCTTCCATTCCTTGACGACCTTTACCTCCAGGGCTTCCTTGCAGGGATCGTAATCCTTCCAGAGATCGGTGACTGTCTGCGGGACTCCGGCGGTCTTGTACGGCGTGAAGGTGTCGGCGGCCCGGGCGTGGATACTCAGGCCCATCATCACCGCAATCGCGCCAAGAAGCATTTGTCTCATTTTCATTCTACGAATTCTCTACTGTTTGAATGTGCGTGGTCTTCGCCTCCCGCAACACCACGCCCAGCGGCGCACATACGGGGCTCTATTGTGCTACAGTTTGTATTGCGGCACTTTCATCCATTGGCCGTCTTTGAGCGCCGACTTATGGGCGATCACTCCGGCAAGTGTCATGTTTAACGCCTCGCTCACATCTACGATCGGCTTTTTATCCAACAGGATCGATTCAATGAAATTGTTTGTCAACTGGCCGTGCGATCCTCCATGCCCGCCGCCGGCAACCCCGGGCGGCAGGGCGGGGCGAGAGCCGTTGATCTTCTTGTTGTGCGGTTTCTGGCCGTAGACGCGGCCTTTCTCGCCATGGGCGTCTTTCATGTCCCAACTCACCGCAATACGCGACATTCCGCCCTCGCTGGTTTTGAACAGCGCAATTTCCGTGCCGAACGGGTTCTTGTGCGCGTTGTTTCCATTCTTGTATTCAGCGTAAAGGCTGGGCATGCCCAGGCAGGAGACCTCCATCAACCGACCGCCGCCGGTTACGGAAACGTAGTAAGCTGTCGAATGTGTGGGGTACCACATCGGCACGAGAGCCCTTCGCCAACCGAACGAATCGATCTTGCCGTTCCTGGGGTTGTAGCTGCCAAGCGTTCCAACCTTGTCGTGATAATACTCACCCTCGGAATAGATGATCTTGCCCAGGGCGCCGGTCTGGTACTGCATTCTTTTCGCGTAGAGTTCCGCGTGAAAGGTCGATGTCTCGTTCATCATGTACTTCTTGCCGCTCTTCTTGACGGCCGCAAACAGTTTTTCGGCATCTTCTTCGGCTTCGAAACCAAACACGGCGGGCACAGCAGAGACCACGTGCTTGTCGTGATTCAGGCCCATAATCGACAGACGTGCATGGCTTGGCGCATCTGTGGCGATATAGATCGCTTCAATGCTCTTGTCCTTGATCATCTCTTCGCAGGACGGGTATGTCTTTTTTGCGCCCACGGCTTTGGCCAGCGCCTTGCAGCGGCCGGGGTCGAGATCCGTGGCGGCGACCACCTCTACGTTGGGGTGGTTTTGATAGAAGAAAGCTGCGCCGAAGCGGCAGAGTCCGTAGCCGGCGATACCCACTCGAATCTTGCGATCAGATTTTTTCACCCATTTTCCAGGCTTCTCGCCGGGCTTGTACGCCTTGTTCTTACCGCCGTCTTTTCCGAAACCAGGAATGACATTGCCGTCAGCATCTCTCGGCAGGTCATCGGCGGCGTTCAATGAATGCGTCATGCCGAGAACGCCTAATGCGGCTCCGGCGCCCACGCCCTGGATGAAATGGCGGCGACTGAACTCCGATGTGTCGTGGTTTTCCATGTTTCGTGACCTTTGTCGATAGTGTACTTCAACTCTAGTGTAAAGGACGGACGGCTATTGCAATTGATACTAAACACGGCCGTGTCAAAACGAAAGAGATTCTCGCGGTCACCTGGAATCGGGGTCGTACTCCGCGTTCGACGGTCGGTCCCTACTCCTGAGCCGCTTTGAGCGTGGCCGGTGAAAGCCTGGCCTCCTCCATCCACAGGCTGACGTGCCCGTTGGGAGGCACGGTCTTGGCGTAGTATTCGCGATGGGGCCCAAAGTACGTGGTCTTGTCCCTGAAGTGCGTATACCGCAGGAAGTTGATGACCGCGATTGTGACCTTGCCGCCTTTGAACTCAGGCAGGATGTCGTCAAACACGTACGCGCCGCGGATGCCGGAGTGGCGGAAGAAGCCGCCGTCGGCCTTGGTCAGGAGCTTGCCGTTTACGTAAATGGCGAAGCCCTCGCCGGAGCGATCGCAGCCGGCTCCGCCCAGGATGAGGCGATAGACGCAGCCTTTTTTGACCGGCCGGATGTCAAAGGTCCGTCGCATCATGAGCACTTCCTTTTCCCAGAGCGTGGCCGGGATCTCGCTGCAGCCGCAGAGAGCCCCGTTGCATTTGGGGCGCCGCCTGTCGAGCTTGTCGCCCATTCGCCCGAAGGGAGCTTTGCCGGTCTTCCAGCCGGCCTTGACCGGATCGAACTCGGTTGCGAACCAGTTGTCCATACCCTTGGGGAAGGTGATTTCGCGGTAACGGTTGCTCTTGTCGAGAGCCTGCTTTTCCTGCGGATCGAAACTGTAATATGACCAGGCGGCGTTGCGCATCTTCGGGCCGAAAGGCTTCCACCCGTAACCCGGAACTCCGGCCATATCGTAGTAATCCATAAGGGTGTCAAGCGAACTGCGAATATCGAGCTGCATTCTCGCAGGCTTCTTGCCGGTCACTATCCCCTTCAGCGAGCCGCGACTCTTGGGACCGAACTCCGATTCCAGGAACGCCGGGACCATCTCCTCCATGATGATTGGCTTGAGGGCTTGGCCCATCTGGCGGTAGTAATCCGGTCCGTAGTGAGGACCTCTCTTGTTGAAATTGCCCGTTACGGCGTCAGAGAAGACCTTCTCGACATCCGGGTTCCGCTTCGGCCCGGCCGGGATTGTCAGCTTCTCGGCCTTGCCGCCGAGCAGCCGGACCATGGCGCGACCAAGCGAGTCGCCTGTAAGAACGTACGTCTCGGCGTTGTGATTGTAGTGGTAGCCCGTGCCGGTGGGGGACTCTCCCCGGTTGCGCCAGAAGTTGCGGATGTCCACGCTGGCCACTTTGCCGGCGAATTCGGGATGCTGCTTCGGATCGCCGACGGCCATCTGGGCTTTGAGAATCTCCAGATACTCCGGACTCATTTCTTTTCCGCCAAAGCCGACGGAGGCGACAACGGCTCTCATCTCGGGGACTTCGAACTCCTTGCGGAGGTCCTGGATCAGGTTCACCAGGTGCTTTTCGTACTGCTGGGTCGACTGGCCGCTGTCCTTGTGCCCTTGCCACCAGACAAAACCGACGATCTCGTAGCCCTGCCCCTTGTAGCCGGGAACGACCTTGTCGATGTTCGCCAGTGTGCTGCGGACGCCCTTGACCATTGCGTCGTACTCATAACCGCAGTACTTGTCTTTCTTCTGTTCGGCGGTCTTACCGCTCGAGGGCGGGCGGAAATCGTGATTCAGCGCCCGGTTGCCCATGGAAGACTCGATCAGCAGAACAGGTTCCTCATGATATTCGCCCATGACGTAGCCGAAGGGAACTTCCGAGCCGATGTATCTGCCGTTGGAGGTCGTTGACAGCGGGCCGCCGCTGCCGCCTTCGACCTTGGAGATACGCGTCTCCCAGTAAGTCACATCGTTGCGGACGGTCCACT
>CAYMSH010000067.1:0-20344 GCA_964392945.1 uncultured Planctomycetaceae bacterium | reverse complement strand
GTCGCGGCGGCGACAAAGTCGGTAGTCTTGCCGCCGGTGCACGAACCGATGTAGGACCGATCGATCTTGACATCCAGATCGCCGGCGGCCGCCCGCTTGTCCGGCGAGTGGGGACAGGCCACTGTCGGTGCGATCGAAGCGGTGTCGAACTCCGTGACCGCAGCGTAAACGGCGTCATCGTCGCTGTAGACGCACTCGAACTCCGCCGCTCCGGGCAACGCTCTTGCCCGTACGTATCGTTCGGTGATCTCGTCAGGGGCGATAATGCCGCTCTTGCCGCCGGCCTCGATCGCCATGTTGCATATGGTGCATCGTTCGTCGATGTTCAGGCTCATGATCGCATCGCCGGCGAACTCCATGGCCTGGTAAGTGGCTCCGTCAACGCCGATCTCGCCGATAACGTGCAGGATCAGGTCCTTGGCCATCAGGTAAGGAGGCATCGAGCCATTGAATACGAACTTCTGGGACTGGGGTACTTTGAGCCATATCTTCCCGGCGCCCATAACGAACCCGGCGTCGGTGTTCCCGATTCCCGTGGCGAACTGCCCGAAAGCTCCGTGCGTGCATGTGTGCGAGTCGGTTCCCAGCAGCAACTCACCGGGACGGGTGTGCCCCTGCTGAGGCAGGCCGACGTGGCAAACGCCTACGTAACTCGTAGCATCGGGACCGCTGTACGGAGCGGGAACGCCTTGCTGGTCGGCGGCCACGAAGTCGGCGTCGTAGAAGTATTTGACGCCCTGTCGCTTGACGAACTGGCGAAGGATCTCGAGGTTGCGATGTGCTTTGGGATCGGCGGTGAAGATGTAGTGATCCGGCATGATCACCACTTTTTCCGGATCGAACACCTTGGCCTCGGCGCCGAAATGCTCTTCGAATATTCCGATGGTTCCCGGCCCGCATACATCGTGGGTCATCAGCACGTCCACGTTGCACCAGATGTTTTCGCCGGGCGTAACACTGTCGCGGCCGGCGTGCCTGGCGAGGATCTTCTCTGTAATCGTCATGCCCATTTTTCAAGTCCCGTCTGATATCTCTGTAACGAATCGTCCAACACGTCACAGGAATCTTACGGACTTGGCGCCGGAGTTTCAACCGTCGACGCAGACAAAGCCGGCTGCTGGCATTTAACGTGACGCGGGATTGGAGGACTTGACGACCAGGGGGACCTTCTTGGCGGCTTTAGGCTTCCCGGCCGGTTGGGTTGTCGGCGTCTTCTTCCCCGACGGCCTGGTGGTCGGAGCCTTGGCCTTGGGGTCCTTTCCGTAGACTTCCACTTCGGTGTAATGGTTCTGATCGTTGGCGGTGTTTCCATTGCTGTACAGGCGAACGTACCTGACTTTCGTAGACTTGGGGCACCACATGAACTTGCCGTAATTGCTCTCGACATACCCTATATCCTCGCCGATCCCAAAGCCCGAGGAGTTGTCGTGATCGCTGTTGAACACCGTCTCGTACTTTATGAAGTCCGGATCGTTCGACACATGCACGACTACATCGCGATAGGCCCTGACCGAACCGTGGTAGTGCCACACCCCTATTGCAACAACGTCGCAGGTGCTCTGCAGATCGATCTGCACCCATTTGAGACCGAAACCGACGTCCACCTTGTGCCCGTCATTGCCATTCTTGTCGCCGTCGGTGACCATCTTCAACTCGCCTAGAACGGGCAACGCCTCGTTTGACGTAACCGGTTTACCCAGGGCCACATTCACGGTTCCCACAGGCAGCATCGGAGCCTGGGGACGCTTGGTCGACGGTCTTGCGATGTTGGGCACTTTCATCGGAACCGGCGTGCTGCCGGGAACAACGGCGGGGTATTTGATGAAGTACGGAGCCTTCTTGACCTTCCGACGGGCCGGTTTGCGCTTCGCCGGCGAGGCCGTCGACGTAGGGGTCGGCGTCAGGGTCGTTGTAGCTCCGGGCCTTACGCCGTGGACCTCGACTTCGGCGTAATGGTTGCTGTCGTCTGAGGTGTTGCCCCGGCTGTAGAGGCGAACGTAGCGCCCGGCAACGCCTTTGCAGTCGATCACTTTGCCCAGTACGCTCTCGACGTAACCTTTGTCCGGGCCCTTTTCCATACCGGCGGATTTGTCGTGATCGGTGCTGAAAACGGTAGTGTACTTGGCGAAATCAGGATCGTTTGAAACTTGCACGATCACGTCTCGGTAGGCCCTGGCCTCCCCGTCGTCGTAGTAATGCCACACGGCCACTGCGTATATCTCCGCCGGACCGGCCAGGTCGATCTGCACCCACTTGAGACCAGTTCCGATATCCAAGCCCGTCGGGCCCTTCTTGTCACCGTCGGTGATTATCTTCAACTTCGCGGCGGCGATATCGGAATTGCTGGTGACGGTTCTTCCGGCCGACAGATTGCTGGTGCCCACGGGCACATAGATCGGATCCGGCGGGTCCAGTGACGGCGGCGCGATGTGCGGATCTTCAATTCTCGGCGGAGTGCCTACCGGATCAGCTCGCGGATACGTAATATCCAGCGGGACCTTCTTTACAACGCGTGGAGCCGACTCGACGGGCTTGTTGACTATCGTCGGCTCCGATTCGGGCCAGTATTCCATCACCAGGAACGCGGCGCCTAGGAATATCAGGATCGAAGCGGCCAGTGTCAGCGGGATCCGCAAATGGAATCGAAGCTGCAATCGCAGCCCGGAACGCTCCCGGCCCCGCCGGCCGGTGGATTCAATCGTCCGTCTCTGTTCGTCAGTCAGTTGCGGAACAGGTTCTGCGGCGAATTGCTCGCTCAGCAGCCCGGCCACACCGCGAAGCTCATCAACCGTGCTGCGAGCTGCGGCATCGTCGGCGAGAATCCGCTCGATTTCCGCGGCGCGAGTTTCGTCGAGTTCCCCAATCGCAAATGCGGTCAGCTCTTCTTCCGTGTAGTTGTTAACCATTTCTATTCTCCCTATCGCCTTCTATTGTCCCTATCGCATCATGCGACAAGCCCGGCGACTTTGAATTTTCTTCGCAGCGTCTGCATGGCCGTGTGGATCTGAAAGCCGACCCCCGAGACGCTCAAGCCTGTTATTCTGGCGATCTGCTTGTATGTGAATCCGTCCTGGAACTTCAGCCTCAGCACTTCCTGCTGGCCGTCGGGCAATTGTGCTATCGCACTGTTAATCCGCCCGGCGGCTTCCTTTTTTTCAACTCTGGCCTGCGGCCCGCCTTCCGGAGCCGCCTGATTGCGTTTGATTTCGTCGCTGAGTCCGATCATTCGCTTCTCCTTCCTCAGCACATCGACCGCCCCGTTGCGGCATACGGCGAACAGCCACTGGGCCGCATTGTCGTCAACGCCGAAGCGATCGGATTTCCAGAGTTTAAGCATCGTGTCCTGCACAATGTCCCGGGCCCGTTCCAGATCGCCGCCGAGGATCCTGGCCGTGTATCGCAGCAGCGGACCCTCGTGGCGATCCATGACCGATCGCATCCATATCGCCCGGTCTTCGTCACTATCGCAGTGTTTCGTCTTATCCGTTTTCATTAAATCTCCCGCGAATAATCAATCCACTAATGTAAAGACGCACGAGTAGCGGAACCAATAGCGACATTCTCCGTTTTTTTTCAAATACACGCGAAGTAATGCATGTTGACCGATTGGCGATGTCGCCAACGACAAACAGTAAACTGCCTGCCGTTATTGATCCGTCGCCCAATCGATGTATTCGTGGATTTGCGATGTCAGAAAATACGGCATGTTCAACAGTTCAAACGGCGTGCCCGAAACTGTACGGGTTTGCTGTAACTCCAGTGGTCCGGAGTATAGTCGAACGGCTAAGCGACACCCCGAACCGTCTATGAACTGGTGCAATGACCTCAATGCACCGGCCTTGCCGGACTTGACCTCCACCGGAACAACACTACCGCCGTGGAGAAGCAGGAAATCAACTTCAGCGGCGGACTGGGCCTTGTCACGAGACCAGAAACAACTCTTTTTCCTGGTATCCGGGTCAATGCAAAGCAATTCCTGGCCGACGATATGCTCGGCCAGCACGCCCCGGTAGAACCCGTGCAGGTCCTTGTGCTGCAACACCTGATCCTGCAGCCCCGCATAGTAATTCAGCAATCCCGTATCAAGAAACTGTAGACGGGGAGGTTTCTTCATATTGGGCGTAATGGGCGGTTCGACCGACGGAGAAGGATACAGCAGATAGATAAGCATTGCCCGCTGGAGAGTCCGAAGCGCCTCACCGACCTCCCTGGAACGGTAGTTGGATTGCCCGAAACCGGCGAACTTTATTCTGGCGCCAGCCTGAAATGGAACAGCTTCTATGCAGTGACGCAGAACCGTCGCGGCTGTCGGATTACGGGCGTACTTGCCGATATCATCCTCAAACGACGTCAGCAGTGAATTGTATATTCCGCTCAATCCGGTGATGTCCCGCGTTTCGGCATAGCGTGCGACAATCTCCGGCATTCCGCCAATTAGAACGTATCGGTGGAATTGCCGGAGCATCTCATCTTGCGCATATGCCGGAAAGGGAAATGTGTTAACCGCGCCCAACGCTTCTGACGCTTTGACGGCGCCGAGGAATTCACCGAAAGACACGGGATGCATGAACAAGTGATCGACCCGTCCGACGGGAAAACTAATGTGCTTTTCGTGGAGGGCGATCTCAAGCAAAGACCCGGCGGCGATAACGTATACCCCTGGCAGTCTCTCGCGAAAATATCGCAAAGACTCCACCGCTTCGGGACAACTCTGAATCTCGTCAAGGAAAAGAAGCACCCTGCCTGAATCGGCCCTTACGCCCCGCCTGAGACACAGCGCCTGGAATATATCCTCGACCGGGAGGCCTCTGCAAAATATGTCGCCTTCCCCGGGGGCGTCGAGGTTAACCGAAACAAGGGCGTCAAACTCCTGGCCAAAGAGCTCCACAGAAACGGTTTTGCCTACTTGACGAGCGCCGCGAAGAACAAGCGGTTTTCTATCGCACGAGTCAGCCCATGATCCCATTTTTTGAAGTATATTACGCGAAAACATGAATACCGCCTTGTAACAATATAAACCATATATCGGCCATATCTTGTACCGCAATAAGCCCAATATAGCACTATTCGTGTAACAACACAAGGGCTTTTGCCGCGAGTAAGGCCCCGTATCCCACGATGTCGAGGCGCGGCGATCGGTGCATACGAGTTGGTCATTGACCGCAAATGGAAATAGCGATTCACGCACACAAACTTGCAGTAGCGGTCGCCGCCGGCGAAGTTCGGCAGTCGCACCCTCAATTAGACCGCGTCGATGTCGATTACCTCAGCGGGCGGTCCTTTTCTACGCCTGTCACGTTCGTCGGGTCCACGTCGATTGACGGCCAGAGGGCCTGGCCGGCCTTCTGAGCGTTAATCTTCTTCTGATCGTTTCCGATCCAGCCGATCTCGTTTGAGTTCAGGTCCAGCCACAAGGTGATCCGCTTCCACTCATCCTTAGTCAGCTTGACATCCTTGTGCTGCTTGGCGGTCTTGAGGGCTTTGACCAGGCCCGAAACGTGTGCTCCGAATTTGCCCGGCGTGGTTCGCGAACCGCCGACGCCACGGATCTCGAGGGCCGGATTCTCGCCGGGGCAACTGAAGAGGTACTGGTGCTTAGCCAGCGATTTGTAGCTCATGTCGGGCGCCTTCTTGGGGTGCTTCTTGTGGCACGGGACGCACTTCTTGTCAAAGACGGGGATCTTGACGAGCTGGATGAAGTTGTACGGTATCGCGCCGCTGGATACTTCCTGGGCGATCTTCGACGGGGCTCGCTTCATAGCCAGCGGGCGGGCCGAGGGTCTCGGTGCGTCGGTCCATTTGTCTTCGTGGCAGCCGAGGCACGACAGGTGTTCGCCGGGGTGCACGTACGTAGCCGATCGCATGGAGTGAACGGCCATCCCGTTTTCGTCCAGCAGTTGGAAGTAGATCGCCTTGCCTACCGGCGCTTCGCAGTAAACGCTGCCGTCTGATTCCACAGGCACGATGCCAAGCGGAATTCGGCCGATCGAGTCGCTGGTGAATGCAATCTGCCGCACGGTCTGGCCGCTGAAGCGATTGTTGAGCATCTGCGGGATCACCTGGACGATCCGCATGTGCTTTACCTTGATGCCCTTTGGCAGTGTGGCGAGTTTGTCGGCGGTGTATACGTTCCGCACGCTGATGACGGCTCGCTTGTGTTCCGGCAGACCGGATCGCTTGCCCTGGAATGTCATAACCGGCAGCGCCGGCGGCATGCGGCGACTGCGCAGCGGCACAGGAGCCCGAACGCGGTAATTGCCCTTGCCGGGATCGTAGATCAAGTCGCGATTGCCGAACCGGTCTAGCAGGTAGAGTCCGTAGTTATAGTTGCAGAGATAGAAATCCTCGCTCAGCGGCCAGGCCGTGCCGAACGTGTGGGGAGCATTTCGCTCGACTTCGGGGAATCCGTACTCGGCGGTGATCCTCTTGAGCTGGGCCATCTTGCCGTCGTCGGGAATACGCGGGTCCAGCAGGATCAGACTGCCGGAGAATCCCTGGTGATGCCCTACCGCTGTAGCGGTGTACTTCTGCGAACCTGGAACGGGACGGAACGACAGTTCGGCGTCGGGCCTGAGGCGCCTGCCGTAAACAAACACGCGTTTACCGTATTCCTTTGGGTCCGCGTCGCCGGCGTTGGCATGGTGCGGCAGCGGGTAGTTGCCGTGGAAGTTTCTCGGATCCCGTCCGTCGGGGTACGACTCCCAGTAATGGTGCGCCACTCCCCAGTGACGGTCAACGTAGTCCCATCGCGTGTAGACGAGTTTGCCGTAGTGGCTTACAGTCGGGGCCCACTCGTTTGTCTCGTGGAAGCTCAGGCAGATCATGTCCGAACCGTCAGGCTCGATTGAGTGCAGCGTGTATGTCAGGGCCTGCGGGACGATAACGCATCGCCCGACCCCGCCGCGGCGTGTGGAGGTGAAAACGATCCGCCCGGAAGGAAGCTGGTGCGGATCGAAATCGTCATACGGCCCGTCGGTGAGCTGCTCGAGTTTCTTGCTTGCCAGGTTGAACCTGAACACGTGCCACACGTCGCCGATTGTCGTCGCGGCGAAAAGGAGATCCTTGCCGTTATAGTTCAATTCCAGCCCGGAGAATTTCCCAACGAGCTCCTTGCCCTTCCACGGACCTCAGGCGACTTTTACGCCCTTGAGAACTTCAGTCACTCGCGGCTCTGACTTAAAACCGCTGACGATGATCGGCCCGCCGCCGACGCTGTGTCCGCGATACGATGCGCGGGCCTGTTCGACAATACGACTCCTGCCGGGTCGCTCGAGCATGCAGACGATCTTGTCAAAATTCACCAGCGGGTTCGAAAAGGCGATCTTGCGCCGCAGCGCACAGACCTTCATGAACAGTTCCTTGCGGGCCTCGATCTTCGCTTTGCGGGCGGTTCTCTCGGCGGCTGTGAGCTTGGCCTTTGGCGCGAGCTTTTCTATTGCCAGCGCCTTAGCCGCTGTCGTCAGCGTCACAAACTCAGTGGCGTATCTGCTGAAACCGGCGGTGAACATCTTGCGGGTATTGAGATATCCGATAAGCGCCCCGGTTCGCCGCAGGACGACGTCAAGCGGATCGACGTCCTTTTCGCTGACCAGCGAATGCGGATCCAACGCCTCTTTATGCAGACGCTCGCGCCATGACTTCTGGGCCCGCGGCAACCGGCTGATATGCCCGGCTATCTCCCTGTACTGTTCTTCCAGGGTCTGGTCTATCGTCAGCGGTTCGACGGGCTTGGCCTTTTTGGCCGGAGCGGCGATCGCGGGCGAAAGCCCGGCGGCCACGACGAGGAAAACTAAACTCAAACAACCGTACATTCTCGGGAAAGTCGCGGATATCTTCATTCTGCTGACCTCGTATTTGCTGGTTCATTCGATTCTTAAGCTACACGTCCAGTTCTGCCGCATACGTGTCTTCGTACGTTTCGCGTCTGCGAATTATTCGATACTCGGCGCCGTCCACGAGCACTTCAACGCTGCGCGGGCGCGAATTGTACTGGCTGGACATCACAAATCCGTACGCGCCGGCGGAGAACACCACCATCATGTCTCCGCGCGAGATCGCCGGCAACACGCGATCCTTGGCCAGGAAGTCGCTGCCCTCGCACACGCCGCCTACGACATCAACTTTCGTACCGCTGGGCGCTTCGAAACCGGCTCGTCTCTCGGGCGGCTCGGCGGCGGGGTCTATGGCGGCCGGGTACACGAAATGCTCCGACCCGTACAACGCCGGGCGGAACAGGTCCGTCATCGCGGCATCCACAATCACGAAATTCTTATCACCGCCGGTCTTGACGTACTGCACCTCGGTGACCAGTATCCCGGAGTTGCACGAGATCTGCCTTCCGGGCTCCAGGATCACCGCAAGACCGCTATCCTTCAGCAGCGGTACGATCGCCTTTGCGTAGTCCTCGGCCAGAGGGCTGGCGCCGGTTTCGTAGTCGGCCGCAAATCCGCCGCCGATGTCCAGCGTCCTGACCTCGAAGCCCTGTTCCTTGAGGCGATCGATCATCGACAGCGTCTTTGTTATCGCATCAACGTACGGCTGGGCCGAGTAAATCGGAGATCCAATATGAATATGGATCCCGTCCAGTACAACGTTCGGATCGTTCCCGTATTCCTCGAAAAACCGCACCGCTCGCTCGATGTCGACGCCGAACTTCGTCTCCTTCTTGCCGGTTGCGGTGTACGTGTGGGTCTTGGGATCGTAGACATCCGGATTGAGCCGCAGCGCCGCGTGCGGTTTGGCTCCGCTTTCGGCCGCCAGTCGCGAGAGATTCTCGAACTCGGCTTCCGACTCGATATTAAACACGCCGATCCCCGCGGCCAGCGCATCGCTGAGCTCGCGATCGGTTTTGCCGACGCCTGCGAACACGATCTTCGAAGCGTCGCCGCCGGCGACAACCGCTCGGGCCAGTTCGCCGCCGCTGGTCACGTCGAAGCTGCATCCGGCGCCGGCCAGCAGTTTCAATATGTTCACGTTCGCCAGCGATTTGATCGAATAGCATATCGTGGGGTCAAGTTCGGCGAACGCCTCTGCGATCGCACCGTAGTGGTGCAGCAGCGTGGCCGACGAATAAATGTAGGCCGGCGTGCCGACTTCGGCGACGATATCCGACACTGCCGCCTGCTCGCAGAACAACGATCCGTCTTTGTACTCAAAATGATCCATTTTTATTCCCGTATCAAGCGCTGATGAAAGCGCGCATCGCTTCGCCGGCCCGGGCCTTCAACAAGGGCTCGGGATTACGCATCGCCGCCGAAACTGTAGTTTCCTGATCAACCAGCGATCTGACGTCGCTGAACATATCCCCTGGCGCATTGTCGCCGACCTGTCCGGCGATGCAGACAACAGCTACGCCGGCCTCTTGTGCGCATCTGGCGACAGCCGACACGGTCTTGCCTGAGGCGCTCTGTGCGTCGAAAGAACCCTCGCCGGTAATGCAGAGATCCGCTCCGGCCAGGCGCCGCTTCAGACCAACGGCCGAAGCCACCAGGTCCGCTCCGCTTTCGAGCGTGGCGCCGGTGAACGCGGCCAGTCCGGCTCCGAGCCCGCCGGCCGCCCCGCCGCCGGGAATCGACGAAATATCAACACCCAGATCGCGGTTTACGATCTCGGCCAGATTGCCCAGACCGTTTTCGAGCTGGTCAACCATCTCGGCGGTCGCGCCTTTTTGCGGCCCGTAGACCGCCGCGGCTCCGTTGGGACCGAGCAGCGGATTGCTGACATCGCACGCCACGCGAATTCGGGCCTCCCTGACAGGCGGGTAGAGATCCGACACGTCGATCGACCCGAGTGTCGATAATGCCCCGCCGCCCATGCCGCAGATGCAGGCCTGGCCGTCTGCGTCTACAAACGACACGCCGAGGGCCTGGGCCGCTCCGCAGCCGCCGTCAACCGTCGCCGAACCGCCTATGGCTACGATGACCTCCTCGGCTCCGGCCTCCAGGGCCGCCATTATCAGCAGACCGGTTCCGAATGTCGTAGTCACCAGCGGGTCGCGGTCTTCGGGGCGAACGAGGCGCAGGCCCGATGCAGAGGCCATTTCCACTACTGCAATCCGACCCTGCCCGGGCGAGCCCTGACCGTCGGCCTGCATTTCGGCTGTCACAAGACCCCACTGACCGGGCAGGCTGTCGGGCACCGGGGCGCCGAGCAGCCCAAAACGAGCGCGTATCGACGTGCCGAGCGGATCGATCACGTCGGCGGTTCCAAAAGCCCCGCCGGTGGCCGAGACCATCGCCTCGACAGTGCCGTCGCCGCCGTCGGCCATCGGGCAAACGTCTATCTGCACATTTCCGCAGACTTCAAGCACGCCTTCGGCCATCGCCGCAGCAGCCAGGCGGGCCGATATGCTCTCCTTGAATGTGTCGGGTGCGATAACTACTTTCATCTGCGGAATGTCCTTTCAGGCCTTGCTCGCCCGTTTGCCCCGCCCGCTCTAATCGCGGTCCAATATCGTACATTTCCCCGTGCTCCGCCCAGACGAACGGTCTGGCCGGGCTTGATCTCTTCAAGGATTACTCCCAACGTTTCGAAATCGGTAACGTAGAACCGCTCGATCTGGAAGATCACGTCTTTCAGATCAATACCGATCCTCTGGGCCGAGCTGCCGGCCGCCACGCCGACGACAACGAGCCCTCGAGAAGTCGACAACGACAACTCCCTGGCCAACTTTCGATCGATCTCCCTTAGCGTCAGCCCGAAAAGCTCGCGAGCCAGCTTCTTGCCGTCGGGTTTGGGACGAGCGACGAGCTTCAGCGATCGGATGATTTTCTTGCCGCCCCGCAACAGGGTCAGTGATATCCTATCGTCGGCTTTTGCGCCGGCCATTCCGCAAACAAAATCCGGTATCTGGCCAACGGTCTTCCCGTTCAGCGAAACTATCACGTCGCCGCTTTTCAGCACGCCGTAGGCCGGAGTCTTTGCCCGAACGTCGGTGACCTTTATCGCAACGCCGCCCTTGTCGCGTTTCTGAGCGACAGACGCCCCGAAGACAACGCGATTGATCCGCTCGAAATCCATCAGGCTCGTGAACTGCTCAGTTACGGTCTGTGCGGATATCGCAAACCCGATATTCTGTGCGTCGGCCCGTATAGCGGTGTTGATCCCGATAAGCTGGCCGCGAATGTTCAGCAGCGGTCCGCCGCTGTTGCCCGGGTTGATCGGCGCGTCGGTCTGGATGAGCCCGCCGTATTCAACATTCCCGTCGAACGAGAGCTTGCGGTTTGTGGCGCTTATCACGCCGGTGGTCAACGTGCTGGCGAAGCCAAGCGGGTTGCCGATAGCAATGACGGTTTCACCGACCATTAAATCGTCGCTGCGTCCCAGTTGAAGATGCGGCAGCTTTTTGCCTCTGGGCAGTTCAACTTTGAGTATCGCCAGATCGTGAGTCGGGTCGGAGCTGATGACCTTGGCCTTGTAGCGGGTCTTGTCGCTCATCTGGATCGTGATCTGCATGGCGCGGCTGACTACGTGAGCGTTGGTCACGACATATCCGTCGCCGTGCACAATCACGCCGGAGCCGGCTGACTTCTGCCGAACCGGGCGGCGGAAAATATCGGCGAAGGGATCGCGACCGAACAATCCATAACGCGCGGTCACAATTTTTTCTGCGGATATGTTGACCACCGCGGGACCGGCCTTGCGGTAGGCCAGGACCACGGGAGTAATCCGGGAGACTTCCGCCCGGGCCGGCGCAGGGGCCAAGAGTCCCGATTGGATCGCGGTAAGAGCAATAACACACAATAATAAGCGATTAATCATCTGAATCTCCAAACATCGATCGCCGCACAACAGTTCGCCGCAGCTTAACAAGGTCACTGAGAACATCCTCATCAACCATGGTGCGGCCCATTTTGACAGGTTTTGTGCGCCCTTTCAACTCTCCGGCGGCGAACTGGAAACTGAGAATTCCGGAATTGGGCTTTGACATCGCCTTTGATCCGGCTAACATGCTGATTCTGAGGATAGTAACGACCTCGAACAAATCGTGATATGGCAAAAGAGCACGCGACATTTGAAGCCGAACTCCTGGCCACGTGCCTGAGTCATTACGACCTGGGCATAATCAAAGGCATCAGGCGGTTCCCCGCCGGGTCACGCCGCGCGCCGAAAGTCATAATCAAAGCCGAGAAAGGGACGTTCCTTTTCAAACGCCGCGCCCCCGGACGCGATCTGCAGGCCAAAGTCGCGTTCACCCATCAGCTCCAACTGCATCTGGCGGCCCAGAACTTCCCGCTTCCGCACCTGCTGGGCACGCGCGACACAAACAACTCGATGCTCGTCCTGGACGATCAGGTCTACGAGATGTTCGAGTACATACAGGGCAAGGGATACGATTCGTCCCTGAACGCCACGTTCAACGCCGGGAGGATCCTCGGCCTGTATCACAAGCTGCTGGCGGGCTTCACTAGCGATTACAATCCCCCCACCGGGAGCTATCACAACGCTCCGGCTATACACAACGCCATTGGCAAGACCGTCAGTTCTCTTCCGATCGACTCGCGTCCCCCGGGCGACGAGCTTCCCACGACAGTAAAGCAGATCGAAGAGGTTTACGCCAGGAGCGCCCAACGAGTCGAAGAGATCGGTCTGCTGGAATGGCCCAAACAGATCGTTCACGGCGACTGGCACCCGGGCAATATGCTTTTCCGCGACAGGCACGTGGTGGCGGTGATCGACTACGATGCGGCCAGGGTGCAGCAGCGAGTGATAGACTTCGCCAACGGCGTACTGCAGTTTTCGATTCTCGGCGGAGGAGACGATCCCGGAAAGTGGCCCGAATACGTTGACCTGACGCGATTCAAGCGATTCATGCTGGGCTACGACAGCGTCAATGTCATCACGAAAAGTGAAATGGAGTGCGTCCCGCACCTGATGTGCGAAGCGATGATCGCAGAAGGCGTTCTTCCCATCGCCGCAACAGGCAGCTTCGGGCGAATCAAGGGCTACCCGTTCCTGGAGATGATCAACCGCAAGATCAACTGGATTCAGGACAACATCACGGCGCTCTCGTCGGTCCTGGACGATTAAGCCTCGGCCCGGTGCGTCTGGGGGTCATGATCGTTCGAGTCGGCCCGTGGGACACCGTTGGATATCCGCCAGCCGCAGGTGCGGCAGGCTTCTTCGGTCCGGCGATAATGTTATCTATCACACGCCGGGTCCACTGTCTCGATTGCACAATAGGCGCCACGTACCGCGCGACGAACCTCGCCCCGCCGCTGGTTAAGTGCATGCCGATGTTGCCTGTGCTGGCCATCTCCGAACGGTATGGAACCTGGAAGAGCCTGTCATACTCTTTGGTTCGCAGTTTGCCCGTCGGGACCGAGAACCCAACCTTGCCCGCCGAGGTGCTGTGTTTGCCGTCCATCGTCCGGTACACATTCGTCCCGGCCCAGAGAAGCAGCACATCGCGGGAGGAATAGAAGTTGACCATTCCGCGTTTGGTGCTGTCAATCGCCGTAGTGAGCCTGTATCCCGGAGACATAGACGCCGCGAGCATAACCACGCCGTCGACCTTTCGGCCCCATCTCATGGCCTCGCATGTCCACGTGGCGATCGCGGCTCCGCCGGACTGGCCCACGAGCACTACCGGTCGCCCCGGGTAGTTAAACTGGTATCTGGCGATTCTTTCGGCCAGGTCGGCCGCTCTGTCGTGATTCCTGTCGCTGGACCATAGATTAATTATGAATCCCAGCGGTACGCCCGTAGTCCAGTCGTAGAGTTCTATGGCTCCGTCGACGCCCCCGGCGTCGAGTCCGCGGCATATCTCTTCGTTAAATACGCTGCGTCCTTCGATTCCCGGAAGAACGATAACCAGCCCCCGGTTCAGTCGAGCTTCAGTAACGTAAGGCTGCGGAGCGGCGCAGCCGCCTAGTAGGCTCACGAGGAGCCCTGCGATGCTGAATACATATATTCGCTTCATATCATTCGATTCGCCGCCCGCTCGAGGCGATCATACGCCAAGCGGTCGAAGATTACTCCTTGACTTCGAATTCCGCGTCGATAACGTCGTCTCCGCCGCCCTGGGGGGCCTCAGGTGCGCCCTGTTCGGGCGCCGGGTCGCCCGCTCCCGGAGCCGCGGCTTGACCCGAAGCATTATACAGGTCTTCGGCCATCTTGTGGCTGGCCTGCTCGAGGGTCTGCATTGCTCGGGTGATCGCTTCGCTGTCGTCGCCCTTGAGCGCTTCACGCAAACCGCTTACGCCGGATTCGATGGCGCTGCGATCTTCCGGAGAAACCTTCTCGCCCTGGTCGGAGAGCATCTTCTCCATCTGGAACGCCATCGCGTCGGCCTGGTTCTTCAGATCGACAAGCTCACGACGCTTGCGATCGTCTTCGGCATGCAGTTCGGCGTCTTGCTTCATTTTCTCGACTTCGGCCTGGTCGAGTCCCGACGAGCCCTTGATCTCGATCGACTGCTCCTTGCCGGTGCCCATGTCCTTGGCCGACACGTGCATGATCCCGTTGGCGTCGATCGCGAAAGTCACTTCGATCTTCGGCGTGTTGCGCGGCGCGGGGGGAATGTCAGTCAGGTTGAACTGGCCCAGCGATCGGTTGTCGGCGGCGAATTCTCGCTCGCCCTGCAACACGTGGACCGTAACTTCGGTCTGGTTGTCGGCGGCTGTCGAGAAAGTCTCCTTCTTCTCAGTCGGAATCGTCGTGTTTCGCTCGATCAGACGCGTCATCACGCCGCCGAGAGTTTCGATTCCCAGACTCAGCGGAGTGACGTCCAGAAGGACCATCTGCTCTTCGACTTCACCGGCCAGGATCGCGCCCTGGATCGCGGCGCCCATCGCGACGACCTCGTCGGGATTGACCGACTGGTTGGGCTCTTTTCCGAATACCTGCTTGGCGATATCGCGAACCTTGGGGATACGCGTTGATCCGCCGACGAGTATGACTTCGTCAACGTCGCCGCCGCTGAGCTTCGCATCAGACAGCGCCTGCCTGCACGGCCCGCCGAGACGATCAAAGACAGCAGCGCAGAGCTGCTCGAACTTCGCTCGCGTGATCGTCAGCGTCAGGTGCTTGGCGCCGTCGGCCGTCGCGGAGATAAACGGCAGGTTAATGTTGGCTTCCATAGCCGTAGACAGTTCGCACTTGGCTTTCTCGCATGCTTCCTTGAGCCGCTGCAACGCCATCGGATCATCGCGAAGGTTGATCCCTTCGGTCTTCTGGAATTCCGTGGCCACGTGCGAGATCAGGGCCTCGTCGAGGTCGTCGCCGCCGAGGTGTCCGTCGCCGTTAGTGGCCAGGACCTCGAAGACATTGTCGCCAATGTCCAGGATCGAGATATCGAACGTGCCGCCGCCGAAATCGAAGACGGCGACTTTCTCGTTCTTCTTGCCGGCCAGACCGTACGCCAGAGCGGCGGCTGTCGGTTCGTTGATAATGCGCTCGACAGTTAATCCGGCGATCTCGCCGGCTTCCTTCGTGGCGGTTCGCTGCGAATCGTTGAAATAGGCCGGCACGGTGATAACCGCACGGGTCACTTCTTCGCCGAGGTAATCTTCTGCGGTGCGTTTGAGGTTCTGCAGGACCATCGAGCTGATCTCCTGCGGCGTGTACTCAGCGTCTCTGACGCCTACCTTGACCAGCTCGTCGGGACCGCCGGTAACGGTGTAGGCGACCTGCTTCTCTTCGCTGGCCACTTCGTTATGGCATCGGCCCATGAAACGCTTGATCGAGAAGACGGTGTTCTTGGGATTCGTCACCTGCTGGTGTCGGGCCGGCTGGCCTACCAGGCGCTCGCCTTTATCGGTGAAACCTACAACCGACGGCGTGGTGCGGCTGCCCTGCTGATTAATAAGCACTTTGGGCTCGGCGCCTTCCATAACGGCTACAACCGAATTTGTGGTCCCAAGGTCAATTCCTATGATCTTGTTTGATGCCATGATGCACTCGCTTTCCTTACTATCTTGCGTCTAATACAGAGTTTACAGTTTCATGTCCTCACGGGGCTCGCCCGCGGCCCGCCTGGAGGCGAGCCTTAAATCGACAGTATGTTTGCAACGGACGTGCCACTACTGCAACTTGTTGTATACTCGTATCTTATATCCTGGCGGCAATCACCAAACCATGCCATATCGACCGACAGGGTCCGCCGCGGGGCACAGTTTGGCAGACACAACGCTTGATCCAGAGCGATAAAGCAGTTATCGTCAGCGAACCATGGAAAACACCAGAAAAACCACAGCCGTCATATTCGACATGGACGGCGTTCTCGTCGATAGCTACAACGCTCACTTCGAATCGTGGCTGCAGACCGCCCGGGCACACGGGCTGGACATGACCCACCAGCAGTTCGCAGAAACTTTCGGGCGCACTACGCGCGAGATAATCACCGCTCTCTGGGGAGATTCGGTCTCCGGCGATCGCGTCGCTGAGTGGGATGACCAGAAGGAACTGGCGTATAGACAGATAATCGACGCTGATTTCCCTGCGATGCACGGCGCGACGGACTTGCTGGAATCGCTGGAGCAAGCCGGAGTGAAGATGGCGATCGGCTCATCCGGACCGCCTGAAAACGTTGAAATCGTACTCGAACATCTCGGGGCTGACAGGTTCGCAGCAGCGGTGACAGCCAGAGACGTGACACACGGCAAACCGCATCCGGAAGTGTTTCTCAAAGCCGCAGGCAAGCTGCAGATCGACCCGATTGATTGCGGGGTTGTATACCACGCCCCGGCCGGTATCCAGGCCGCACGCCGAGCAGGGATGACCGCCATCGGGCTAACCGGAACCGCGCCTCGCGAGAAGCTGGCCGCCGAAGCTCATCTGGTAGTCGACTCGCTGGGCGAACTGTCGCCGGAGATAATCGCCTCGCTGATCAACCGTTCCACTGGCCGGTGAAGACTTCCGTCGCCGGACCGGTCATGTAGACGTGCCCGTCGGATTCGCGCCATTCCAGTTGCAGATCGCCGCCGTCGAGATGCGCCGTGATCTTCCTGTCGCTCTTCCGGGCCAGAACACCGGCCACGCAGACTGCCGACGCCCCGGTCCCGCAAGCCAGGGTGTGCCCCGTGCCGCGTTCCCAGGTGCGAACCGTTACTTCATTTCCCGAATGAACCTGAACGAAATGAACGTTGATCCGGTCGGGGAACAACGGGTTGTTCTCCAACTCCGGTCCGTACGCGGTAAACGGAAAACTCGCCGCGTCGTCAACGTATACCACGGCGTGCGGATTGCCCATGGAGACACACGTCACGTCAAACTGTCGATCAGCAGCTTGAATCGGAGCCTCGACCACCTGATCCAGCGCCATATCAACCGGAATGCTGGGAGGATCGAGAATTGGCTCGCCCATATCTACAGAAGCACCGACGGCTTTACCGTCATCTCCGAGCACCAGGTCGATTATCTTCACGCCCGACATCGTTTCGACGCTCATCGGGTTAGCCTCGCTGCGCCCGTGGTCCCAGGCGTATTTCGCTACGCAGCGAATCCCGTTGCCGCACATCTGGCCTTCGGAGCCGTCGGAATTAAACATTCTCATGCGCACGTCGGACCTCTCTGACGGCATAACGAGAATGAGTCCGTCGCCGCCGACGCCGTAATGCCTGTCGGATATAACTTTGGCCAGCGTTTCCGGATCGTCTATCTGCTCGTCGAAGCAGTCAACGTACACATAGTCGTTTCCGGCGCCCTGCATCTTTGTAAAACGCATACCACAGTCCTTTCAAGTATCGCAGGGGATTATAGCGACCCGATCACATAAAAAACAGAGCCTCCGCACCGGAGGCTCTGAACATCAGCGTTCTGGTTCTGATAAGCGTTACTATTAGCCCGCGGCCAGTTCCTTCTTACGACGTTCCAACTGGCCACGGAGACGAATGAGGATCGCCGAATGCATCTGGCTGACACGACTCTCGCTGAGATCGAGGGTCTCGCCGATTTCCTTCATAGTCATCTCTTCGAAGTAGTACAGGATAATGATCAGGCGTTCGGCGCGGCTGAGTCCGCGCGTGACCAGATCCTTGATATCCTTCTTCTGTGCGCTCTTGAACGGGTCGTCGCTGCGATCGTCGCGGAGAACGTCAATCTCGCGAACGTCTTTGTTGCCGTCAGTCTCGTACCACTTGCGACTTAAAGAGACCAGCCCCGTGGCGTGAGCGTCGCGCTGAAGCTTGTTGAAGTCCTTCATCGTAAGCTTCATGGTCTTGGCCAGTTCCTTGGCCGTCGGCTTGCGACCGAGCTGCGCTTCGAGCAGATGCGTGGCCTGGTTGAGCTTCGAGGCGCGACTTCTGACCAGACGCGGGACCCAGTCCATTGCGCGCAGTTCGTCGAGAATGGCGCCGCGAACTCGCGGGGCGCAGTACGTCTCGAACTTCACGCCGCGCTCCGGATCGTAGGCCTTCAGGGCGTCCATCAGACCGAATACGCCAGCGGAAATCAGGTCGTCAACATCGACCTCGTCAGGCAGCCGGACCCGCAAACGCTCGGCGGAATACTTAACTATCGGAAGATAGTTCTCCAGCAGCCAATTGCGAGACTCCTCATCTCGTTTGGCAAGGTAGACTTTCCACCATTTTTGAACCAGCTCAGGCGGGGCCTTATCAGAACGCTTCATCTTACAGCTCCTTTCGCGCACGTGAATGCACTTGTCCTCAGAGAGTCTCCCAGCGACCCGTAATTAATTGTCAAATAAGATATTATCAATCGTATTGCACCGTAAGTCTTATTGCATCTCGGCTTGGCGCCAAGCGAGCCAGACGCCGAATCGGCAAGGTACAGAGTATCTGGATCGGTATTTGCCTTACCCAAACTCCATACTTTCTGTGTTTTCTCCATTTTACCTCTCTTTACTCATCACAGCAATCTATCGGCCGCATTTCTGCATGTCCGGCCGAAATCTCAGATTGCATTAAGTTTTTTTCATCATTTCATCTGGCGGCTCAATCGTCTTCGACGGACCCGCACAGCTTTTCTATGTCGTTGTTATTACAGGTGTTACACATCACGCAAACAGTTTCACCATCCGGCGGAAGAAGCCTTCTTTCTGTCTTACCAAGGCTCCGCCGGGAGAAAGTTTATTCACCAGGGCTGCGATCGCCCTGCTGGCTGGACACTTGGGGTAGGCGAGAACGAACGCCTGGCGACGCCTTACCGCTTGCCTGACTTTCGGATCTTCGTCTATGTATCCGGCATCGAAAATCCGGATGTCCAGGAAGCGTTTGGCCACTTCCGCCAGTCGCTGGTACGTGGCGCGCCCTTCCTGGCGATTGTCGGCCTGGTTTGTCAGAACGCTCAAGCTCCCGATGTATCCGCGTCGTGAAAGAGCCTTGATCATCCCGTAAGCATCCGTAATCGCCGTAGGCTCAGGAGTCGTCACGACGAGCACGATATCGGCGCCTGAGGCGAACTGCAGCACATCGGGACCGATTCCCGCGCCGCAGTCGATAATGATCAGATCGTTGTCGGCCTCCAGTTGCGTCAGTTCCTCGGCCAGCCTCGTTCGCTGGAACTCGCTGAGATTGGCCAATCTGGCCAGTCCGCTGGCTCCGGCGACAAACTGTACACCGCTGGGCAGGTCCACGACGACGTCCTCCAGCCGTTTCGTACCGGCGACAACGTGCGAGATATCGCCTTGTATGTCGGCGTTGAGGAGTACGTCGAGATTGGCCATTCCCATGTCGGCGTCAACGAGGGCCACGCGATTGCCTGCGCTGGACAGCATGATCGAAAGGTTCAGCGCGACATTTGATTTGCCGACGCCGCCTTTTCCCGAGCAGACTGCGATGGTCTTTGTCGCGCGCCGGGCTGGAGGAGGAGTAGACGATTTTCTTTCCCGACTGTGCGGCCGCCCCATCATCTGTCTGAGTTTACTGGCTTGATCTTTATGCATTTTCACATCCCTCCACTATTTTCCGGGCAAGGTCTTCGGAGTTTGCTGGAGAGATGTCGTCAGGAACCTCCTGTCCGCTGGTTACGTAAGCCATCGGACCGACATCCGCACGGGCCATATCGAGCACGGCTCCGTATGTGGACGCCTCGTCGAGCTTGGTCACCAGCAGTCTGTTCGCTCCCAGCGGAGCGAATCGCTGCAGTATACCGCGAACGCAACGCGGATTGGAAGCCGCAGATACTACAATGTGGACCTCGTCTGCGTCGGCCGCATCGAGGAAGCTGCGCAACTGGCTCAACCTGAGCAAGTCGTTCTGACTTCGCCCGGTGGTGTCTATGAGCACAACGTCCATGCCTCGCAGTGCGTATATCGCCTGTCGAAGCTCCGAGGGGCTCAACACGGTTCTCAGCGGCACTTCAACAATCTCGGCGTATGTCTGCAATTGGTCGACAGCGGCTACCCGATAAGTATCGATCGTGATCATCCCAACTCGCAGGCCCT